>CAZSHN010000001.1:0-58668 GCA_964607015.1 uncultured Candidatus Saccharibacteria bacterium
ACTCTTTCTTCTGATTCATCAGGAGATAAATTAGCCACTTCTGCTAAATAAGAAGCTACTCTGCCGAAATAGAGGCACCTGAGAGCTTCGACAAGCTTAGCATCCTTCTTTGGGTCAAAACAGCAAAGGAAATCATACATTATCTCTGTCCACATCCTTGAATCAATCTTAGGATTATTGTCTTTTTTCATTTCTTCCAATTTCGCTAATTTATCGCCAGAAAGACATTCTTTGAACCATTTTTTATTCAAATCAAATTCATCCTTGAATAAGTGCTTGAAATTATCATAGGTAGGAACAGAATTTGGTATTTCAATAACCTTCTTTCCTTCAATAACAGGAATCTCTCTTACCTCCTCTACTTTCTTTATCTCTTCCAAATTATCCTTCAATTCTTTAAACATTGTTTCAACCACTTGAATAAACATCGGGCCTAGATTAGGAGTACTAGGTTTATGAACTTTTCTCCCCAAATCAACCTGACCCAACTTTTCTCCCGACAAAACAGCATTCAAGCTCATAAAAACATCTATTCCAAACTGATAAGTGGTATCTACCCATTCTTTTTCCATCCAAATATCAACCAACTTATCTGAGAAAGAAAATTCTCCTCCAATTGGTTGACGAATATCTATTCCAAACAATCCATAAAGAAGCGGGTAGACAATATTATTGGTAATAGTTGCATCGTCTTTCTTTCGATTATAGAAAGGAGCGATATAGCCATAACCCGATTCAATCGGCTCTATCATCTTTTTGACCCAAACTGGCCTTATACTTTTCAAATCAGCATCAACAACTAGCCCAGTCTTTGCTTCTAAATCTTTAAACAAAGAAAAAAGGTTGTAAAAATTCAACCCTTTACCCTTTTTTCCTGGCGAAGAACTTGCGTAAATCAGAGGAATATTTGACTTGGCTCTGAAAAAAGCATCTCTTGTTCCGTCAGGAGAATTATTGTCAACATTGATTATTACACTTTTTTTGTCCGGAAAATACCTTTCAAGACCTTTAGCAACCTGCTCGACAACAAAACCAATTGTTCGAACTTCATTGTAGGAAGGAATACCTACTATTATTTCTGCTTTTTTAACTTTCTTCGGATTAAAAACTTCCATAAGCCTACATCTGCATCATTTTTTCTGCTAATAGTCTTTGGATTCTCTTGATTGCATCATTAAAACAGTCTTTTACAACCTCTTCCTGTTTTTCTTTCTCCAGTTCACTGTTCAAACTTATTTCTTCTACCTCCATATTTCCGTTCATCTTTATCTTGACTCCTTCCTTCTCTATCTCTATCATTTCTTTTGCCAGAGAACTTTTAAGTTCTCTGAGTTGCTTCATTTTTTTAAGATTATCAAACATATTTTTTTATTATTATTTTCTTTTTAATTAACAAACATAAGGAAAACCTTATGTTGTTTTGATTCTTTATTTTACTATTTAATTTATTATTTGCAAACTAAAAATTCAAAGAGAGACAGGAAATAAGAAAAGTTATCCACAACTACTAATCTTCTTTTTCCTTTTCTTTCTGTGGAAAAGAATAAAGGTCTGGCTTCTTTACAATAATTTTGTAAATGTTTTCTATAAAATCTCCTCCAGCATATCCAATTATGAAAGATAAGGCAGGACTAAACGCTCCTAGAAAAGTAAATCCTAATTCTCTCACACTAACAGCGGCCAACAAGCCAACAATTCCAGAAAGAACCATCATGCTTATAAAATAAGGAAGCTTAAATTCAACTTCTTTATAAGAAAACTGGTGCTTAATAAATCCAACCAATCCTCTTATCGCTCCCCCGCCAAAACCAGCTAAGATAATACCTAGATACATAAGCGTTTAAAAATTATTTTTCATATTCCTGAAAAGAACCAATATCTAGCTCAAGGTCCATCCACAATCCAGTAACTATATAATCTTTTCCTTTCTCTAAAGGATAGCATTCCAAATTAGAAGAATCACCTGAACATTCAACTCTTTTTCCTTCATATACTCCTCCTATTTCTATTTCTCCTTCTTCTCCTTTTAAAACAAGAGGGGCAGAACAAACCCCTTCTTGACAAACAACGTCTTCACTTGCTTGAGCAATACCCTTAACAGAAACTTCTCCTCCCATTAATTCTTCATGAGCAAGGAGATAAGAAGGAGTTTTCCAATCAATAGTAACCTCTCCGTTATCTGGTACATTGTTTTTGTCTTCGTTGTTATTTTTAAAGACAAATAATACTGCTCCGACTAAAACAATCAGAACAATAATTAAAATTATTCGAATAATATTTTTTTTATTCATATTATATTAAATTAATTATAATTCTAAATTATTAACTTCTTCCCATCCTTCTTCATTCAAAACAACGATCTCATTATCTCCTATCACATAAAGATAATCGTTAATATAGATCGCTCTCCTTGATCTTACTCCGCTCACCACTCTTTCTAGATCAAGGAAATCCTCCTCGTAAGAGAAGACATATCCGCCTTGATTCCCTGGCAAAAAGAATACTTCGTGTTTTTTGTCTAACAAGAAAGCATGATGAGTGTTTAATATATCAGACCAATACTCTTTCAAGAGATATTTATCAATTTCCTTTGGATCTTTAGGAGAGCTAACGTCAAATAAAGATATCTTTACTTGAGAACCTTCCTTCCCTATTCCCAATATCTTGTCCCCAGTAATTGGGTGAAGATAAGAAGAATAACCAGGGATCTTTAAT
Organism: uncultured Candidatus Saccharibacteria bacterium; assembly: GCA_964607015.1. Taxonomy (GTDB): domain Bacteria; phylum Patescibacteriota; class Minisyncoccia; order Minisyncoccales; family JAGGXC01; genus CAYUNN01. Next base: position 2,716 of record CAZSHN010000001.1, read on the forward strand.
TCTCCTTCCATTTTAGGATTCTTAGGATTAGATAAGTCTAAAACGTAAAAAGGATCAATCTGCCTAAAGGTAACCAGATAGCCCATGTCCTGGATAAACCTCACTGAATATATTCTTTCAGTAAGACCTAAATCAGTAACAGCCCCTATTGCTTCTAACTTGTCATTAAGAACGTAAACATCGTTAGCTGAATCCCCTAGCCTGCCAATCATTGACCAACCATCACCAACAGTAACAGCTATTCTCAAATTTCCTTGATATTCATCTAGAGAAAACTGATTAAGAGGTCTTCCTGGAACATTTCCTGAGGCTGTAATATTGAATTCGTCTAAACCAATTTTCACTATCCCAGTTTTTTCTAATTCTCTTTTGTGTTCTTTGTAATAATCATCCATTCGGTTAGTAATATCATTTTCTACCTTTAATCTTTCATCATCATCTAAAGAATTAAAGTAACTGTTAATAATAACCTGGAATTCTGTCATCTTTGCTGCATTGCTAATATCGTATCCTTCTAATTTCTCCAATTTTCTGATCACCTGATCGGAAATTATATCACTACATTCTTCTCTAAAGAAATCAGACATAAACTTAACATAATCCCCGTAGTAATAATAAGTTACATAAATTCCCTCCTGAGACATGTAAACCAGTGACTGGCCTGAAGATCCAACAAAAGAAATACTTTTCTCAACTTCTCCAGTTGTAGGATTAAGAACAAAAGCATTATAAGTCACGTCAACAGAAACAGGGTCAACTGGATGATAGATGCTATTACATTTAATCTCAAAATCAATTCCGTCTATAGCAAGAGGTCTTATCGGGCAAGGATGATAAGTATCAATATTTGTTTTGGTTACAAGATAAATCTTTCCATTATACACTCTAGCTTCTACCAAAGAAGTTCTTGATTTTAATTCTAAGTCCCATTCTTTCTCTGGAGATTCTGGATTAGAAACGTTATAGCCTAAAACATCTCCTCCGGAAAATACTATTAGCTTATTATCAACTAAAAGCATCTCTCCGCTCCTATCAATTTCCGAATCAATTTCCAACTCTTCTGGAGGAAAAGCATTTACAAGATTAATCCCTCCCCTTTGAGAAGGAGCAATCCCTCTTTCTAAAACAGGGTAATAAATTCTTCCGGAAGAAAAATAAATTTCTTTTCCATCTGTTTTTACAATATCTGGTTCGTCTATTCCTTCAACTTGAACGTTTGTTCCAGAAACTCTTTCTGGTTCTCCGCCGCCAAGCCCATCGCCATTAATTGATTTCTCTTCCAATGAAGGGGGTGCCATTACCATATCATCACCAAAGGAGCGACCTCTTGCCGAAGAAATAAAGCCAGATCCGTAAGAAGCGCTATCCATGCTAGCCTCTTGAAGCCAATTCTTGAAATCTTCCTCAGAAGAAAAACTAGCAATCTCCTCTATTTCACTTGTTGTAAATTGAGGACGATTAATTATATCTCTAACTACTTTAGTTAGATTTGAAAAATTAAGATTTTCAAACCCAATGAAAACATAAACAGCAATAGCCATTGAGAGAACTATCAAAACCGCTATTGCTATTTTACTATCTATATCTTTTCTCATATTTATTTAAAATAATTTTAACCACCTTAAACCTTTTAGATGTTCAAAGAATAAGTTTTTGACTATAATTTCATTTTATCATAACTACCAGTAAAAAAGAAAAAAGTTATCCAAAGGGTAAAAGGGACTTGACATACTTTTTAAGAAAAATATAATTCTGTTAAAGGTCGCTAAATAGAAAATATTTCTTCTTGAAAAAATAAAAAAATATGGAAAGAGAATTATATAATTTCTTTTCTTTTGATGAAGAAAATATGGAAGAAAATTTTAACGAAGGAATGGACGAAGATTTTGATGACGATGACGACGAAGAAGACGAAGAAGACGAGGAAGAAGATTTTGACGAAGAAGATGAAGACGAAGAAGACGAAGAAGACGAGGAAGAAGATTTTGACGAAGAAGAGTAATTCACTTTATTTAAAATAAAAGTCTTGAAATAAAAAACCCTGCCTAACCGCAGGGTTTTATCTTTATTTATAACAAAAGATTATTCTTCTATTTTTTTCTCAAGTTCTTTAATTCTTTCTTTTAATTCAATCATTTTTAACTCTCTTCCTATCATTGCCTGATTTAGTCTTTCCAAATCTTCATTTTTCTTCTTTAATATTTCTTCAAAGTTTTTTCTTTCGCTCGTATCTCGAAGTACAGCCACGGTTCCCACGACCTCTCCTTCTTTTACAAGAGGAGATGCGTGTATTTCAACATTAATCTCTTCCCCGTTCTTCTTTTTCATAACAACTTCGTAAGGAGAAGTTTCTTCTCCTAAGAACCTTTTTGCCAAGCCCTTCATTATCTTGGGCAAACTTTTAGGAGAAATCATTCCTTTTAAAGCCAAGTCTTTTATCTTATGACCAACAATTTCTTTTTCCTCGTACCCTCCTATTCTACACAAGGCTTCATTCACTCTCACAATCTTCCTTTCCTTGTTTATAAAAACTATTGCATCATTAATACTATTAAAAAGATCTAAAAGGCTTTTAAGTTCATTCTTAAGCCTTTTAATTTCTTTTTCTTCCAAGCAAATTTTTTCTTCTTTTTTGTTTTTTGCCATTTTTCTATTATATCAAAGAAAATAACGAAAATTAAAGTTAACTCAACAAAGCTTCTGCTTCTTTTCTCAAACTTCTCAATGTTTTTTGGGGAATTCTAGTTTTCTTAGAAAAACTTTTAATATCTATTCCCAAGATATCTTTTGCCATCATCATTCTTTTCTTGGCAAAAATATTAGCAACGTCGTCCCTAAGAGAAGGAAGGACGGTAATAGGATACATTTTCTTTTCTTCTATTAGAAGCTCCAGCCCTTTCTTTTTAGGATAACGCCAACCAAGAAGCTCAACTCCGACGCAACCAGAATACTTGGCAGCCTTTTCTGTAAACTTAGAGTTAGTAACTAAGATACTTTCTACAGTACTGTCCTTAAAAGCACTTCCTTTTTTAATATCTAGATATCGGGCATAATTCATTAAAGCTACATTTGAATCTACCTTTCCTGCGGGATCGCTTCTGTACTTACATTCTCCAATAAGGACTACATCTCCTCTTTCAGCTAAAAAATCTATTTCATAACTACAACAATAACCATCTATTATTTGATTAAGCTTTACTTTAAACCCTCTTGAAGAAAAAACCTGCCCTATATATTTTTCAAAAGGAAATCCAGTCGGACCAAGCTTCTTCATAGCCTCTTTTAAAGAAAACTTAAGAGCGGGCTTAAGTTCTTTTTCAGACAAAAGCTCTTTTACTCTTTTATATATCTCAGCTGTCTTGATTCCTGGTTTTGCTTCTTTTTCAATAGTACCCGCTATCTTCTTAGCTAATTCTTTAGAAGCACCAACTCTTTTAGCTGACTCATAAACTTTTTGGAAAGAAAAAGGTTCTTTTTCTCCTCTAAGATTTATTACGTACAGAGAACTCATAGATCAATAATTTCAAAAATTTTATTTCTATTCTTTAAACCTTTAATTATTCTAATTTTATTTTCAGGAATATTAAAATAATTAGATAAAATAATAAAAAGCTCTTTGTTCGCTCTTCCCTCTTTCGGCTTCTCTTTTATTTTAACTAAAAATTCATCCTCTTCTTTTTTAATTATCTCTCTTTTTTTAGATCCAGGAAATACTTTTACTTTGATTAACATAAATTAAAGTCCTAAATCATCAGAGATACCCCTCATTGCTTCAAGAGATATTTTTACGAATTCTTCTAAACTCAATCCGAGATATTCCTCGCATCGAGAAATAACTTCTCGATTAGCTCCTTTGGCAAAAGCTTTTTCTTTGTACCTTTTTAAAACTGACTCAACTTTAAGATCTTCTAATTTTTTCGAAGGCAAAACTAAGGCCGAAGCAGCAATTAAACCAGTTATCGGATCAGAAACAAATAATGCTTTTTCAATTAAAGTCTTTGGTTCTATTCCATGCTTGTAATTATGAGTCTTTACCGCAGAAACAACATCTTCGTCAACTCTTAAGTCCTGCAACATGTCTGCCCCTACATAAGAATGCCTGTCAGGGTCTCTCTTCGTCATTTCACAGTCGATATCATGAACAAGGCCAGCCAACCCCCATTTCTCTTCATCTTTATCAAAATGACGAGCAAGAGACCTCATTACCGCTTCTACTGCCAAGCAATGTCTTATTAAATTTTTGCTAAAAATATTTTGTTTAACTAATGCTAAAGCTTCTTCTCTTCTCATAATTATTAATTAGCATATTGAAAATAAAGAGGGGTTCCATTCCAACCAGGGCTATTTGCCTCAAAAACCCCTGTTCCTCCTCCTGGGTCAGGAGAAGTGTTTGATAAGTTTACTGATTCGTTTGGATTCTCAAGATTAGCATAGATAGCACAATTGTCTCCTGTTCCGTCAACAACATAAATATATTTCGATTCAGCTTCTGTTCCTGTCTTTGGATCCCGGGGAAGATCAGAAAGATACTTTTCATATTTCGGATTTTCTGCTATCAATTCTTCTGCCAAAGAAACAAGATCATACTCCCCTGCTCCACCATCGGGAAGATAACAAGAATAAGTCAGCACTCTCCCAATTTGAGAGACATCTGTTTTTCTTTTAGAATCTCTTGCTTTAAATCTCGCACCAGAAAGAGAAACTAAAACAACGCTCGAAATAATTCCAATAATCGCTATTACAATTAATAGCTCGACTAAAGTAAAAGCTTTTTGTTTATTAACAAAAATCAGAGTAATTTAAAATCGTTAATAACTAAACCAAAGTTATAGCCAAGAAATTCTGCTGCTATTCTGCAATAAACCATTCTATCAGTAAAAATCTCAAAATATTCCATAACTGGAACAAAACCAGTATCAATCTTTAATACCAAGTCAATTCTTTTATTTTTATTATCAACCCTGACTTCACTTTCCTTGGTCGCATAATTAACCCTGTCATGAATATCAGATCTAATCTCTTCCATGTCTTCTGTTATTACCCGAGATCTTCTAACATCAGATTTATCCGCCAAGATAGTAACCGCAGAAACATTATTAGTAAGAGCCATATCTCCTCTATCATGATTAGTTATCGATTGCATAATAATTGCCATCTCTTCTGGTTTAAACTCACCATTAAAAACTTGATGAAAAAGAAGAGCTCCTAAATAATTATGATTACTTCTGCTAAGAAAGTTTCCCATGTCATGACAAAAACTAGAAATTGCAGCTAATTCTTTTTCTCTTTTATTTAACCCAATAGCCTCAGCTATTTCCTGAGCTCTCTCTGTCACAAAATTTGCATGACTTAGACCATGATCTGTAAAGGAAAGAGCTGCCAAAGCATCTCTGGTCTGCTTAATGAATTCTAATATTTGTTCGTTCTTTTTGACCTCTTCTAATGTAATAGCCATTTAAATAAATTATTATTTTTTAATTTTAAAAGAATTAAATTCTCCTTCGTATTCTTTCCATTCTATTCGGAGATCATCAACTTTTGCCCAAGAAGGACCTTCCTTTGCCCATTTTATCAAACGAGCTAAATTATTCTCTTCCCCTTCTGCTACAAATTCCACCCTACCATCTTCTAAATTTCTAACCCATCCAGTCAACTTTAAATGATTAGCTTCTTTTTTCGTGTTCGCTCTAAAAAACACTCCCTGAACCTTGCCTGAGACAAAAGCATGAATTCTCTTTTTCATACTACTTAAAATCCAGAAAATTCACTTATTTTAGAAATAGGAACAACAAAAGTACCATCCTGAGTAATACTTTTCATTCCTACTAAATTCCCTTTTAAATCAAACAGTGGGCTTCCGGCCAAGATATTTTCATCTGAAATATTGGTTTCTATTTCTTCTCCTGTCACATATTTCAGAATTCCCTCGTTAACTATATTCTTCAATTCTAAATTATCAAGAAATGTTCCAAGAAAGAATACTCTCTGGCCAAGCTCAACATCACTACTATTTGCAAACCCAACCGTTGACCATTTATCGCCTTCAGCTTTTAGCAGAACAAGACCATCTTTTCTTTTAATAACTTCGGCAGCAACGCTTCTTTCTTTAGAAATTAAAGTTACCTCAGAATCCTGCGGAACTGCCTCTGACACAGTAAGAACTAATCCATCTGAAGTAACAACAACTCCAGTTCCGTTAACTGTTCCACTTAGGTTTTTCGCCCTAATTAAAACTACAGCTTTGTCCAGCTTTTTGATAGCCTCCCGAAGAGCAACATTTTCTTCAATATGAATCTCTTTTTCTTCAGTAATATAAACTGGTCTTCGCTCTAAATCATATTCTAAAAAAAGAGGCCTCTCTATAAAATAAGGCCACAAAATCTGGTCAGAGAAAATACCACCTACTATCCCAGTTAAAAATACTCCAATGATTATAAGAAGATTTTTGGTCATTCCAAATATTTAATTAATTTATTTATTTGCAGTAACTTTTTCTTTGTCTTTTATCTTCAAAATTTCCTTTGGTCCTTTGAAAGTAATTTCTCCTTTTTCTGCTCCAACGAATATCTGATCTCCTTCTTTAATCTCTCTGGAGACTATTTTAAGGGCAAGAGGATCTAATACTTCTTGTTGAATTACTCTTTTAAGCGGCCTTGCTCCCAGATTAGGATCAAAACCTTTTTTGGCCAATAATTTCTTTGCTTCACTAGAAATCTTAAGCTTGAGGCTTTTCCTTTTTAATCTTTCTTTAACTTTCCTCAACTCAAGAGTAACAATTTTACTAATTTCTTGCTTCCCTAAATAGTTAAAGATAACAATTTCATCAATCCTGTTTACAAATTCAGGGCGGAATTCTTTCTTTAAAGCCTCGGAAACCTTCTCTCTTAATTTTTCTTGACCTCCCTTGAAATCATCCTTGCCAAAACCAAGGCTGCTCATTTCTTTAATATTTTCGGAACCAACATTAGAAGTCATGATTAAAATACAATTCTTAAAAGAAGCGGTTCTTCCTTTAGCATCAGTCAATCTTCCATCTTCTAATATTTGGAGAAGAATATTAAATACTTCTGGATGAGCTTTTTCAATTTCATCTAAAAGAATAACTGAATAAGGTCTTCTTCTGATCTTGTCTGTTAATTGACCTCCTTCGTCATGACCGACATAACCAGGAGGAGAACCAATCATTTTAGAGATAGCGTGCTTCTCCATGTACTCAGACATGTCCAATCTTACCAAGGCAGCCTCATCATTAAATAAAAATTCAGCCAAAGCTCTAGCAGTTTCTGTTTTACCTACTCCAGTAGGACCAAGAAACATAAAAGAACCTAATGGTTTATCTTCTTCTGAAATACCAGCTCGAGACCTGCGAATTGCCGAAGAGACTGCTTTAATTGCTTTCTCCTGACCAATAACTCTTTTCTTCAAAATCTTTTCCATCTTGGTTAATTTTTGAGCTTCGCTTTCCATCAGCTTGGTAACTGGAACGCCAGTCCAGCGAGAAATAACTCTTGCAATATCTTCTTCGGTAACTTCTTGTTTTAATAAGCGATGTTTTTTCTGAACTTTAACCAATTTCCTCTCAGCAGAACTCAATTCTTTTTCTAATTCAGGTAATTTCCCATATTTTATCTCAGCTATTTTCTGAAGATCAGTGATCTGACCCATCTCAAGCTGAGAAGAAAGAGAATCTATTTTTTTCTTTGAGTCTTTAATTTTAGAAATCAACTCCTTCTCTACTCTCCATTTTGCTTCAATCTCTTCTGCTTTCTCTTTTAAATCAGCTAAACTTCTTTTTACTGCCTTACATCTTCTCTTTGCCTTACTTTCTTTTTCATTTTTCAAGGCTTCTTTTTCAATCTCAAGCTTATTAATTTCCTGTTTTAATTCATCTAACTCAGCGGGCTCTGATTCAATTTCAAGTCGAAGGCCGGAAGCAGCTTCATCCATTAAATCAACTGCTTTGTCTGGCAAGAACCTTCCTGCAATATAGCGACGAGATAATTCTGCAGCTGCTATTAACGCTGAGTCTCTAATTTTAACTCCATGATGCACTTCATATTTTTCTTTCAAACCTCTCAAGATAGCCACTGCATCTTCAACAGAAGGCTCTGAAACATAGATTGGCTGAAACCTTCTTTCTAACGCTCCGTCCTTTTCAATATATTTCTGGTATTCTTTAGAAGTTGTAGCTCCAACTGCTCTTAATTCTCCTCTTGCTAAAGCAGGTTTAAGAAGATTGGAAGCATCTACTGCCCCTTCTGCTTTTCCTGCACCAACTAATGTATGAAGCTCGTCAATGAAAAGAATATATTTATCTTTTGCTTTTCTAAGCTCTTTCAAAAAAACTTTAATTCTATTTTCAAATTCTCCTCTGAATTTGGTTCCCGCTACTAGAGCACCAATATCCAGAGAAATAAGTTGTTTATTTTTTAAACTTTCAGGAACAGACCCTTTTACTATTCTTTGAGCCAATCCTTCTACAATAGCAGTTTTTCCCACTCCTGCTTCTCCAATTAAAACAGGATTGTTTTTTGTTCTTCTTGATAATACCTGCATTAATCTTCTAATCTCTGACTCTCTTCCAATGACTGGATCTAGTTTTTGCGCTTTAGCTTCTTTTGTTAAATTACGAGCATATTTTTCAATAACCTGATATTTTGATTCAGGATTAGGGTCAGTAATTTTCTGACCTCCTCTTATCTTTTTTAATGTTTCTAAAATGGAATCATAATCAAGCTCGTCGAAACTTAATCCTTCTCCAACTAACTTAGTTTTCTTTAAAACCTCTCCCGCCTTATTATCAAGCTGAACTAAAGCTAACAATAAATGTTCTACTGAAACATACTCATCCCCCATTTTCATCGCCTCTTGTCTTGCTTTTTCTAGAACACTGCCCATGTCTTGAGTTAAATAAAATTGTCCGATTCCCTGCGGCTTTGAGGATTGAGGAATATTTTCAACAGCTTTTTTGGTTCTTCTTTTTAAATCTTCAACATCTACCCCTATCTCTTGAAAAGTAGTTAAAACTATTCCGCTTTTTTGAGAAAGTAACGCCAAAAGCAAATGCAAAGCATCTACTTGCTGATGATTTTTCTTCTGAGCAATAGCACGAGCTTTCAATATCGCTTGTTGAGTTTTGTGAGTAAAATTAGAACCGTTCATAGTAATTACTTATTAACAAAATGAAGAACAAAGTCAAGCTTTACCTTTCTGCTAAAGTCACCTCTAAAATTTGCTCTTCTTCATCTCTTAAAATTTTCAATTCTACTTTATCTCCTGGATTATAATCTAAAATTACTTCTGATAAAGGATTATCTGCAGCAATCTTTTGATCGTCAAACTGAAGAATAATATCATTTTGTCTTAACCCCACTTCTTCTGCTGGAGAATCAGAAAAGATTGGATCATCAATCAATTCTCCCTTTTTGTTTCTCCCAACCCAAGCTCCATAATCTACTGAAAGATCATATTCTTCTTTTAATTCTTCTGTTACAGGAGTGTAGTAGATTCCCAGGAAAGGATAACTAATTTCTCCTTTTTCTTTTACCTGTTCAATATCTCTTTTTGCTTTATTAATCGGAATAGCAAAGCTAATGTTTTGAGCTTCTAAAACTGTAGCAGTATTAATTCCAATCACTTCTCCTTTCAAGTTAAGCAAAGGACCACCTGAGTTTCCCTTATTAATAGCTGCGTCTGTCTGAATAACATCTTCTATCGTTTCTACCATTCCTCCACCAGAAGCAGTCACCGCCCTTCCAAGACCAGAGATAACTCCTACAGAAACTGTATTTCTAAATTCAGATAAAGCGTTCCCGATAGCTACGACTGTTTGCCCAATTTTTAACTTAGAAGAATCTCCAAACTCTACAACTGGAAACTCTTTGTCAGACTCTTTAATTTGCAAAACTGCCAGATCTTGAATAGGATCTCTTGCTAAAACTTCTGTCGGAAACTTTTCTCCGTCTTTAGTAAAAACAGTATATTCAGCATCTTCATCCACAACCACATGTTTGTTTGTTAAAACTATCCCATCTTTTGAGATAATAAATCCGGACCCTCCTCCTACTTCTCTTTTCTCAGTTCCTTCTTCTCGATATTGAGGTATTTCAATATCAAGCCCTTCTCCAAAAGGGTTAATATAATATCTTTCAACAACCGGAACGTCCTTGGTAATTATAATACTGACTACAGCAGGAGAAACTTTTTCTACTACTTCAATTACAGCTTGCTCTTGAGGAACGACAGGAGAATAATCTTCTCCTTCCTGATCGTCACCAGAAATATCAGGAAAATCAACTCCTAAATTAGAAAGGCTTTCTTTTATTTCTAAATAATAATAATTACTAGAAATAGCCCCAGCAAAGAAGCCAAACAAAGAAGAAATTAAAGCAACTATCACAATAATTATTAAAATTTTCCTCATTTCTTTTGGCATGATTCTTTAATATTAAGAGTTAAAGCTATTACTATTTTATCAATTTTGACCTTAAAATCAATTTTTTTAAAATAGCTCAATTACAATTTTTTTGCTTCGTTCCAGATACCAGGCATTCCTTTTTCCTCTTTTAGCCAATACCACCATTCAACCCCCCAAAGATAAAAATGATCAATTCCTGTCCTTCTCGCAAAACTAATATTTTCTTTAAACTTCTCTAAATCCATAGTTTCCTTATGTTCTTCAAAAGGCAAATAAGGAATAAGAGTTGAACCCCATGGCTCTGCCTGTAACTCTCCACAAATAACCTCCTTGTCAAAAACCTTATCTATAATCTGGGCTTTCCGCCAATAAAAGACAGGAGGAAAGGGATATTTAACATAATTATTAAACTCATTAAACCAAACCTTCCTATAAAGACTAAAACTAACTATGTCCCCTATCCTTGCCACCTTAAACCAAAATCTGTTTGAGCCAGAATCGCTTATAATTATCGGACGATCTTCTTGATCAAGAAATCTAACTAACTCAACCTCTTTTCTCAAAAAATCTTCTGTTATTTCTGGACATTCTCCAAAACTAAAGAAAGGTTCATTTTCAATTTGCCAGGCCCAAATAGAATCACTATCCCTGTATCTTAAAACAGTTTCTTCAATCACATCTAATACAGCTTGCTCCTGTTCTTTCTTGTCCAACCTTTCTGCCCATTCTGGAATATGACACTCCGGCCAACGAGGAACTTTTCTTCCTAAAGTAAAAACTAATTGAGCGTCTCTTTTCTCTGCTTCTTCAATCTGGAAATCAAGATCGTTGAAATAATAATTATTATCCTGAGGCTCGATCAGGTCCCAATAAGCAATAATTTTTAAATGATCAATTTTAAGATCATCTAAAATAGCTAAATAATTCTCTTTCCAATCTAGTCCCAAATCCTGGGATTGTTTCTGAGAAAAGGCAACTCCCCAAATAATACTTTCTGAAACAGGAGCCTTTCCAATAAAAAGCCAGGCAAAAAAGAGCAAAATAATAATTCCAATAATCCCAAGAAATAATTTAATTTTGCTTTTAAACATATTATAAAGCTAGAAAGGCCAAGCCCATTACTATAAACCAAACTGCTAATGTTTTTTGAGCTACAACTCTTCTAGAGACTTCTTCCTTCAATATATGAGGAAATTTAAAGAAAAAGATAAAAGCAAGGAAGATCAAGAATATATATTGAATACCAGACAAGGCATTAATTATTGGAAGAAAGATAGCCGGCGCTAAAAAGATTGCTCCATTTTGTAGAACTGTAGCTAGGGCAGCAGAGACTTTCCCAAAAAAGAAAGGATAAGCTACTTTCTTTACTGTAAAACTTCTCTTGCCACTAAAGACCTTGCTTCTTACCTCAGCAGAGAAAAAGAAAACAAGAGCGGCAAGAAAAGTTCCAATTCTAATCCAAATAAAACCAGTCCAGAATGGCAAGAAATTATAAACCATTTTAATAAGAACAAAAGCCAAGCCAAAGAAAAGAGAGGCAAAGAAAGCCATTTTAAGACTTCTCAGAGTAGCTCCTTTTTTCTCTTGGAGACTCAAGGCAATACTTCCTAGTATTAAAAATGCTAAAGCAAGAAAATTATAAAAAGTTAATGTTTCTTTTTCGAAACCAAGGTCCAAAGGAGCAAAAGTGAAGAGATAAATAAAACTTAAGGTAAACAAAGGAATGATTGCTCCAACGATCGGACCAATTCTTGAAACTTCAAACTCAATAACTCCTTTGTAGTATAAATATAGGGCAAAAAGGAAAATGCTTCCTGCGATAAAACTTAAAATAATCAAAGGAAGGCTTGGAAGAAAAACAACCTCCGAAGGATCAGGAAAAATTCTTTGCAAGGGAGACAAAAAACCAAAAGAAACCAAGGATCCAATTGGGACCAAAACAAGAACAGCTAGAGAGAACGCTCCCGTATAAAAAGAATACATTTTAGGAGATGGCAAAGGACCTCCTAAAATATACTTATCTAGAAAAGCAGATACCGCTAAAAGAATATAACTTAAAATTGCTAAAGTAATCCACATACTAAATTTCTAATTTATTTTTCTTACAAATATCAGCATAATAAAACGCACTGGGACGAGGAATTCTTGCCATAGTATCATAATCAATCTCTACCAGACCAAACCTCGGCCAAAAACCTTTATCCCACTCCAAATTGTCCATTAAAGACCAATGCATGTAACCTCTGACATCTACTCCCTCCTCTATTGCTTTATGGACCCATTTCAAATGATCTTTAATAAACTTCTTCCTATTTTTATCTTCCGCATCGGCCAATCCATTCTCTGTAATATAGATTGGTTTTTTAAGAAAAGAGGCATCCTTCAGAACTTGATATATTCCCTCGGGATAAATCTCCCAACCTAAATCAGAAATAATTTTCTCTTTTGGTTTTTCTTCTTTTTTAAGCCAATTAAGTTTTATCCCCCTTCGAAAGTAGTAATTTAAACCAATAAAGTCCATGCAATCTTCTGTCTTTCTTAAAAAATAATCATTCCAAAAATAATCAGAAACACCTGCCAAAAAACCATTCACTGATCTTCCCTTGTAAGGATCAAAGAAAATATTGTGCTTAGAGATAGAAACCTTATTTTCTTCATCAGAACTCTTAATCACTGAATAGCTCTTATTATGAGCTTTAATTAAATTCCTAATTACTTTAAAGGTTTTCAAGAAACTCCTTTTTTGAGGCGGCCATTTTTTCTTAAGATAAGAATTACCAGCATATACTAGTGGCTCATTAAGGGTTATCCAAAAATCAGAGTATCTTCCAAGTTCTTTTATTACCCTCTTAGCATAATTTAAAAAGTAATCTGATGATTTGGAATTAACCCATCCCCCTTTTTCTGCGAACCAAACAGGGACAGTCCAGTGATTTAAAGTAACGAAAGGAATAATTCCTCTTTCTCTCAAAGCTATTAATACTTTTTTGTAATGATCTATTTCTTTTTGATCAAACTCTCCTTCTTTAGGTTCTATTCTTGACCATTCAAGAGAAAAACGAAAAGCATTTTGGTTTAATCTTTTAACTAAATCAAAATCATCTTCATATCTATTATAATGATCGCAAGCTTTTCCTGCCGGAAAAAAATAAGACCAATCACAATTATCTATCCCTCCTTCTGTTTGATAGGAAGAGATAGAAGAACCCCATAAAAAACCTTTTGGAAAAGTTAAAAATTCCTCCATTATCTATTTATAATAACATAATTATATCAATAACTTAAAAACTTGATCTCCTTCTTTTCCCAGACCCACCACGCAGAAAGGAAAAGCAAAGAATAAGAAATAACAAGCAAGGATAAGGGCATACTATTCATTTCAATAGAAGAAAAAGAAAGTTTATAAAAGTAATTAATAACAAAAACAATGTAAGTTAAAAACATCCAGCAAATCCAAGAAAGAATCCATCCTAAAAAAGGAAACAAGAGGCCAGAAAGAACAAATAAAAAACCAATTCCAACTAAGAAAGGTAAAATAGGAAGAACTAAAATATTAGTAAAAATAGTAACTAAAGAAAAACTACCAAAATGATAAATTAATAAAGGAAAAACAAAAAGTTGAGCAGAAACAGTCATAGAAATAATTTTAACCAAACCAAAAAAATTATTATTTAAAACCTTCTTGATTTTTTTCTCAAAGAAAGAAGAAAAAACAACTATTCCCAACACTGCTAAAAAAGAAAGTTGAAAACCAACGTCATACCTTAAAAGCAAAGGATTGAAAGTTAAAATTCCTGCAGCAGTAAAAACAATCACTCTCAAAGAAGAAGAACTCCTTCCTATCCTTTGAGCTAGGAGAATGAAACCAACCATAATCCCTGCTCGAACAGCCGAAGCAGGCATTCCAATCATTACAATAAAAAGAACTAGAAAAATAATTGTAAGATAAAAAGAATATTTTCTATGCAATCCAATGCCAATCAAAAAACTCATCAAAACAGAGGAAATAATTACTATGTGCATTCCAGAAATAGCGGTAATGTGTCTTAACCCAGAGACACTTAGTTTATCCTTTAAGCTTTCAGGCATTCTACTTTTATCTCCGAGAATTAAAGAACCTAAGATGTAACTTTGAGGAGGAGAAAGATTTCTATGAATTACCTTTCTCATTTTATCCTTTAACAAATATATTTTAGCTAATAATAAACCTTCTTCTCCAGTTGATGCTTTCTCTACCTTCGGCCAATAAGAAACAGAGTAAATTCCTTCTTTGGCCAAATACTTTTCATAATCAAAATCATCAAAAACCGGAGGTTTCTTTATCTCCCCTTTTATTATAAGCTTATCTCCATAATTATAATCAGAATAACGCCCAACAGTAATTAAAATCTTACCTTTTACTTTCTCGTCAAAAACTTTTACAACATCAACTTCTATCTTCGTATTATCTTCTCTAACATCAGGCTCATCTGAAACCACTCCTTCTAAAATAACTTCTCCTTGATCGCTATATTTGTTCAGCCCACTTTCAGATATTTTCATTTCTTTTGCTTGATAAACTAGAACTCCTGTTAGAACGAAAATAAGGCAAAAAGAAAAAACAATTATCTTTCTTTTCTTTTTAAATAAATAAAGAATAAAGAATAAAAATATTAACGGAAAAATAAAAAATGCCAGCTTGGTTAACTGACTAACAGAAAGAAAAGAGCTTATTCCTATTCCGACTATAAAAGAAATGCAAAAGAAATAAGATATTTTAGAAAGACTCATTATTAACTTTTAAATCCATTGGCAATAACAACTACTTTTATTTCTCCTTCTTTCAATCCTTTGTCTCGAGCAGCTCCAAAAATAATCTTTGCACGAGGATTAACACTTTTGGTAATTATTTTTGCCACTGTATTTACTTCAAAAAGAGTAAGATCTTTTGAGCCAGCGACATTGAATAGAACTCCTTTAGCTCCCTTAATAGAAAAATTAAGCAAAGGAGAATTAATAGCTCTTAAGGTAGCAGTAGTCGCTCTTTTTGATCCAGTAGCTCTACCGATTCCAAAAATAGCAGGCCCGGAATTTTTCATTATTGACTTAATGTCAGCAAAATCAAGATTAATAATTCCTGGTTTAACAATCAAATCAGAGATTCCTTGAACTGCTTCTCTTAAAACTTCATCGCAGGCCCAGAAAGCATCTTCTAACAAAATATCTCTATCTTTCATCTTTAATAATTTGTCATTTGGTATTACTAGAAGAGTGTCTACTTTTTCTCTTAACCTCTTTAATCCTTTCTGAGCAATTCTTTTTCTTGTATTTCCTTCAAAGGTAAAAGGCTTAGTAACTACTGCAATAGTTAAAGCTCCTGATTTTTTTGCAATTTCTGCAACAACCGGACTAGCGCCAGTACCAGTTCCTCCGCCAAGACCACAAGCAATAAAAATCATATCTGAGTCTTTAAGAACTTCTTCAATTTCTTCTTTGCTCTCTATCGCTGACTTCTCTCCTAACTTATAATCCATGCCAGTTCCAAGCCCTTGAGTTGCTTCTTTTCCTATCTGCATTTTCAAATCAGCTTTAGCTGATTTAATATCTTGAGCATCTGTATTCATAACAACAAGATCTACTCCGGAAATATCGTAGTCCATCATTCTAGTGATAGCGTTCGATCCTGACCCTCCTATCCCTATTACTTTTATTCTTGGTTTATTTTTTTTCATGGAATAAATATTCTAAAAAATCTTTTAATTTTTGAAGTTGCGCCTCTTGAACCAGAAAAAACTCTATCAGTTTCATACCCTTCTCCGTCTGATACTAAACCGCAAACAGAAGCAAGAGAAGGATCTTTTTCAAGGCCAACAAACCCTCTCGGCTTTCCAATTTTACAAGGAAGCTTCAAATCTCTCTTAGCTAAATCTTTTATCTTAGAAATCTTAGATCCTCCGCCAACAAGAACAATTCCTGCAGGTAAAAGTTTTTGTCTTGATATTTTTTTAAGCTCTTTGTTGACTTGGTCAAAGATTTCAGAAACACGAGCCTCAATAACATCAATAAGCATTTTTTCCGAGAAAGAAAGAGAGTCAGAAATTTCTATTTTTTTCTTCTTATACCTTCCCTTTTTCTTTTTCACTCTCATGCAAACTCCATACTCTCTTTTAATCTTTTCTGCTAAATCAATGTCGCACTTCAAAGCAATAGCAATGTCATTAGTAATATGATTGGAGCCAATAGGGATCACTGCGGAATGAATCAATTTCTCTTCTTCAAAAACAACCAATCCTGTTGTTTCTGCTCCAATATCTATTAAGGCGACTCCGAGTTCTTTTTGCTGATTTGTTAAAACTGACTCTGCTGCTGCGACAGAAGAATATCTTAAGTCAGCAAGCTGAAGGTCAGCACTAAGAATTGCTTTAGTTAAATTTTGTAAATAAGGAGAAAGCACTGACAATAAAAGTACATCTGTTTCTAGCCTAGTTCCTTTCATCCCTAAGACTTCTTTTATTCCTGCTTCTCCGTCAACAATAAACTCTTTTGGAAAAACATCAAGAATTTCTCTGTTAGAAGGAATGCTGACTGTTTGAGCATTTTGAATAACTCTATTTACATCTTCTTGGGAAATCTCTCTGTCAGCCCTGGAAACTGCTATCATTCCATGAGAAGATTCAATATTAATATGAGAACCATTAATATTAGAAAAAACAGAATCTATTTCATGGCCACTAGCATTTTCCGCCTCTTCTATTAATAAATTAATCTCTTCTGCTAATTCATCTGGCTTAACAACAATCCCTTTTCTTACCCCCACTGAAGGTCTGGTAGCACAAGCTAAAACTTCAAAATCAGTATCTTCCTCTCCTCTTGTAACAACTAAAACTTTTATCTTGTCACTTCCTATATCAAGCCCTGTTATAATGTTATTTTTTTTGCCAAACACAAAAAGATTAATCAATTAATATTTGAAAGATAATAATTTTGTTTATCTTCCATTTTTTTAGCTTCTTCTTCAGACCTTTCATGGTCGTATCCTAATAAATGCAATATTCCGTGAATTAAAACTTTGGTCAATTCTTTTTCTTGATCAATTTCTTGTTCACGAGCATCTTTCTTTACCTTTTCAAGACAAATCAGAACTTCTCCCAAATGATTATTTCTAATTTCAGGATAATCAGAAGAAACATCTGATTCAGAAAAAGAAAGAACATTTGTTACTTCGTTCTTTCCTCGATAACTATTATTTACTTTCTTAATCTCTTCAGATTCAACTATCGCAATTGACAAATCTGCTCCTTCCTTATCTTCACCTTTTATTACTTCTTCGGCAACTTTCTTAATAAAAGATTTATCAATAGAAGAAGTGGTCAAGTTATTGATTTCTATCATAGCTTAAATATATATTATCAAACTAAAGAACCTAAATCAATAAAGGCGACGCTGGGGAAACGTCGCTTTGTAACAAAATACATAATAATAAAATATTATTGAGAAAGTAGGTTTCTAACTATTTCATTGACCATTTTCCCGTCAGCCTTACCCTTAACTTTTGGCATAATTGAACTCATCACTTTTCCTATGTCTTGCATTCCAGATGCTCCTATCTCGTTAATAACTTTTTCCGCTATCTCTTTAATTTCATCTTCAGACATTTGCTCTGGCAAATAATCTGAAAGAATTTCTATTTCTTTTTCTTCCTTCTCTGCCAATTCTTCTCTTCCAGCTTTTCTGTATTCAGAAACTGATTCTTTTCTCTTTTTCACTTCAGAAAAAATAACTTCAGTTAACTCTTCTTGATTAAGCTTGCTTTTCTCCTCAAGTTCCTCCTCTCCTATCTCTCCTTTTTTAGATAGCTCTAACCTCTTCTCTTTTTCTTTATTTAGAATAGCAGAAGTTAACATTCTTAAAGTAGAGGTTTTGAGTTCCTCTTTTTTCTTCAAAGAATTATTCAAGTCACTTTTGATCTTCTCTCTTAGGTCCATAAAACAAATTATTGTCCAAGTTTTCTCTTCTTGTCGTACTCCTTTCTTAGTTCTTGCTTTTTCAAAGCATCTCTTTTCTTTAATTGGGCACTCTTTTCTTTTGTCCAATATCTTGTCTTTCTTGCTTGAAGTAAAACACCACTTTTTTTAACACTCTTGGTAAAGCGTCTAATCAAACTTTGGTTGCTTTCGTTTTGTTTACGGTTTACCTCTATTACCATGTTTCTCTTCATAAATTTTATTTACTTAATTAACTTTTATATCCATCAATAGGACTAATATCTTCTCTAAGAGGAGCTCCTCCTAGAAGATGCAGATGAATATGCTCAATCTCCTGCCCTCCATGACGACCCACTCTTAAAAGAAGTTTATATCCATCTTTAGCAATACCAAGGTTATCAGCTATTTCCTTGGCTGTCAAAATCATTTTTCCCATAAGTTCAATATCATCTTCTTCAACATCGTTTATACTAGCAATGTGCTTTTTGGGAATAATTAAAACATGAACCGGAGTTAAAGGATTAATATCGTTAAAGGCAACTATTTCTTCTCCTTCGTAAACCAGTTCAGTCGATGTTTCTTTGTTTGCAATTTTACAAAAAAGGCAATCTTTCATTATATTCTTTTTTTAATTTCTTTTACTACTTTATCAATGTCTACTGCAGTTTGTTTTCCAGTTTTCATGTTTCTTATCAATATCTCTTTGTCAATTACTTCTTTTTGACCAAGGATTAGCGAATATTTTACACCCCACCTGTCAGCAGCTTTTAGCTGAGATTTTAAAGAATCTTTATCAAATGCTGTAACAACTGACACTCTAGATTTTCTAAACTTTTCCATCAGTTTAAGACTTTCTATTTTTGCTTTCTTGCCAAGCTGAGCTAAGAAAACTTTAGGCTTCTTTTTCTTATAAGGCCTAATATCTCTGATTTTCATTAACTCAATTATTCTTTCTACTCCAGCTGCTACTCCAAAAGCAGGAATATCGTTGCCGCCTAGAGTTTTTGCTAAATCATCATATCTTCCTCCTCCGCCTAATGCATTCTTTGCAAGAGATTTAGAAATATCCTCTTCTTTCCCCTCTTCTAGGCTCTTTGAAAGAGGAAGACCGTCCTCGTCACTAGGCACTACTTCAAAAACTGTCTTAGTATAATAATCCAACCCTCTCACTAGATAAGGATTAAGGTGATAAGGCAACTCTAACTCGTCTAAAAATTCTAACACTTCTTTAAAATGACCATGACATTCTTTACAAAGATGATCTATAATCTGAGGAGCCGAACTTACAATTTCTTTACATTTGTCCTGTTTGCAATCAAGAATCCTCAAAGGATTATCTTTAAATCTTTTCTGACAATCTTTACATAAAGAAGAGCGATATGATCTTAAATGATTCTTCAACAGTTTTTTGTAATAAGGTCGGCATTGAGAACAACCAATACTATTAATCTCTATAACCAGATTATCAAACTTTAATTTCTTTAATATTTCATAGAAGATTTGAATGACCTGAGCGTCAATTACAGGATTTCCATCTCCTAAAACTTCTAACCCTGTTTGCCAAAATTGACGATACCTTCCAGCCTGAGGTCTTTCATAGCGAAAGAAAGGACCAAAATACCAAAGTTTTACTGGCTGAGGAAGGGTTTTCATTCCGTGTTCGATATAAGACCTAACTATTGGAGCTGTTCCTTCTGGCCTTAAGGCAAGCAAGTCCCCTCCTCTGGTCTTCAATACATACATTTGTTTTTGAACCACTTCTGTTCCTTCGCCAACTCCTTTTGTAAAGAGATCAGCGTCTTCTACAATAGGAGTATCAATTTTACCAAACCTATAATACCTAGCTAAACTCTGAAACGCTTTATGCACTTCTTTAAAATACCTTTGCTCTTTAGGAAGAACATCGTGCATTCCGGAAGGACTCTGAGCTTTTTTCTTTTTTTTCTTCACCATAAATTACTTATTCGAGATTAATAAGAAGGAACATAAATTTTAGAAAAAGAATCAAAAGGCCATGCTCGCAGATAAGCTCTACCAATAATATTTTCTTCTCTAAGGGGGCCAAATTTTCTTGAATCAAAGGAAGCTATTCGATTATCACCTAAAACAAAATACTCTCCTTCCTGCAAAGAAACTCTCATATCTCCTGTAGTAGTTATACTAATAGGAATATAGCTATTTTCATAAAGAACTCTTTCTCCTTTTTGGTCATAAACAACAATAACTCCATCCTCTATTTCAATAGTTTCTCCAGGAAGCCCAATAACTCTCTTGATGTACCTGCTTGACTGAGGTCCTGGAGACTCAAACACAATCACCTCTCCTCTTTTAGGAGAGTTAAATCTATAAGTTATTTCGTCAACAATTAAATAATCGCCATCAGAGAAATTAGGCTCCATTGATTCCCCTCTTACAACGAAAGGTTGGAATAAAAAAAACCTAACAGGAATCACTATCAATAATGCAATAATAACAATCTTTAATATTTCAAAAGTAAAAGACAGAAAATTCTTCATAGTTTTATTATTATAACAATATTCTAAAATTTAACAAGTGCCCCTTTTTCTTCTCTTTTTCTACTGTGATATAATATAAGAATGATTTTAGTAATAGGTTTAGGAAATCCAGGAAAAAAATACGAGAAAACCAGGCATAATATCGGCTGGGAAGTTTTAGATAAATTCAAAAATAAAAATGACTTCCAATCCTGGAAAGAAGACAAAAAAACAAAAGCAATGATTAGCAAAGGAATGTTTGATAAAAAAGAGGTTCAGCTTATAAAACCTCTTACCTTTATGAATTTATCAGGAGAAGCAATAAAGAACTTGTTAAATTATTATAAGATAAAGCCAGAAGAAATGATTGTTGTTCATGATGATATGGATATTGAATTCGGTAAGATAAAAGTATCGAAAAAAAGAGGAACAGCAGGACACAAAGGAGTCCTTTCTATAATAAATATGTTAAAAACAAAAAACTTCACCAGGGTAAGAATTGGAATAAAGCCTAAAAATAAAAAAATAATCAGTACAGAAAAGTTTGTTCTTTCCTCTTTTAATAAAAAGGAAGAAGAAAAATTAGAAGAAATCACAAATAAATCTATTGAAGCAGTAGAGGCAGTAATAAAAGAAGGGCCTCAAAAAGCAATGAACATTTTCAATAAAAAACTGGAGTAATTAAATTTACTCCAGGATACAATATTACATTTTTGAGTCAGACAAAACTCCTGCTAGCAAGAAAAGTGCACCGACAATAAGAATGATCACGCTGGGAACAACTAAATACATTTCCAAAAGAAGTACTGATTTGATAAGACCGAAACATCCTAATAAAACAATTACGAGACCTAAATACATTATTGCTAGCACCAATTTGTTCTCTCTACCCTTCTTCAATAAAATCACCTCCTTTTATTATAAAGAACTTGCTAGTTAATTATAATCATAAAAACAAGTAAAAGTAAATAAAAAAAATAGGGTTTTAATCCCTATATATTTTTTTTAATTTTTTTCGCGCGTCACAAAATCTTAGTATAGCAGTATTGAATCCTCCTACTGCAAACAATATTGTCATCCATCCTAGAAAAGTAAACGTTGGAGAGTTGGAAAAAATAACTATTTCCTCCCACCAGATAGAGTTCAAGACAAGTACGATTATCATAATAAGTAATCGCCAAACTCTTCCAAGTCCTCCGTAGTTTCTTGATAAACCAACTGTTTTTGACAATGATCCAAGATTCGAGGTTAAAGAAACTCCTCCTACAGCAAAAGCCACTATAGGCCATCTAACAAATCCTCCTAATCCAATTGAGAGAATTAAGGCCAAATCAGCAACACGATCTAAGCTGTGATCAAGATAATCTCCTGACTTATTCTCAACGTTTCTTATTCTCGCCAAATTACCATCTAAAGCATCAAGAAAAGAACTTAATGCTAATGCTATAGCTGCAAAAAAAAGCATAATTCTAAACTGATAAGTGCCAGCAGCATAAATAAAAAAAGAGGCAACAAAGGCAAGAAAAAGAGAAATTATTGTTATTCCATCGGGCGTAATAAAAGAAGGTACTTTTCTGCTGACCTTCTCTAAAACAATATCGCTTTTTTCTCTTGATGACGCAATACTTTCTTTTTCTTTAGACATTCTATCTCTCTCCTATAAATATTTTTAAAAAAACTTTTTGTTCTTAAAGCTACCTGCGAGTGAATAGGGCCTTCAAACATAAGCCTAAAAACCCTAAGTCTTTCAGCTACTTATTAAGTTAAGGAGGGATCACTTAATTTTTGCTACTCCCAGATAGCTTTAAAAGCAAAAAGCTTTACTTAAAGCTATTCTATATTATAATTAATTAAGGATTTTTGTCAAGAAAAAATCTTTTCCACTATTCGTCTTTTGCAAAAGAAAGAATAATTAGTTAAAAAGATAAAATTAACTTATTGAAAAAAAATGAAACTCGTAATAGTTGAGTCTCCAACAAAAGCAAAAACAATCCAAAAATTCTTGGACCAAAAATTTAAGGTCCTTTCTTCTTATGGTCATGTAAGAGACTTACCTAAAACCAAATTTGGAGTTGATCTAGAAAATAACTTTCAGCCAAGCTATGTTATTCCTAAAAAAGCAAAGAAAGTTATAAGGGAAATCAAGAAAGAGGCAAAGGAGGCAGAAGAAGTCGTTCTTGCTACCGATGAAGACAGAGAAGGAGAAGCAATAGCATGGCACCTTTCTCAAGTCCTTAAATTTTCAGAAGATGATTATCAAAGAATTGTTTTTCATGAAATAACAAAATCTGCTATCAAAAAGGCACTAGATTCTCCAAGAAAGATTAATGTTGATCTAGTGAATGCTCAACAAGCAAGAAGAATACTCGACAGGATTGTAGGTTACAAGCTATCTCCTTTTCTTTGGAAAAAAATAGTCAGAGGGCTATCTGCAGGAAGGGTTCAGTCTGTAGCCGTAAGATTGGTTGCTGACAGAGAAAAAGAGATTAAGGAATTTAAGCCAAAAGAATATTGGCAAATTAAAGCTCTCTTGGAAAAAGAAGATAAAGAACTTGAATCACTTTTATCAGAAAGAAAAGGAAAAAAAATTCCAAAGCTTGGAATTAAAACCGAAAAAGAGGCAAAAGAAATACTGGAAGAAGTGAAAAATGCAGAATACAAGGTAAAAGAGATTGAAAGAAAAGAAATAAAAAGAAACCCTCCCTCCCCTTTCACCACTAGTATTCTTCAACAAGAAAGCTGGAAAAGATTCCGAATGCCAGCAAGATTTACAATGAGAGTAGCTCAAAACTTATACGAAAAAGGATTGATCACCTACCACCGAACTGATTCTTTTAATCTTTCTGAATCTTCTCTCTCTACAGCAAAACAAATTATTATAAAAAAATACGGAAAAGATTACTGGCCTGGATTTAAAAGAAAATATAAGGCAAAAGGAAAGGCTCAAGAAGCACACGAGGCAATAAGGCCGACCAATCCAAACAAAGAACCAGAAGAACTAAAGAAATTAAGTAAATTAAATCATAATCATTTCAAAATATATAAACTAATTTGGGAAAGATTTATTGCTTGCCAAATGAGCCAAGCAGTATTTGACGCTACACAGATTAAAATAAAAGCAAATGAATGTATTTTCAAAAGCTCTGGTCAGATTTTAAAATTTGATGGCTTCTTAAAGGTCTATTCTCAAAAATTCAAAGAGAGTGAATTGCCAAACCTAGTAGAAGAAGACATACTAAAACTAATTAAAGTTGACCCTTCTCAACATTTTACCAAGCCACCAGGAAGATTTACTGAAGCTTCTTTGATTAAGGAGTTAGAAAAGAATGGTATTGGACGACCCTCTACTTACGCTCCAATTATTGCTACTATAAAAGATAGAAATTACGTCGAAAAAGACGAACAGAAAAGATTTAAACCTACCGAGATAGGTTTAATGGTGAATGATCTTTTGGTAAAACATTTTCCAGAAATAGTAAATATTCAATTTACTGCAAAGATGGAAGATGACCTTGATGAAATAGCACAAGGAGAAAAAGATTGGACTAAAATAATAAAAGAATTCTACGAACCATTTGAAAAAAACTTAAATAAAAAACAAAAAGAAGTAGTGAAAAAGAAACTAGTTGAAAAAACAGATCAAAAATGCCCTAAATGTGGATCTCCTTTAGTTATAAAGCTAGGGAGATTTGGAAAATTTTATGCCTGCTCTAATTTTCCTGAATGTAAATTTAGCAAACCTCTTCCTCCTCCAAAAATAGGAGTAAAATGCCCTGACTGCGGAGAAGGAGATGTGGTAAAAAGAAAAACAAGAAAAGGAAAATTCTTCTTTGGATGTAGTCGCTTTCCTGAATGTAAATTTGCAACATGGAACAAACCAACTGGTAAAGAGTGTCCTCAGTGCGGAAAACCATTAACAGAAACAAAAAGTGGTCAAGTAAAATGTTCCAATAAAGAGTGTAGCTACAAGGAAAGTAATTGACAAAAACAACAAAGCTGTTAATTTAAACCTAGGCCGGAGTGCTGGAATTGGCAGACAGGGTGGACTCAAAATCCACTGAGGTAACCCCTCGTGTGGGTTCAACTCCCACCTCCGGCACCAAAGGAAAAACCCCTCGAGAAGAGGGGTTTTCAAGTTAGTAAGAATTATTTTTTTATAAAATTATTAAAAATAACAATAACAATAAAAGCAGACAACACTCCTACTAAAAATCCTCCTAATATATCTGAAGGCCAATGAACCCCGGAATAAATTCTGCTTACTGCTATCCCAAAAGAACAAAGGAAAAAGAATAATCCTAACTTTTTATTATAAGAAAAAATAACAGCCGAGAGCGCAAAAAAGAATGAAGTATGAGCAGAAGGAAAAGAATTACTTTTAAGCTGATCTACTAAAAGATTAACATTGTTTTCAACAAAAGGACGAGGCCTTTCCCAAATAATTCTAATTAACTCTGTTATTCCTCTAGACAAAAAAGCAGCTGAAAAAGCCATAAGAAAAACTCTCCAGCGCTTATTAAAGTTTAATAATAGAAAAATTAATAAAAAGGCAACCAGAATAAAAGGAAGATAGTGTGCTAAAAAAACTCCAGCACTATCAAGGTAAAAATTCTCTAAAGCAATGTTATTAATTTTTTTGAATAAAAAAGCATCCATTATTCTTCTTTTTTCCTCAAAGCAGAACCAATTCTTAAAACACGAGGTTCGGGTCTAGTTAAATCTATTACTGTTGAGGGTTTGCTTAATTCTAAATCCCCTACATCTATTACCAAATCAGGTTGATATTTCTGGTTTTTAAATTGCTCAATCACCCTATCAATTTTCACTAAGCTAGGTTTTCCAGAAATATTAGCTGAAGTTCCAGTTAAAGGTTTCTTAAACTTCTTAATAATCTCTTCAATAAGCTTACAATTAGGTATTCTAAAACCAATAGTATCTTCTTTTCCAAAGAGAGCACAAGGAAGAGAACATTTTTCTTTTCTTCTTAGAATAACCGTTACCTTCCCTGGCCAAACTTCATCTAAAAATGATTCTTGGGAAGATCCAACAATAGCATAATCTTTTGCTGTTTCTATTTTTCTAATAAAAACAGAAAGAGCTTTACTCTTCTTTCTCTTTTTTATCTTAAAAACCTTCTTTACCGCCTTTTCGTTAGTTGCGTCAGCTATCAATCCATAGACTGTATCTGTTGGACAAACTACAACCTTACCTTCTTTTAGAAAGTCGGCAACTTCTTTAATTAGCTCCTTTCTTTTCTCTGGATTATATTTTACAATCTTCATATTTTATTGATTAACGTGTATTAATATTAATCAATTAATACAAGCTAAGTCAAATTTTATTAACCTTAAAATCAATATTTTTTTTATTTCTTGCTTTCGTAGAATAGTATTGAGTTAATTGTTTAGCAGCCTTTATTACGCTATCAGAAATCTCTTTCGAGCCATAATTTCTAATTAAAGTAACTGGTCCAGGATATTCTTTCATTTCAATTAAAATATCTTCTTTCTGGGCAAGATTGCCAATCTTTTCATTTTCTTCTTCGTCTCTGCCCACAATTATAACTATCTCCTCTTCCCAAAAATGCCGGCCATATTTTAATAATTCAATATCATTTCCATTACAATCAGGATAATTTTCAAAAAGATCTTTTAATCTTTTCCCAAACTCTGGGTCAGTTAATAAGCAACCTCCTGCAGGGCTTGGATAATGCTCCACTCCAAGTTTATTTGCTAGCTCCATTTGTTTCTTTCTTTCTCTTCCTGAAAAATCAAGAAGATCGTCTCTATCAACAATTCCTTCTCTTTCTGGAATTGTTTCATCAAGCAATCTCGCTGAAAGAGGTCGAAGAAGATGTCCTTTGAGAGAAGATTCTTTTTCGATTAAAGAAAGGGCTTTTTTATTCTGAGACATTGGTCTTTGTCCCAAAACCTCTCCTGTAGCAACAAAATCAAAACCCATTTTCTTCATAATCTCTTTTGCTTTTTTTAGCATAAAAAGATGACAATCAATGCAAGGATTCATTGATTTTCCGTAACCATGCTTTGGATTTTTAACCAACCTTAGATGTTCTTTAGAAAAATCAACTACCATCAAATCAATATCATTCTTCTCGACTGATTCTATGGCCTGTTTTGCGCTAAAAAAATAGCTTTTGAAGGTCAAAGCTTTTACTTTTATTCCTTGTTTCTCTAAAATCTTTACAGCTAGAATAGAATCCAGCCCACCGGAAAATAAAACTAGTGCTTTTGCTTTTTTGCTCATATTATTATCCCAGTCTATCATTTTTCAATGTCAAGATAAATAAAAAAGCACTCAAAAGAGTGCTATATTTTATTTATATTCTCTTACTGCTTTAACGATCTCTTTAAACTGATCCTTCTCTTTCTTCTCAACTACATTGCCAGTAACGATGATATCTGCTCCTGCTTTTAGCTTCTCTAAGGCTGTTTCACGATTTTTGATTCCTCCTCCTACAATCAAGGGAATACCTGTGTTTTCTTTAATCGTTCTAATCATCTCATTAGAAACTGGTTCAGGAGAGCCTGATCCCGCTTCGAGATAAAGAAGTTTTGCTCCGAAATACTTTGCAAAGAATGCATACTGAAGAGCTTTACGACAATCATCTCTTCTTAACAAATCGGCTTTGCCTATCTCGCCTACTTTCATGCCAGGGCTAATTATAAGATAACCCATTGAAATTGGCTCTAAGCCCGCTGTTTTTATGTGCAACGTTCCTTTTGCTGCTTCTCTCACTATATAGCGAGGATCATTCGAATTAAGCAAGCTCATAAAAAGAACTCCGTCAGCTAAAACACTTAGCGCAGATGCTCCTGAAGGAAAGAGGATAATTGGAATAAACTTTTTAATTTTCTTTCTTATTCCTATTATTGTTTGTTCCACCTTAGACTCTTCAGCCCCAGAAGATCCTCCGATCAGAATAACATCGGTTCCTGTAAGATATGAAAAAAGAGCAATCTCACCCGCAGCTTCTGATGATTGTTTGTCAGGATCAATAAGAGTAAAATGCAGCTTCTCTTTTCTTTCTATTCTTCTAGATAAATTTTCCCATGTTTTCATACTATACCCCCTATTAAAAAGGAAATTAATGCTATAATCATTCCTAATTTTACAATGTTTTTTGCTTTTTTTGCATTTTTAAAAGAAGCAAAAATTGAAATTAAGAATGCAACGTCTGCTAATAATACTACCAGAAAATACTCTCTTCCAAAAATCCCTTGAATCCAAGGATAAAAAGAAAATATTATCGCAGCTAATAGAAAAACTGAAGAAAAAAGCAATGTTCTTTCTGCTCCTCTCGTTATTGGCAAAGTTTTCCTTTCGCCTTTGTCGCCTTCTAGATCTTCAACATCTTTAATCATTTCTCTTCCCAGATTAGCTAGAAAAGCAAGAAGAGCCAAGAAAGCAGTATTATAGATTACTCCGATAGAAGCTCCGCCAAACAAAAACAGCGAACCAACTAAATAGCTTATAGCAAGGTTTCCTATAAAACCTCTTTCTTTTAATCCTTTCTCGTAAGAAATTAAGACAGCAACGCTTATCAATGCAATCAAGAAACAGATCCAGTTAACAAAGAATGCTAATCCGAGCCCAAGCAAGAAAGACATTAAGGCAAAAATACTTGTTTCTGATAAGCTTAATCTTCCTGAAGGAATAGGTCTTTTTGGATGAGCGACAAGATCAACTTTCCAGTCAAAGTAATCGTTTATAGCATTACCTCCTGCTATTATAAAAAAAGCAGCTAATGACGCTACGATGACAGATGGAAGATAACTGAAGGTTGCTCCTTCTACGAGAGAACCAATTATAACTGCAACACCTCCCATTAAACAGTTAAGAGGGCGGGATAATTCTAGATATGCTTTTATTTTTTCTTTCATTCTTTCACCTCTATATTTATTTATAAAGTACTAATCTCTTTTAACTCATTATTTATAACTCTGTCAAGATGCTTCTTAACTCTTCTAAATCCTTAATTGAAAAATCAATTTCTTTAACGTCTGATTGGTCTTTATACTTCCCCTCTCCCCTATTTATTCTAACTGTTGTCACTTCTGGAAAATATTTTTTAATTTCAGATAGTACTTCCGGACTATCATCAATGAAAATTAATTTTTCTTCTCCGCCTACGACTTCTTTTAAGGCATTGGTTTTGTCATTACTTTTTGTAACAAATACTTTTTCAAAATAATCTCCGATTCCTGATCTCTTTATTTTCTCTCTGGAAAAAGAACCGTCATCTCCTCCATAAGAAATAATATAAAAATCGAAACGATCTTTGAATTCTTCTAAAAAAGAAACAACGTCAGAATAAACAAAATCAGGAAATCGTTTCATGATTTCTTCGGAAGCTTCTTCCATCTCTTTAACAGAAACTTCTGGTTTCTCTTTGTGAATAATTTCAAACTGTTTCTTTGGATTATAAGTCTTCCCTTCTTTTTTAGACTCTTGATAACTTTTATTAAAAAGATCACAGCTAACACCCAGGGAATCAAAATAATCCTTTATCTCTAAATAAAGTCTTTTAGCGGAAAAGAGAGTATGATCAAAATCAAAGACTATTTTCATAAAAATTCTACTTTTTCTTAATTACACTCTGAGCTTTAGTGTAAAAAGTTGTATTGTCCTCTATGTTATTAAGAACAATAGAATGAGGTCCAATTTTACAATTGCCACCAATTAAAACTCCTGGCATTAAAGAAACATGAACTCCGATCTTTGTTTCGTTGCCAACTATAGCTCCCAACTGATTCAATCTGGTGTTGACTGCTTTTCCTTTCACAACAGATTCTATTTCTTCTCTATCAATTCTAATATTAGCAGTGATAGTTCCTGCTCCTATCCTGCAGCCTCTACCAAAAATAGAATCTCCAAAATAACCAGAATGAGTATGAGCATTTCTCTGAAATATAGAGCGAGTTACCTCAGAAAAACCACCAATCAAACAATCCTCTTCAATATTAGAATATTCCCTAATTAAAGCATTGTTTCCCACTATAGAATTGTCTCCAATATAACAAGGACCCTTAACAACAGCTCCTTCAAATATTTTTACATTCTTTCCTATAAACACCTTTCCTGCAACCTTTGCTGAATCAGATATTTCAGCTGACTTATCAATATTTTTCTCTAAAAAATTATCAAACAGATAATTCTTCATATCAAACAAATGCCAAGGATATTTTAAAGAAAAAGTGCTTTTATCAGTTTTTACTATCCTTACGTCCTTTTCTTTTGCATACAAAAGTAACGCATCTTCAAGAGAGTACATATGGGCCGGAACTTTTTTAAGATATTCAAAGAACTCTTTTGGTAAAAAATAAGTTCCTACTACTTTCAAATTAGAAGGCTCTTTTCCTTTTTCTGGCTTCTCTATTAAGCCTAGAACCTTATCTTCTTTAACCTTTAATATCCCATAAAGCCAAGGATTGTTAGTTTCTCCTGCCAACAATATCAACTTTCTTTTTTCTTTTTTGAATTTATCAAGAATTAAATCAATATGTTCTTTTATGTCTATTCTTTCTGCATTAAGAACGAAAAATTGATCATCTACAAAATCTTTAGCTCTGAGAATTGCATCTCCTGTTCCTTTTGGTTCAGGTTGAATAACATACTTAACAGGAATTTTAGCATTGTAATCAGCAAGCTCTCTTTCAGCCTCTTTCCCAGGACCTTGAATAATTATTGCTTCTTTTATTCCTTTTTCTTCTAACCCCTTAATAAGCCAATAAATCAAGGGTTTCCCCATAATTTTAATAAGAGATTTATGGTAGCCGTTAATTGGCCAAAATCTTGAAGAAGCACCTGCTGATAAAATTACTGCTTTCATAAAAATTATTTAGATTAATGATTTAATAAGTTTTCCAACTTTTTCAAAACTATGTTCTATTATTTTATCACTAATTAGTAAGTTTTCTCCAATAAATTTTTTCTCAGACAACCCTTCTCTAAATTCTACCATTCCCAAAAGCTCAGGATGTTTCTTTTTGTAATTAGTAATATTTCCGGGAGAAGGAAGATAATTATTATATATTACATAATCAAGTTCTCCAGATAAATAATTTTCAACTTCTTTGGCAAAATCAATAACTGTAAAATCAGCCGTCTCTCCTCTCTTTGTCATTATATTAGAAATAAAAACTTTCTTTGCTTTACTCTTTGTTATTTCTTCTTTAATTCCCTCGGGTAACAAGCAAGGAACCAAAGAGGAATAAAGATCTCCTGGGCCAATAATAATCATATCAGCGCTTCTAATTTCTTCTAAAACAGAGGGGAAAGCTTTGACTGGAGGATCTAAAAAAACTTTTTCTATCTTAAGATCCTGATTGTGTTTTTTAGGAACGTCAATTTCATCTTCTCCCATAATTTGCTCACCATTATCTAAAACAGCGCCGATATTACTTTTTTCAACTGTTATTGGCAAACACTTTCCTTCTACTTCTAAAAATTCATGTAAAACTTCTAATACCTTGTTGTAATCATCGAAACTTTTTTCAAGAGAAGCTATAAACGCATTTCCAAGGTTGTGGCCTTTGTGCCCTCCTTCAAAAACCTCACCACCAAACCTAAAGCTAAAAAGCTCCTTCTTCCAATCTGGAGCCTTGGATAAAGCAAGGAGATGCCTTCTAATATCTCCTGGGGGAAGAATACCAAATTCTTTTCTAAGCTTTCCGCTAGAACCTCCGCTATCAAACATAGAAGAGACAGAGACAATATCAATAGAATTATTTACTAAAGCAGGCAGAACTGCTTTAGTTAAAGCGTTTCCTCCACCAAAACAAACAATTTTCTTATTCTTTGACATACGTTTTCTTCTTTATCTGTATAATATAATTCTAACCCTTCCAGAATAAGATATCAAATAAAAAAGCTTAGAATTAATTCTAAGCTATAATGTTTCTATTGGTTTAACAAATTCCTTTACGTAAAAGAACCAGCTATCTCTTTGCTCTGCCCAATCATCATGTTTCTCTCTGTTCGGATTTTTCAGCTCTTCTAAGATTAATTTAGCAACATCTTCAGAACAGTCACATAGCCCAAGAATATTGCTATTACGATCCTGTAATTGCCATTTATACTTTTTCTTGTGACTCTCGATGAAATGTTGTTCTAAATTGCTAATTGCTTTCTTGATCTTTGCTTCCGTGTCAGTATACCAAAAGATTGTTCCTAGAGATTGTTCTAGTATCGTTGCTATTAATCTAGCATCTTTAGCAGAAATACCATCGAGGCTTCCGCTATACCAGTCAACTATCTCTAGCAACTTTTTCTCTGCATCTTGATCTACCATTTTATTGCAACCAACTGGAATGCCTGTTTTTATTCTTTTCACTAATCCGCCAATTTTACTTCCTATCTTTGTATGAATTGATCTTTCTTTATACAATTTTAAAACCTCCAATATCTTTTTAGCCCAAACTATTTATTTGTCAAATTAAAAATCAACTTTTTGGAATGTTGTCCCATCCTCCATCTTGATATTTGGGAATGCCAACTTCTTTCCATGTCACAAATTTAATACTGCTTTCCCCTCTTTCTTTCTTCCATGCTTCATACTCAGCCCTTACTCCACTTTTCTTCAAAGCATCCTTTCCTGTTTCTCCAAAGATCCATAGCTCATCACAGCGAAACATCATTTCTATTCCATCTTTTGCAGCTTGATATTTATTCCCATCAACTAAATCTGTCCATAGCTTATAAGGAGCTACAAGAAAAGGATCAATTGGCAAATGTCCTTTTTTATAAACATATTCCCAGATAAATTCTGAGTATTTCATAGTTTCACCGCTGTGCGCTGTGTAGATCAATTTTTTCATATTATTTTATTCTATCAGAAACTTATTTATTAATCGAGTAAAAATAAAAAAGAGGCTTTTAAACCTCAATATTCTCTTTGTTTAGATAGTCCTTCAACTCGTGGACGGTATATTTTCCTGTTTAAACAATAAGGACAGATTAATGAAATTGTTCCATCATTGATATATATATCTTCTATATCAAACACTGGAAATTCACATTTTGGACACTCAAGAGGAAAAGGTTCTTCTAAAGTATGCGTTCCTCCTTGAAGACATTTTATCTCAACATTAGGACCAATATCCTTCATGCTTGAAATATGATTTCCATCCGCAAGATAAAAACTATTCTTATTGTTCAACCGTACATTGAGAAATCTCGGATCAAGTTCTGGAGATCTATCTATTTCTACAGTTTTCCATCCCAAAGACTCATAAATCTTTTCAATTATTTCTATTAAGATTTTCTCATTATCATCAAGAGTATGATATTGAGAGACTTCCAGGGTGATGGTAAAAAATATATCCATTAAGTGTTCTGGAAATAGATTCTCGAAATCTAGTTTTCTGTCTATTTTTTCAATGATTTCTTCAATAACTTTTTCCTCTTCCTTTGTAATACTTTCTGAAGATCCACCTAAATATTTTTTCAAAAGTACTAATCTTCCTATCTCTTCTGGTTTTCTGGGCATTTATTTACCTCCAATATCTTTTTAGCTTAAAACATCTATTTGTCAAATAAAAAAGTGGAATAATTATAATTCCACTATATATTTCTACTTGCTGTCTTTAGCTAATCATTTCTATGGTCAAAAGATCTTCTATGAAGATACTCTTCAATCCGGCTTTAAACCTTACAACAAATGAATCTTCGAACACTTCAACAATAGTTCCTTTGATTTGTTTAATTCCTATTCTGGTTTGAAGAATTCCTTCTAAATTTTCTTTGTTTTCTTTCACAATTCCCAATATTATTTCTGATCCTTCCTGTTTCAATCTAAAAAGAAGATTTCTTTTTTGAAAGAAAACATCTTTTTCTTTTGCCAGTAATTCCTGCCTCGTTCTTTCTATTTCATTTCTTACGCTTACAAACGAATAACTATGCATATTTTACCTCCTAAGATTAATTAGAAACTGAACTTACTTCCAAGGATGATTGTCTATTACCTTTGTTCTCATGCAGTCATCGCATCGATTACCGAAAGGACCATCAAGTTCATCATTGTGCTCCTTGCTACAAAGAGGACATATTTTCTTTTCAAGTAATAGAATCTTGGCTTCTTTTTTAATCTTTCCATCCACAAACTTTTTAATTAACTCTCCAACTGTCATAGTTTTATTCATTTTTAAAACTCCTAATTTATTTCTATTCTACAACAATCGTTTTGTCAACAAAAAAACACCTTTCTGCAAGGCGTTAAACAAAAACGATTCTAATTAAAAACCTATTCAACCGTAACTGATTTAGCTAAATTCCTTGGTTTATCAATGTCTAAACCAAGCTCTAGTCCAAGATAAGCAGCAAATAAATGAAGTGGAATTATAGAAAGGATGGGAGTTAACATTTCTAAGGTCTTTGGAATATAGATTACATCGTCAGCTAAATTTTTAATTTCTTCGTTTCCTTCTGTTGCAATTGCCAAAACTCTGGCATTTCTTGACTTAACCTCCATAATTGCATTCTTCATCTTGTCATAAACTGAATCAGTAGGAATAATACAAATTACTGGAAACTTCTCATCAATAGTAGCTATTGGACCATGTTTTATCTCTCCCCCCGAAACTCCTTCTGCGTGAATTTTCCAAGCAATTTCTTTTAGCTTCAAAGCTCCTTCTTGAGCTATTGCCTGATTATATTTTCTTCCCAAATAATAAAAGTTTCTAAACTCAGAATATTTCTTGGCTATTTCTTTAATATGGTCTTTTTGATCCAGTATTTTTTTAGAAAGACTAGGAATTTTTTCTAATTCAGACAATATCCTTTTCCCGGTAATCAAACTCATCTCTTTCTTTCTTCCAAGGTAAACAGTAAGTAAAGCTAGAATAGAAAGTTGAGAAGCTAATGATTTAGTTGCAGCCACTCCGATTTCTGGTCCTGATCTCGTATAAACACCAGCGTCTGTTTCTCTGGCAATTGAAGAACCAACAACATTCACCAAGCCAAGAGTTAAGCTTCCTTTTCTCTTTGCTTCTTTGATTGCTTCAAGAGTGTCGGCTGTTTCTCCTGACTGAGAAATAGCTAAAACTGCTGTTTCTCTATCTAAAATAGGTTTCTTGTATCTAAACTCAGAAGAACATTCAACTTTTGTAGGAATTTCAGCATATTCTTCAAACATATACTCTCCTACCATTGCTGCAAACTTTGCTGTTCCGCAACCAAGTAAAACCATTCTCTTAATTTTATCTAGCTCAGAAGAAGTTTGCTCTAATCCTCCTAATCTTGCTAATCCGTTTTCTAAATCAAATCTTCCTCTAATACTTTCCTGAACTGCTTTAGGTTCCTCAAATATTTCTTTTAACATAAAATGAGAAAAACCTTCCTTGTCAGCTTCTTTAATTTCCCAGTCTATTTTTTCAATTGGTTTTTCTTTTAAAACCAAACAGTCATCTGAAGATATAACAGCTACTTCATTATCATCTAAATTAATCACTTGCCTGGTATAAGAAACCATTGCAGCAGGATCAGAAGAAATAAAATACTCGTTATCAGAAACACCAACTAAAAGAGGTGCTCCTAATTTAGCTAAAACAATCTTATTAGGATCTTTTTTAGAAACAGCTGCGATTCCATAAGTTCCTTTAACATCTTTTAATGCTCTTCGAACTGCTTCTTCTAAGTTTCCTTCAAACTTATCTTCTATTAAATGACAAAGAACTTCTGTGTCAGTATCAGAAGTAAACTTGTGATTTTTTTCTAAGAGTTTTTTCTTGAGCTCTTCGTGATTTTCGATTATTCCATTATGAACTAAAAAGATTTCATCGTTACAATCAGAATGAGGGTGAGCATTATTCTCTGTTACCTTCCCTGTTGTGGCCCATCTAGTATGCCCTATCCCTATATTACCTTCAAAATCAGAAAGCTTATCCTCCCATTCAGAAATCTTTCCTACTCTTTTTAACAAAAAATGGTCTGAGTTGCTCAAAGCAAAAAACCCAAAGCTATCATAGCCCCGGTACTCAAGTCTTTTTAAACTAGAAGATAATATCGGCAATGCAGGCCTTCTTCCAATGTAACCAACGATTCCACACATAATTAAACTACAAAATTAATAAGTTTTCCTGGAACGAAAATAGTTTTCTTAATTTCTTTATCGTCTATCCAATTCTGTACTTTTTTCCGATCAAATGCAAGTTTTTCAACCTCTTTTTGAGAAATCTCTGAACTAACATCGATTTCGTCTCTGACCTTTCCATTGATTTGAATAACGATTGTAACAACATCTTCTTCTACAAGACTAGGATCATACTCCGGCCACTTTTCTTGAAAAATACTTTCTTTATTTCCAATCCTGCTCCATAATTCTTCTGCAATATGAGGAGCAATTGGAGCAAGCAAAATCAGCATTCTCTCAATTACTTCTTTTCCAACATCGTCTTTGTTTTCTTGAGCAAAATTAACAAACTCCATAAAGGCAGCAACTGCAGTATTAAACTTTGTTTTTTCAGTATCTTCTTCTACTTTTTTATTCAACTGATGAACTCTCTTCAAAACTTCTTTACTGCTTTCTTTATTATCTTTACACCTTAAAACTAAACGCCAAACTTTACCTAAAAACTTATAAACTCCATTAAGACTTTCTGTGCTCCAAGCTATTGATTGGTCAAAAGGACCCATAAACATTTCATAAACTCTCAGAGAGTCAGCTCCGTATTCTTTAACTATATCGTCAGGATTAACAACGTTTCCTAAAGATTTGGACATCTTCCTTCCGTCTTCAGCTAAAACAATTCCATGAAGAGTTCTTTTGTTGTAAGGTTCTTTTGTTGGAGCTTTTTTGATATCAAAAAGAAATTTATATATGAAACGAGAATATAGAAGATGAAGAGTAATATGTTCTGGGCCTCCATTATACCAGTCAACCGGCAACCAATAATCTAACTTCTTTGGATCAGCTAAATCATTATTATTCTCTGGATCACAATATCTCATATAATACCAATTAGAACCAGCCCAATTAGGCATAGTATCAGTTTCTCTCCTTGCTTCAGCGCCACATTTAGGACATTTAACATTTACCCATTCGTCAATTTTTGCTAATGGGGATTCTCCTGTCTCAGTTGGCTTGTAATTTTCAACAAACGGAAGTTCAACGGGTAAGTCTTTCTCCGGAACAGGAACAACTCCACACTTCTTACAATGAATAACAGGAATTGGCTCTCCCCAGTAATGTTGTCTGGAAAAAACCCAATCTCTTAATTTATAGTTTACCTTTTTCTCTCCAAAACCTTTTTCTTTTAACCATTTAGTAATTTTCTCTATCGCTTCTTCAGAGCTAAGACCATTAAAATCTCCTGAATTAATTAGCTTGCCATAATCAGTATAAGCTTCTTTAGAAATGTCTCCGCCAGAGACAACTTCTTTTATCTCTAATCCATATTTTTTAGCAAATTCATAATCTCTCTTATCATGAGCAGGAACCACCATTACTGCTCCCCCGCCATAAGTAGCCACTACATAATCTCCTATCCAAATAGGAACTTTTTCTCCTGTGGCTGGATTAATACAATAAGACCCAGAAAAAACTCCTGTTTTTTCCTTGTCCATTTTTGTTCTTTCAAATTCTGTCTTCTCTTTTGATTTATCTATATAATCCTCTACTTCTTTTAATCTATCTTTTGTAATTACTTTTTCGACTAAAGAATGTTCAGGTGCTATTACAACGGCTGTTACACCAAAAATAGTGTCAACTCTAGTAGTAAATACTTTGATAGCTTCGTTAGAATCTTCTATTTTAAAATCAATTTCTGTTCCATGGCTTTTCCCTATCCATTCTATCTGCTGCTTCTTTATTTCTTTCAAATAATCCAAATCGTCTAAATCTTCTATTAATCGATCAGCATAATCAGTAATCTTAAGCATCCATTGTTTTATCTCTTTCTGTTCTACTTTAGCGCCACACCTTTCACATTCTCCATGAATAACTTCTTCGTGGGCTAAACCAATCTTACAAGAAGGACACCAATTAATAGGAACTTTTGCCTGATAAGCTAGCTTTTTTTTAAATAATTGTAAAAAAATCCACTGAGTCCATTTGTAATAATCTGGATCAGTGGTGTTAATTTCTCGAGACCAATCAAAAGAAAGCCCTAGGTTTTTAATCTGATTAGTATAATTAGAAATATTCTCCTCAACTATTTTGCTAGGATGAACACCTTTTTTGATAGCATAGTTCTCAGCAGGAAGACCAAAAGCATCCCAGCCGATAGGAAAAAGAACATTATATCCTTGCATTCTTCTTTTTCTGGCAATTGCATCTAAGGCAGTATATCCTCTTACATGACCAACATGTAATCCTTGTCCTGAAGGATAAGGAAACTCAACTAAGATATATTGTTTTGCCTTTTCTGAAAAATCTTCTGCCTGATAAAAATTATTCTTTTCCCAATAATCTTGCCACTTTTTTTCTATTTTTTGAGGATTATATTCCATGGTTTTCATTCGCTTTTATTGTGCCACGAAAAAAACGATCTTTCAAGTTTCTAAAAACCAGCTTCTAAATATCAAATAACCTTTTTGCGTTCTCTGTAGTAATTTTGGCTATCTCATCAAAGCTTTTCTCTTTAATCTTTGCTATTTCACTAATGACGTGCTTAACATACAGAGGATTATTTCTCCCTTTTTCTGTAGGAGGAGTAAGATAGGGACAATCAGTTTCAACCAATATTCTGTCTAAAGGAGTTTTCTTTATAACTTTTTTCAAATTTAACTTAAAAATTATTCCATTGAATCCAAGATAAAATCCTTTGTCTAGATACTCTTTTGCTTGAGTTACATTTCCAGTAAAACAATGAATCACTCCCCTATTTCCGGAACCAATTAATTCTAAAAGATCTTCATGAGCTAAACGACAATGAACAATCAGTGGTAAATTTAATTCTTTAGCTAATTTTACTTGATCAAGGAAAGTTTCTTTCTGTCTTTTTTTAAATTCTTCAATCTTTTTATCGGTTTTTGGTTTATGCCAATAATCTAGACCAACTTCACCAATAGCAACAACTTTATCTGACTTTGCCAGCTCCTTATATTTTTCATAATCAAAGCTCTCCTCTCTTGATTTAAAATTAGCTTCTTCTTTATCAATCTTTAGTTTTACCAGCCCAGTATCTAAATGAATTGGGTGCAACCCAACAGCTGCAAAAACTCCTTCTTTGTACTTGCCAGCCATTTCAATCGCTTTTTGTGACGTATTCTGCTGAGTACCAACATTAATCATCCAAATATCATTACTCAAACATTTTCTGATTATTTTATCAGAATCATCGTCAAAAGCGCTAAAATTTAGATGAGCATGAGTATCAATTATCATATTTATTTAGTATATAGTTAAAAGAGTAGCAGTTCTTTTTTTAGAACTGCTTTTTTAAAAAATAGAGGAGTTTATTTATGCTATTGTCGGCTTTGGTTCTCTGCTGAATATAGGGGGTAGATCTAGAAAAAACTTTTCTCCACTTAAAAGATCTTCTTCTTTGATGTGATCTACTATCTTTGAGCAAAGCACTTCAGGAACTTTTTCCTTAAGAATTTCGTTCATTCTTTTTTCTATTTTCTTGTTTCGAGCTTCTCCCGGTATTCTTATTGCTAATCTTATTGTATGAATAGTCTTTCCTCTTAGTTCGATGATCTCTTCTGGATCAAAAATTACTTGATTGCACATCTCTCCAATCGACTTAAGAATTTTAGAGTCTTCTTCAAACTCTTTTTTCGCCTTTTCATACAACTTAAACCAGTTTTCAAAACTTTCCTCTACTCCCTTACATATTCTTTCGAGTAACTCTTCATATCTTGTTTTTATTTCCTCTTTCTTCTCTCCTCTTTTTATTATTTCTTTCTCACCTTTGTCTATATCAATTATTGCGTAACACATGTGTGTATCCGCCTCCTATTTTCTTTTCTCCTCTTTATATTATAAAAGGAGCTACTCTTTTTATAACATAATTGAATGTTTTTTTCAATAAAGACAAGAAATTATCTGCTCTTGAGAAAGAGAATGGATCCTTTATTAATCTTTATCTTCTTCCTTTCAAAAGAACTTTTTTGAAAAACTTTTTTCTTTTCTTCTTCCGGATTAATTCCAACTTGCTTTAAAATTTCTTCAGAAGATTCAGGCATAAAAGGAGAAATAAGCCAAGATGAAAATCTAATCAATCTTAACCAGCAATAAAATTTATCTTTAAACTCTGGCCTATCAAAATCTTCTTTTGATTTCTCCCAAGGCTTAAATTGTTCAATATCTTCATCCATTCTTCTGAACAAATCAACAATACAGCGAAGAGAACGTTCGAAGTGAAGCTCTTCCATGTTTTTATTCCAGCGAGGATAACATTCTCTCCAAAACCAATCTTCTAATTCAAATGATCCTTTACTTCCCGAGATTGAC
Organism: uncultured Candidatus Saccharibacteria bacterium; assembly: GCA_964607015.1. Lineage (GTDB taxonomy): Bacteria > Patescibacteriota > Minisyncoccia > Minisyncoccales > JAGGXC01 > CAYUNN01. The sequence continues at coordinate 43,006 of CAZSHN010000001.1, forward strand.
CCATCAAAATATTTCTCTACCATTGTTAGAACTCTATTTACAGTGTTCCCTATTCCATTAGCAAGATCAGCATTATATCTCTCTGTTAGTTTATCCCAAGAAATGTCTCCATCTTTTCCAAATGGTGCGGCAGACATAAGAAGGTAACGAGCAGCATCAGAACCAAGTTTTTCAATTATTTCTTCGGGCCAAATTACATTACCAAGAGACTTGCTCATCTTTTGACTATTTATTGTAAAATACCCATGAACAAAAATCTTTTTTGGCAAAGAAATACCTAACGCCAATAATAAAGAGGGCCAAATTGTAGCATGCACTCTAAGAATATCCTTTGACATTAGTTGCAAGTCAGCTGGCCAAAATTTATTCTTAAATTTTCCTGCTTTCCCTTTCCATCCAATCCCAGTTAAATAATTCAAAAAAGCGTCTACCCAAACATAAGCGGTAAATTTCTTATCAAAGGGCAATGGTATCCCCCACTTCACATTCTTCCGGGAAATAGAAATATCTTGCAGTCCTTGATCAATAAAAGATAAAACTTCGTTCTTTTTTTGTTCTGGTTTTATTATAAGCTCATCTTTTTCAATCTTTTCCCGAAGCTCGTCTTCGAAACTACTTAATCTAAAAAGATAACTTTCTTCTTCTATAATCTCTGGCTTTGTTTGGTGGTCAGGACATTTCCCATCAACCAAATCACTCTCTGTTTTGTATTGTTCGCAACCAGAACAATAAAGCCCTTTATAAGTTCCTTTGTAAATAAAACCCTTGTCATATAAATTTTGCAAAGCTTCTTGAATCGCCTCTATATGATCTTTGTCAGTAGTTCTAATAAAACGATCGTAGGAAATATTAAGATCTTCCCATGTTTCTTTAAAAAGACTAGAAACCTCATCGCACAATTCTTGAGGTTTTTTCTTTTGCTTCTTTGCTGCCCTTTCTATTTTTATTCCATGCTCGTCTGTTCCAGTCAAAAAAAAGGAATCTCTTCCTTTGAATCTATTGTAATAACGAGCTAAAACGTCAGCAGCAACGGTCGTGTAAGCATTACCTATGTGAGGCTGACCATTAGCATAATATATTGGAGTTGTTACGTAAAAATTATCATTCTTCATAATCCATTGTTATGAATCCCTTCTGTGCGTCCCAGAAAGAATCTCTTCTTTTCTCTCAGAAAAGAAATCTTTTAAAAATTCAAATAAAATAGCAACCAAAGGAACCAAAAGAATAGCACCTAAAATACCCCAAAGCTTTCCTCCGATAAACAAGGCAATTAAAACAACTGCCGGAGAAATCTTAACAGTCTTGCTAGTTATTATTGGTAAAAAGATATTTTCCTGAAGCACTTGAATTAATCCTAGGGCAATCAAGACAAATCCTGCTTGTAAAAAACTATCCATAGAAATAGTAAGGACAATAAAGGCTGATGCTACGATCGGACCAAGAATGGGAACAAAATCAAACATTCCCATTATCATGGCAAAGGAAACAGGATAATCTATTCCCAAAATTTTGAAAGCAATATAGGAGCTAACACCAACAAAAACAACACCGATTATTCTAACTAAAAACCAACCAGTTACTTTCTTCTTGGACCTATTCCAAAGATCAAGTAAGTAATTCTCATATTTTTTAGGAAAGAAAAGGGCTAAACCTTTTTCCATCAACCCTTTTTCAAAAGATAAAAAGATAGCCAAGCTAAAAGTAAAGAAAGTAGCTAAAATACCTCCAAAAAGAGCAAGAAGGGTTGAAAGCAGGTTGTCTTCCATCTTGCCAAATAGCTCCTGGAATTCTAATAAAAACTGACTAAAGCTATCAGGAGTTTCCACCCCTAAACTACTAAAAACAGGGGCTGCTTTTTCTAAATAATCAGGAATCTGCTCAGACAAAGTCACAGTAAACTTCTGCATTTCCGAAAAAAAGAAAGGTAACAATAAGTAAAGAGAATAACCAATAAGACCAAAAACAAGAAAATAAACAGAAACCACAGCTAAAACCCTAGGAACTTTCCTTTTAACCAAAAACCTAACAATAGGCTCAAATAGTATAGAAATAATTAAAGCAAAAATGAACCAGATTATAAATTCCCTGATTAAGAATATAAAGTAGATGGAGAAAACAGCTACTAAAATTTTAAAGATTGTTCCCCAAGAAATATCTAAGAAATATTTTTGAGGAGAATCTATTTTTTCATCCATGTTATTAATTTAAATATTTAATATTTTTTCAAAATTTTCTGCTTTTTTAAATGGACCAATTAAAGCAAGATTAAGATTCTCTGGTACAAATATCTCCTCCGCTACTTTTTTAAGATCTTCGACAGTTATCTCTTCCAATTGCTTAAACTTTTCTTCCGGAGTTAGAATTTTCCCCTTCAATACTTCTTGTGATGCATAGAAAGAAGCTAGGGTGTCAGAAGATTCAAGAGAAAGAGTTAGCGTTCCTCTAAGATAATCCTTTGCCTTGCGAAGCTCTTCTTCTCCAATCTTCTTATCTCTTATCTTCCTATACTCTTCAAGAATAACCTTAACAGCTTCTTCTGCTTTTTTATGATCTACCCCTACTCTTGTAACTAAGTAGCCTGTATCAGTGGCGCTATCTGAAGCAGATTTAATATAATAGGCTAATCCTCTCTCCTCTCTTACCGACATAAAAAGACGAGAGCTCATAAAACCACCTAATATTGTCGCTAAGACAGATTGAGATAATCTCCTTTTGTTAAACAAATCAAACCCTCTTACTCCAAGACAAAGATGCGTTTGATCAGTTTTTTTATGATGCAATAAAAGATTTGGTTTCTTTTGTTTTTCTTCAACTGGTAATTTAGGCTTAATCTTCTCACTATTTATCTTTGAGAAATAGTCTTTAACTTTTTCAATAGCATCTTTTTCATCTATATTCCCTGCTACACAGACAATAGTATTTTTAGAAGAGTAATGATTGTTTACATAGTTTACAAAATTATCTCGCTTGAACTCTAAAATATTTTTCTTAGTCCCTATCGTTAGCCATCCTGCTGGCTGATCTCCATAAAGTAGTTTTTCCCAGAGATCTAGGATGTAAGACATTGGAGTGTCAAGATACATATTAATTTCCTCAATAATAACTCCTCTTTCTTTTTCTATCTCCTTGCTAGGAAATTTAGAATTAAGAAAAATATCTGAGACCCAATCTAGGGCTAATTCAAAATGTCTTGAGTCAGCTTTTGCCCAATAGCCAGTCAGCTCTTTTGAAGTAAAGGCATTAAAAATTCCTCCTACTTTATCAAGAGTTTCAACAACACTTAAAGGAGTAGGTCTTTTATCTGTTCCTTTAAAGAACATATGCTCTAAGAAATGAGAAATTCCATTCTCTTCTCTTGTCTCGTATTTAGAGCCTGCTCCCACCAACGCTAAAACACTAACTGCTTTAGTGTTCTTTGCTGGAACAGTAATAATCCTCAATCCATTTTCTAAAGTCGTTTTTTTATACATCTTTGAAATAATCTTTTAAAACACTTTTGTGATAAAAAGCAAAGCTAAGATCCTCTATTTGCTCCTTCGAAAACCACCCTACTTCTTTCACTTCTTTATCTTCTTTTTTAATTTCACCTTTTGCCTCTCCGGTAAAGACTAAAGAAACTGCGTGCAATCCCTTCTCTTTTATAATCTCATCGTAATAATTAAAGAATCTTGGTTCGAAATCTAACCCTGTCTCTTCTTTAATCTCTCTCTTTACTGCATCTTCTACTCTTTCGTTCTCTTCAATGTGTCCACCAGGAAAACACCAATAATCTTTGAAAGGTTCTATATTTCTTTTTGTAAGCAGAACCTTGTCTCCTTTTTTAATAATTGCTCCACAAGTTACTTTCGGCTTCATAAAACTATTCTTCTAATATCTTTTCAAAATATTCTACTAATTCTTCTATTTTAATTCTCTCCTGCTTCATAGTATCTCTATCTCTTACTGTCACATTGTTTTTCTCAAGAGTTTCAAAATCAACAGTAACTGCAAACAAAGTACCAATTTCATCTTGCCTTCTATATCTTCTTCCAATAGAACCAACCTCGTCGTAATAGCATTTGAAATGAGGGTTTAATAGGTCAAACACTTCTTTCGCTTTCTTTGTTAATTCTTCTTTATTTTTAACTAAAGGCAAAACAGCAACTTTGATCGGAGCTAATTCTTTATTAAATTTCAATACTCTTTCAACCTTCTTGGTAGCCTTAGTTGTTTTTGTTCTACCTCCTTCTATCTCTGTATATCCTTCTACCAAGAAAGCAAGAAGCGATCTCCCTAACCCTCCTGATGTTTCAATTATATGTGGGAAGTATTCTTCTTTTGTTTCTTGGTCAAAATATTTCAAATTCTTACCAGAGTGTTTCGCATGGTTAGATAAATCCCAGTCTCCCCTATTATGTACTGCTTCTAACTCTCCCCACCCAAAAGGATACTTATACTCAATATCTGCTCCTTGTCTTGCATAATGAGGCAAATCATCTTCAGGAATTTCTTTAACTCTAAGATTCTCTTTTTTAAGTCCCATTTTTTGATACCATTCAATCCTTTGATTCTTCCAATATTCAAAATAATTTTCTGCTTCGTCTGGATGACAGAACCACTCCATTTCCATCTGTTCAAACTCCCTACTTCTATAAATAAAGTTCTTAGGATTAATTTCATTTCTAAAGGCTTTTCCTGATTGAGCAATACCAAAAGGAACCTTCATTCTCATAGAATTCAATACATTCTGAAAATTAACATATATTCCTTGAGTGGTTTCTGCTCTTAAATAAGCAGCTGAACTCTCTTCCTCTAACGCTCCAACAAAAGTCTTCATCATTAGATTGAATTTACGAGGTTCAGTAATTTCTCCTCCACATTCCGGACATTTATCTTTTGTAATTTCTTCTTTTTTAAATCTTTTGTGACAATTCTTGCATTCAACTAATAAATCAGCAAAACCTGCACTTAAATGTCCTGATGCTTTCCATATTTTAGGAGACATTAAAATAGCTGAATCTAATCTAACTATATCTTTATGATTAGTAAGCATCTCTTTCCACCAAGCATTCTCAATATTCTTTTTAAGTTCAGCTCCTAAAGGACCGTAATCATAACCTGAACCAAACCCTCCATAAATTTCAGAAGAGGGAAAGATAAACCCTCGATGTTTGCAAAGTGAGATAATTTTTTCCATTACTTCTTCCATTGTTACTATTTTAACTTTTTTTTAGAAATAAAAAAACCTTTGTAATCTATACAAAGGCTTTTGAAAAATAAAGTCAAGTTTATTATTTAACTATTCCCATCTCTTCAGAAATAGTATCATCGTCAGGCAAAGTAGTGTCAGTAGAAGAAGCAGTATCGCTTAAAATCTGTTCCGTCCATTGATCTTCTCCTGATACTTCGGATTCATTAATCAATACAGCTGGCTCCCCTCTTTGAGAGGATGTAGGCAATAATCTTATTTGGAAAGAAATAGTTGGCGCTGAATTAATAACTCCTTCTCCAGGATCTAAATCACCGACATCCCAGATAATTTCTCTTGAATCGGTATCAAAAACAAAATCTTCTTCCTCTTCTTCTGGATATATCTTTCCTGTTAATTCAACTTCATCAGGTAAAATAGTCCTCACCTTAACATCTTCCACTTTATTATAATGATTATTAACCTGCCAAGTAACAGTATAAGTAGTTCTTCTTCCTACTTCTGGAGGAATTGGTCCTGAATTACCAAAAACCTCATCTTCGTAATAAGCTTTTTGAATAAGCTCTAGCCTTGAATTAACTTTTGTTTCAAATTCTTCTCTTGCTTCCGAAAGAATAATCTTATCTTTAACTAGCGGGTTCTTGTCTCTGTCGACATTGGATATCTCCCAATCATCTTTCAGCTCTATCCAGAAATCAATCTCCCCTTCTTCCTGACTGTCCAAGAAAGCAAGCTGAGGATTATCTCTCCAATCAAAAATAATGGAATTATCTCCAAGCTTAAAGTCTCCTCCTGGAGCTTTTATGCTTTCTAAATCAATAATCGACCCTTCTAGTTGAACTACCATAAACAAATTGCTCAAGGGTTCTTCTCCTAGATTTTTAAATATTACATCATAATGAAGCAAGTCTCCTGGATCAGCAGTATATTCAGGACTACCATTAATTTGCTGAGTGATATAAATGTCTGGCTTTACAATTTCTATTCCTTTGTTAATTTCTTTCAATGAAACAAATTCTCCGTCTTTCCAACTTCCTAGCTCAGCCTTAAAAATCTTCTCTTCTCCTAGTGAGCCCTGAAGACTTCCCGTTACTTCAATTCTTCCCCCTTCTGCTCTGTTTAAAAGACCGATTTCCCACTCTTTCTCTCCTAAAGGATTGGGGTCTGATTTTTCAAAATCAAAACCAGAAGGATAATCCATTTTTACTCTTAAACTAGAAAGAGGAAAATCTACATTAGAAAAATAATTCAATCTAACCTTTAGATTCTCTCCTGGTTCCACTTTTGAAGGCAAGTCAAACTGAAAACTAATAGGAACTTTTTTAATTATTGTAGTAAAAGTAGTCTTAGAATCATACCAGGCATTCAGATTCTTAGGCTGGTAATTCATAGTAGCTTTCGCTATTCGAGGCTCTTCTTCTTTTCCCAACAACCTACATTTAAAAGAAATGGTTTTTTCTTCTCCAGGATAGATTGCTTCTCCTAGCTCTTCTTTTCCTATTTCTTGCCTAATCGATTCTCCTGATTCAAGAATTGAGTAATCAGGATACTCAAAAATTAACTTCGGGTTTTCCAATCGAACATCGCCATTGTTTTTATACTTAACAATATACTCTACTTCTTCTCCTAAGCTAGCTTCTGTCGGACCCAATATCTCTAACTTTAGAACTTCCTTAGAATAAGTATTGTTCTGATAATACCAAAGCCCTGCTAACCCAAGGGTAACAGTTAAAAACGTTAAAAGAATGATAAATTTTTTCTTCATAATATACTTATTGTATCAAATTTATGAGGGATTTAAAATATCTTTGAAATAAGAAAGATAAACATTAGAAATATCTTCTAGTTTTCTTTCGTAACTTTGGTCAATGTTTATTTTTTTTAAACCTTCCCAATCCTCTCTAATTAAAAACCTTAACAACTTTATTGTTTCAGGGTCAATCTTTCTCCCAGATTTCAATTCTCTAAAACAATTGTTGCAAATTACTCCACCCTGATCTGGATTGAAGTAAAGGTTTTCTGGAACTAATTTTCTTTGACAAAAAGAACAATTATTTAATTCTGGTTGATACCCTAAAATAGTTATAAGGTTCCAAAAGAAATAATAATAAACAAGAGAATCAGAAACAAAAGAATTATTAAGTTTTTCAAATACTCCTAAAACTAGATCCCATATTTCTTCTTCTTTTTCTTCTCCTCTCACTAAAGAATCGACATCTTCTCCAATCTCTGTCGCTATCCTTAATTTTTCTAAACTATCATTGATATTACTAAACTTATTTTTTGAAACAGCATCAGTCAGAATCTTATATCTCTTTCCTTGAATAAAGCCAATTTCTGACAAAGAAAAAAGAGAAACTCCTGATTTAAGCTTAGATTTTATTTTCCTGATAGATTTTGCTAATACTTTTATCTTCCCAAAATCCTTGGTAAGGATAGTAAGAAATTGATCAGCTTCTCCTCTATCTTCTTTTTTAAGCACAATTCCAGGAGTCCGGTAATGAACAAACATAATTATATCTTCTTAATTGCGAGCCACAAATCTTTTTGTTCAAATTTTGTTTCTCTTTCAGCTCCAAATGCTAATTTTTCCTTCTTTCCAAATTCTATTTTTTCTGCCTTGGCTTCTTTTAATATAACTTCTTCGTTTCTTGTCAAAACATCATTAAGTTCTTTATCTCCGGAAAAATAAATAACAATCTTGTGTCTTGGTTTGTACCCTGCTTTCTTTCTCATTGATTTTATATAACGAAGGACTTCTCTTACCGTCCCCTCTTCTCTTAACTTTGGAGTAATAACAAGATCTAATTCTATTTCTTCTTTAATATTCTCAAAAGAGACTTCTTTAACATTCACTTCTTCTTTAATTAAATCAATCAATTCTTTTTCTTTTAAATCTAATTTCTTTTTATTGATCTTCAAGGAAGCAAGAGGTTGTCTTACTTTAATCCCGGCATCTGCTCTTTTGTTTAAAGTCAGAGCAACTATTTTTCTAATATCACTCATCTTTCCTTCCAATTCTTTATCTATTAACTCTTTAACAGGACCGGGATAATCACACAAATGAACTGACTCTTCCTTTCCTTTATAAGAAGGAAGTTCTCTGTAAATACTTTCGGCAAAGAAAGGAGTAAAAGGAGCTATTAGCTTAGTTAATTCTATTAAAGTATAATTTAAAATCTTCGTAGCCTCTTCTTTTTCTTTCTCGCTTTCTGGTTTTTGAAATCTTGTTCTTGATCTCCTGATATACCAATTAGATAAATCATCAACAAAACCTTCAAAAAGTCTGGCAGCATCTACTATTTGATATTCTTCCATTTTTTTATCTATCTCCCCTTTCAGACTTTCTAATTTAGAAATAATCCATTTATCTAACAAATTATTAGGATTAATATCTAGATCAATTTCTTCTTTATCAGAATACATAGATAAAAACCTAAAACTATTCCATAAAGTACCAAAGAACTTTCTAGAAAGATCTTTAAGTTCTTTAAAGTCAAATCTTTTAGGCTCTCCCGCAGAATTAATAGTATAGAAATAGAATCTTGCACAATCAACTCCAAAATCTCTTGCTACTTCTTGAGGGTCAACAATAATTCCTCTTGACTTAGACATCTTTCTCCCTTTTGCATCTAAAACTATTCCAAGAGAAATCACATTCTTGTAAGAGATTCCGAGTCCAAGCAAAGTAGAGATAGCAAGCAATGTGTAGAACCACCCCCTGGTCTGATCCACTCCTTCGCAAATAAAGTCAGCTGGGAAAAATTTATTGTCATCAATCATTTCTTTATTCTCAAAAGGATAATGAAGCTGACCATAAGGAACAGATCCAGAATCAAACCAGCAATCTATCACTTCAGAAACCCTCTTCATAGAAGATCCGCATTTAGGACAATTAAATTCAACTTCATCCACGTATGGTCTGTGAAAATTAAGATTTCCTTTTTTGTCATAAGGGAATTTTTTAAACTTGATTTTCCTTATCTCATTATTGCTAGGAACAAGTTCAGAAAACTGTTCCATTGTTTCTTTGTTATTCAAACCTTTAATAGCGGCCTGTAAAAGCCAAAGGGGACCTCCATGACTAACTATTAAAATATTCTTTCCTTTATATTTCTTTTCTAGCTCTTTTATAAAATCAAGGGTTCTTAACTTAATCTCATTAAAACTCTCTCCCCCTTCAGGAGGATTGTTAAATCCTTTTTCTGTTCCTAAGAATTCTTTTTTCCAATTCTTAACAGGCTTCCCATCAAATTCACCAAAATCCATTTCTCTTAATCTCTCGTCAAAATTTATCTTCACTCCTATCTCTTTAGAAGCCATTTCTGCTGTTTCTTTTGTTCTTAATAAATCAGAGGAGAAAATTAAATCTATCTTTTCTTCTTTTAAATTTTTAACCAATTCAGATACTTCCCTTCTCCCTTTAGCAGTAAGAGGACAATGTCTTTTTTCTGGCCACGAACAAAGCCTTTCTTCTTCCTGAGTACAAGAGTGGCCATGCCTCATTAAATAATAATTATTACTGCTAAATTCTTGTGAAGATAAATCTTCTCTAGATCCAATTACTTCAAGATGGTCACAATCAGAACATTTCCATACAGGCAGTGGAGTTCCCCAATACCTTTCTCTGGTTAAATTCCAATCTTTAATTCCCCTTAACCACTCACCAAATCTTCCCTCTTTTAAATGTCCCGGAATCCAATTAATCTTCTCGTTATTAGCCAGTAAATCATCTTTTACTTTTTGCATATTAACGAACCAGCTTTTTTTAGCATAGTAAAGAAGAGGCGTATCGCATCTCCAGCAAAAAGGATAATCATGAACACATTCTTCTTCCTTTAGAATTAAATCATTCTTTTTCAACTCTTCAATAATTAAGGAATCAGCACTTTTTACAAATTTGCCTGCCCACTTTTTTACTTCTTTTTTAAATTTCCCTTCGTCATCTATTGTAACTAAAACAGGTAAATCATTTTCTTTTCCAATATTCATATCATCTTCACCAAAAGCAGGTGCTACATGAACTAATCCTGTTCCTTCTTCTAAGGAGACGAAGTCTGCTCCAATTACTTTATAAATATTCTTTTCTCCTTTCGCTGATTTAATATTAAATAATGGCTCATACTCTACTCCAATCAAATCCTTTCCTTTTATTCTATCTACTATTTCTCCCTCAATTCCTGAATTTTCCAATCTTCCCTTAGCTACAACTAAATTCTCTCCATTTACTTTAACTTTGTAATAAATAAATTCAGGATTAACAGCAATAGCTACGTTAGCAGGTAAAGTCCAAGGAGTAGTAGTCCAAGCAACCAAATAAGAATTTTTAAGATTAGACTTTCCTTTAACTTTAAATTTAACGTAAATAGCTGGATCTTTTGTTTCCTTATATCCTTGAGCTACTTCATGAGAAGAAAGAGACGTTCCACATCTCGGACAATAAGGAATAACTTTATAATCTTCATAAAGAAATCCTTTCTCCCAGATTCTTTTCAATGCCCACCAAACAGATTCCATGTAATCAGGCTCACAAGTAATATAAGGATTATCCAAATCCAACCAGAACCCTATTCTTTTGGTGAACTCTTCCCACTCACTTTTATAATTAAAGATATTTTTCTCACACTCTTGAGCAAACCTCTCAATACCAATCGCTTCAATTTCTTTTTTACTCTTTACCTTAAGCTGTTTTTCTGTTTCCATTTCAGTAGGTAAACCATGCGTATCCCATCCTGCCTTTCTTTCAACGTAAAACCCCTTCATTGTTCTGTGACGCAAAATAGCATCTTTAAAAGAGCGCGCTAAAAGATGATGGATTCCAGGTTTTCCATTAGCAAAAGGAGGCCCTTCGTAAAAAACAAAACGAGGATTGTCTTTACTCTTCTCTAAAGTTTTTTGAAAAATATTGTTATCTTCCCAAAATCTGAGAATTTCTTGTTCTTTTTTAGGTAAATCCATAATTTTACATTTTTTCAGGAGCAGAAACTCCCATTAAATCTAAAACTTCTTTTAATATTATTTTGGTTGCTAGAGCTAAAGACATTCTTGCTTCTTTCATTTTTTTATCATCACAAAGAATCTTACAATCTCTATAAAATTTATGAAAATCTTCCGCTACCTTAATGCCGTATTGAGGTAAACGCTGAAGCTGAAAATCATTCGCTGTTTCTTCAACTATTTCCGGTAGTTTAATCAATTCTTTAATCAAGCTAATTTCTGAAGGATGTTTTAATAATTCAAAGTTTCCATTTAAAGATTTCTTTTCTTGCTCTAAAACACTACAAATTCTAGCATGAGCATACTGAACATAGTAAACAGGATTTTTCTTGGACTGTTCTTTGGCCAAGGAAAGATCAAACTTTAAATGAGTACCAGCTGATCTCTGCAAGAAAAAAAATCTTACCACGTCAGAACTTACTTCTTCAAGTAATTCATCCATTGTTACATACACCCCCTTTCTTTTAGACATTTTTAACTCCTTTCCTTTGTCTAAAAGAGTAACGAATTGAAGAAGAACAAATTCTAACTGGTCTTTATACCCTAAAGCTTCTACTCCAGCTTTTAAACCAGGAATATCACCATAATGATCAGCCCCCCAAATATTTATTACTTTGTCAAAACCTTTATCTTTAAATTTGTAACTATGATAAGCTATGTCCCCTGCTAAGTAAGTAGGTGTTCCGTCTTTTCTAATCAAAACTCTATCTCTCTCGTCTCCAAAATCTTTGGACTTAAACCACAAAGCTCCTTCTTTTTTATAGACTAGTCCTTTTTTATCTAAAGAATTAATGACTTTTTCTATTGCTTTTGATTCATGTAATTCTTTTTCAAAAAACCATTCATTATAATCAATGCCAAGCTTATCAGTAGTTTTTTTGATCATTTCTTCTAATATTATCTTTGCTGCTTTTTCTCCTGCTTTATAAGGATCTTTCTCTTTTATTCTTTTATTTAACTGATCTATATATTCTCCTTTGTATTGAGCTTGATTGTCTTTTAAAACTGAATGACCAAGAGCAAGTATTTGATTACCGTAATTATTAACATAATAAGCTTTTTCAACTTCAAAGCCAGCTTTCTCAAGAACATTCCCTAAAACGTCTCCAAAAGGACCTCCTCTGGCGTTTCCTATCGTTAAGGGACCAGTAGGATTGGCGGAAATAAACTCTACTTGAACTTTTTTCCCTTTTCCATTATTAAGCTTGCTAAATTTTTCTTTTTTGTCTAGAATCTTCTTTAACTGTTCTTCAAGATAATTATCAGAGAGAAAAAAATTAAAAAACGGTCCTTTCTGTTCAACTCTTTTAAAATACTTTTTAAAACCCTTGTCTTTCCTGGTCTCCTCTAAAACCTCGGAAAGTTCACTCGGGCCACAATAGTCTTTTCTCTTTTTTTTACAACAATTATAAGGGATGGCTGCATAATCCCCATATTTTTCTTGAGAAGGCCTTTCAATTTTAATCTCTTTGCATGTTATTCCCTTCTTTTTGCAGGCTTTCTCTACAACTTCTTTTATCTTTTCTTTTGCTTCCATATTATTTTTAAGTCTATCCTATTTTGCTTAAAATTTAAAGGGTTTAATGATAAACTAAATATATGAAGATTATTACTAAAAACAAGAAGGCTTATTTTGATTATGAAATCCTGGAAACATTCGAGGCAGGGATAAAATTGACTGGACAAGAAGTAAAATCTATAAAGAACGGAAAGATAAGCATCAAAGGATCTTACGTAGTTTTGAAAAAACAAGACAAGAAAGAAATTCCAGAAGTTTTTATGATTGGATGTACAATCCCGCCTTATCAGCCAAACAATACTCCTTCTGATTATAATCCTGAAAGATCTAGAAAATTACTTTTAAAGAAACAAGAAATAAAACATTTAATAGGAAAATCAAAAGAAAAAGGGTTGACAGTTATCCCCTTAAAGGTTTATACTAGGAAAGGTAAAATCAAGCTAGAAATAGCTACAGTTAAAGGAAAGAAGAAAGTTGACAAAAGAGAGAAAATAAAAAAGAGAGACGTAGATAGACAGATTAGAAATGCACTTAAAAGATAAATGGGGATGTTTGAGATTCGACAGAAATCAAACTTCCTGAATAACCAAGCTGAGCATCCTGAAACCTCATAAAACTTTCAGGAAAACAATAAGTGAAAACTTATCAGAACAACCAGCTTTAGCATTTGCCTAAAGCCATCGATTTTAGTGATGCTCGATAGCTAAAATAGGTGTCATATATCGAGATACAGACAACTGTTCTTGCCTCAGAGCAATTGTCTAAATCAATGAGGCTAGGAATTCTATAATTTTTGCTTGTTTTCCTAATAGATTTCCGAAACTTAAAACAAGTTAAGCTTGTAGAGTTATTCAAGAATAAATTTCTGGACGAGGGTTCAATTCCCTCCATCTCCACAAAAAAAATATTAAACATCATTCAAAAATTTGATTAAGAAACCACCTGTAAATAAAAGAATAAAAAGCGAAAAAGTAAGACTAATTGATGAAAACGGAGAACAAATTGGAGTCACAGAGCGCGAAAAAGCGCTCCAGATTAGTAAGGAGCGAGGATTAGATTTAGTTCAAGTTACTGGCAAAGTTGACCCTCCTATTTGCAAGATAATGGATTACGGAAAATATCTTTACCGACAAGAAAAGAAAGAAAGAAAGAATAAAAGCAAAAGTGTTCTAAAGAGTATAAGGATTGGTTTTAATACTTCCCCGCACGACCTCGAAACAAAAGCAAATACAATTCAAAGATTTCTAAAGAAAGGAGACAAAGTGAAAATAGAAATGAGACTACGAGGAAGAGAAAAAGCCTTAGGAAATATCGCTAAAGACAAACTAACAGGTTTTGTAAAAAGCATAAACGAAAAAACCCCAGTTAAAGTAGAAAGAAAAATCAAAAGAAAACCAAATGGATTAACCGTAATAATCTTTAAAGAATAAATATTATGAAAACAAGAAAATCAGTTAAAAAAAGGTTTAAAGTTACCAAGAACGGAAAAGTCCTAAGGAGACTTAGTGGACAAGATCATTTCCGAGCAAAAAAAAGCGGAAAGCAGATCAGACAAAAAAGAAAATGGGTTGAGGTTTCTAAACCTTTGGCTAAAAGGGTAAAAAAACTAATCAATAAATAGTATGCCAAGAGTAAAAAGAGGAAAAACCGCACACAAAAGAAGAAAGAAATTCACCAAACAAACCAAGGGTTTTCGTTGGGGAAGAAAATCAAAATATAAGGCAGCAAAAGAAGCATTGATGCATGCTTGGACTTATTCTTTTAGAGATAGAAGAACAAAGAAAAGAAATTTCAGGAAGTTATGGCAAACTCAAATTTCTGCTGCTTGTAAGCAAAATGACATTTCTTACAACAAATTTATCAACGGGCTTAAAAAAGAAAAAATTGAGCTAGACAGAAAAATCTTAGCTCAACTCGCAAAAGAAAAACCAGAGATATTTAAAGAAATTGTGAGCAAGGTAAAATAATTTTACTAAGAATGGAAAATAAAAAGGAGCTTTAATCGAGCTCCTTTTTTACATCTTCATAATATTTATTTAGTTCTATTCTTTTTCTTACAAGTTCATCCCCTACTCTTCCTATAGCACCTCCTATGTTATGAGAAATATTTATAATTTTATTTAATTCGTCTTCGTTTCTTAATTCTACTTTTTTTATAACTTCCTTTAACTCGTCTTTCTCCTTTTTTGTTAGCTTTCCAGATTTTTCTTTAAGCTTCAGCACCGTCTCTAAGTTTTTCCTCATCTTGTTAAATAATTTCTCAAAGTTACATTCTCCAACAAGATTTTTGATCTTTGTTTCTGTTTCTCTAAAAGATTTATAGATATCTTCTGCTTCAGTAAGTTCCTTTTTGTCAAAATAGCTACTCAGTTTCGACCCTCCTATTTATCTAAAACCGATAAATCTTTATAACACACCTTCTTTTTTGAGTAAAGATCTTTTCTTTTCAACTCCTTTATTGTATCCTCCTATTTTTCCATTAGATCTAATCACTCTATGACAAGGAATTTTGGGGTCATTGTTTTTATTTAAAATGTTGCCAACGGCTCTCCAGGCATTAGAATCCCCAGCTAATTTAGCAACTTCTTTGTAACTCATCGTTTTTCCTTCTGGAACATTTTTAACTACACTATAAACTTTTTTCTTAAAGTTGTTCATTTTCGGAAATAAATTTATGCGCTTTTTCTAAAACCTTCTTAGAATTATCGAAAGTTAACTTCTCCAAGGCGTTTCTATAATCAAGCCAAAGATAATCATCATGTTCATGAGAAAGTTCAACTTCTTTTGTTTTAGTTTCAGCCAAAAGAAAAGTTGCTATTTTCATTATATTTTTTCCTTTCAACTTAAAGAAAAACTTAATCCATTCTTTGAACCCTTCTATAAATTTTACATCTTCTATACCGGTTTCCTCTTTAATTTCCCTTCTAGCTGTGTCTTTCAAGCTCTCTCCTTTTTCTAT
>CAZSHN010000002.1:0-56388 GCA_964607015.1 uncultured Candidatus Saccharibacteria bacterium
CTAACTATTTTCATTTCTTTCTTCGGAAATAAAATGATTTGAAATACCCATCATGGTAATGGTAAATGCTGTTCCCACCGGAGAACCTGTTTTATAAAAAGCTTGTTCCCCGTTAGAACATATTCCAAATACAGGAACATCTTCTTTTCCGAGAGTTTTCTTAATTTCTTCAATCTCTTTAAAATAACTTCTTCCCATAACCATTCCTCTTACTGCGCAAGAGAAGAACAAGACAAAGCCAAAATTATTAGTATTAATATCTTCAATCATTAATTTGGTTGCATTAACGGTGGCCTCGCCACAAGAATCTTTAGTATTTTTACCAAGGGCAAACATTGTTCCCTTTTTAACAGGAAGCATCATTTTAACACTTTTGTCTTCTAGCACTTTCGTAGGGAAATTAGACCAAAAAAGCTCTCCTCTTGTTTCAGGAGAAACTAATGCATAGCCCTCCAATCCTAAAAGAGCTGGTACTTCATAAAAGTTCTTTTTGTTAAGAGGAGTATTTTTTTCAACTACCTTATAAATAACATCTGCAGCTGGTTCTCCGTTTATTTCCTTTATAGTCCACTCATCCTCTCCTATTTTCGTAACTAACCCTATATTATCAATTGGTTCTGATCCTGAACCAACTCCAAAACCAATAGTCAGCTCTGATCCAAAAATTGTAACTATTGTTGTTTCTTTATAAATTTCACCGTTATAAAAAGCTGTTCCACCTAAAGTACTTTTTTTGTCAGTTCCTCCGCACAGTCCACCTCCTTGAATTTTTAAAGAATCTTTTGCAACAGAAATAACTCCTTCAATAATTCCAGAGTCATAAAACTTTCCTTCATCACAATTTCCCGGAGTAATCAAAAAACCATTTACCGGTCTAATTCTTGTAATATCTTTCGCTCCTTTTTTAAGAGCAGCAAGATAAGCCACTTGAGGATTATAATCAAGATTATCTAAAGCTCTTTCAATAGCTTGACGACCAGCTAAACGAGGATCCTTGAAAGTATTTTCTCCGATACCAGTTCCTACTTGAATAAATTCAGATTCTAAAGATACAACAACTGCTCCACTAAACTTTAAAGATTTAAATACTTTTCCAACAGCATTAGATAATTTTCCTATTGTCTCTCCAAACAACCCGACATCAAAATAATATTTATCTTTCGCAAAAAAACCAAGGGTTGTTCCTCCAATCAAAGGAACTGATTTGTCTCCGAATACTTCATATACAGCTTCTTGAGCTTCTTTATATTGTTTTTCTGGATAATTATAAGTACAGAAGAACATTAAAAGCTTAGGAGTTTTTCCCTCTATCTCCTTTTTTGATTCTTTAGCTGCTTCAGTTGCCGCTTTTACTAAATTATCTTTTTTTGATACTCCTATTCCAACGCTTATTAAGGCCATGTTTTTTGATTAAGGTCTTTATTTTTATAGTATTATAGCAAAATTAATGAAAAAGAAATAATTTATTTTTTAAATTTCTTCAACTTAAAATCTTTTCTTTCAAAAACAGCATAATTAAAATCTTCTTCCCAGCAACCAAGATTAATATATAACTTATTGTCCTTTTTGCAATAATCTTCTTTATGGGTGTGCCCCATTATAATAACGTCTATTTCAGAGTTATCTAAAACCTTTATTGCCTTTTCTCTATACTTTAATTTAACCTCTTCAAGGTTAACTTCTTTAAAGGTCTTATTCCTTATCTTTTTAGCAATAAATTTAGCAAAAGGAATTCCAATGTCTGGATGAACTAATTTGTATAAAAAGATATTAACTTTATTCCTTAATATTTTCTTAGCAAAACTAAAATCAAGAGTAGATTTTAAGAAACCATCACCATGATGAATAAGAACTCTTCTTTCATCAATATTTACTTTAAGAGATTGGAATTGAACCTTAATCCCTATTTTGTCTGTCAAAAAATTCCCTTTCCAAAAATCATGATTTCCTCCGATATAGACAACTTCGGTGCCAGACAAAACTAAATCACGTAAAGCAGAAATTGCTTCGAAATATTCAGAAGGAATTACTTCTCTGTACTCAAACCAAAATTCAAAAATATCTCCTACGAGATAAAGTTTTTTAGCCTTTCCTTTGATAAGCTTACAAAAATCAACAAACTTTTCTTTTTTAATTTCTGATTTGTCCGAATCCTTTCCAAGATGAACATCAGAAACAAAATAAACTTTAGTTTTCTTTCTCATAATTCTATTTTATCAAAAAATTAAGTTAATTACGAAAAATAAAAAAGGGAGAATCTCTCCCTGTTTTTCTTTTTGATTACTTCTTATCTTCCCAAACAATTTTACGACCGTCTTTTATCTCATTAATCTTGCCTAGTTTTTCCCCGCAAAAAGGACAATAAACAAATCTCTCGGAAAGCGGAGTATCAAAAATCTTTACTTCTTCTTTCTCAATCCCTGTAAAACACAGGAAGGTCTCTTTCATATTTATTGTTTGGTGTCTAAATGGATACTTCTGGAATTCTTTTTTGTAATGATCAAGTATTCTTGGTTTCATATTACCTCCAAAGATATAATAACTTAAAGAAAACAGCTGTCAATAAAAAAACACCTGACATTAAACCAGGTGCTTTAAAAAAACGTTTAAATCACTCAGGCAAAACAGCAAGGGTATTATTGAATCGGTTAATATAGTTAAATAAACCTATTACAGAAACCAATTCAACAATTTGAGCATCAGACAATTTTTCTCTCAATCTCTCAAACGTCTCCGGATCATCAACGTTGGCATTATCAGTCACATCTTTAACTAGCTTCAAAATGTCCTCTTCTTCTTGAGATAAATTCTTCATCTCTTTTATATTCTCTATTTCTTCTTCGTCTGCCCCAAACTTAACCATCATTTTACTGGTAACATCCACACAAAAGGGACACTTAAGAGCATTGGAGACGGTATAAGCCATTTTCCATTTTAACTTATTCTCTATCTCGCCTTCTCCCATAATTGATTTAAATAATTCTGTAAATTCTTTTAGTATTTCGGGCCTATTAGCCATTACTTTTGCCCATTCTGGAACAGACCCAGTATCTTTTTCAAATTTTTCATAAACAGGTAAAGCCCTATCGTCAACATCTTCTTTTTTTATAGAAGGAACTAAAGCCATATGTTTTTATTTGTTAATTTAATATTAATTTAAAACCTTTTCTTCTTTTTTGTGCTAATTTATTTTAACATAAAAAACCGTATTATCTTAAAATAATACGGATATTAAATATTTTACATATTTTTGGTAAGCTTCCTAAGAGAAGTTATTCTCTTTTCAATATTTTCTTTCTGCTGCAACAAAGAAATCTCTAGATCGTTAACAAGAAAATCCTTGCTAATCGATTTTGGTCTAAAATAAACATTGTGAGGCCTTCCTCTTCCGTCTTTATCAGAAGTTACTCGAAGCAAACCCTTTTTCACTATTTTTTTCGCCGCTTCTGATACCTGAGGCTGACTCATTTTCATTTCTTTCTCAATTTGAGCCGATGATCCTCTTTCGTTATAAAGGAAATAAGCAATTACCTTTGCCTCCATCCTTTTATACCCTATTCTAGCTATTAATCCTACAACGTCCTCTTTTTTCGAAAAACTCTTTTTCTTATTACTTCCCAAAATATATCACCTTTTTAAAGTTCTGTTAATTTTCTAACCAATAAACCAAGGAATGTCAAATAAAATGAGACGCTGAACACGCCTCTTTTTCTTCTATAAATTCTTCTTCAATTTCTGGACGATCAAGCATTGCAATTCTACCTGCCCTTTTAATCAAATGTTTTGCTATCATTTTCCTAAACATCTTACCACTCCCTATTTACAATGTTCTATAATAATATTAATATTTTAAACTTTAATTTTCAAGTAAATCTTAATTAATGAACTAACTTTATTTAATTTTCTGATTCTTCTGCCAAAATATGAAAATGAAGATAATTTACTGTTTGATAAGAAGGACCATTTGTATAGACTTTGTATTCCCTGAGACCTGCCTCTCTAATAATTTCACCAATCACCGCATAAGAATCAGCAAGATATTCTTTATCTTCCTGAGTAAGGTCAGCTATATCTTTTATATCTTTCTTAGGAATTATTACATAATGAATAGGAGCTCTATGAATAGGAGAATCTATAGCTATTGTCTTATCTGTTTCTTTTACAATTGAAGGAATTAATTCTGGAGATTTCTGAGCAACAACAGATCCGATTAATCCCAATAATTCATTTGACTCTAGACAAGTTTCATCGCAATCATCAAATCTCAAAAAAGACCTTGGTTGAGTGTCTCTAAAAATATATCCTCCAATTATTATTCCAACAAAAAGAATAAACAATGAAATAACAATCTTTTTAATTTTCATGCCTCAATCTTAATTTTAAATTATATATTTCATTTTATCAGAAAATAAATATTAAATAAAAAAAGACCCTACTAAAACCATCTCTTTACTCAATATGTTTCTAATTAGAAATCTGTCAAAATAGTAAATATTCAAACTTTATGTTTTGTTATAAATCAATATTTTGCAATTTCAATTAACGAAAAAAGCAAGTCAAGTTCATTGCAGATGAAGTACTTTCAACAAGAATATTTTTCCACAAAATTTATCCTGCTAAAACAGATAATACAGTTAAAAAACGTTTCCAAATCATGCCAATTCTTACTTAGTCTTTGTATATTTCTATGATCCGATTTTAAATTCTTAACAGATTGCTCTAAAATTATTTTTTCTTCAGAGTATCAATTCTTTCCATTACTTCCTCTGCAGAATCAACCAATTGATATATATCTAAATTTTCCTTTTTAATCGACTTATGCTTTAAGTAAACCTCTGACTTAATAAATTTAAATAAAGGTTTCCAATATTCTTCTCCAACAGCAATAATAGGAACCGGTCTTGCTAACTTTCCTGTTTGAACAAGCGTAATCATCTCAAAAAATTCATCTAACGTTCCAAATCCACCAGGAAAAAAGATATATGCCTCGGAAGAAAAAGAAAGCATTACCTTTCGAGTAAAAAAATGATTAAATCCAATTGGCTTATCAACATAAGCATTCATTCTTTGTCCTTCTGGAAGCTGAACGTTTATTCCTACCGATTCTCCTCCTGACTCAAGAGCGCCACGATTAGCTGCTTCCATAATACCTGGCCCACCACCAGTAATTACAGTATATCCCTTTTCAGCCAAAAGATTGCCCAGTTTTCTTGATTCCTTATAGTAATGATTGCTAGGTAAAAAACTGCTTGAACCGAAAATAGTAATAGTTTTTTTAAGATCAGCAAGAAAATGATATCCATCAATAAATTCCGCCATGATCCTGAAAATTTTCCATTGAAACGTTTCTCTAAAATCTTCTTTAGTTGATGGTAATTCAGGATCTGGATATAAATTCTTTTCTCTAGCCTTTTTGTTTATTTTTGCCATGTTTTTTGTTTTATATTACCACAAAAGAAAAAGTTTGAAAAAAAGAAATTAAATCCTAAGACTATTCTTCTATAATTTCTTTAATAAAAACTACTTCTTTTACAGTTTATTTTTAAAAAATAAATTCATACTGAATAATTACCAGCAAGTTGCTCCACCCTGATCAAGCTCTCCCGAGGGTTCGTCCTCTAAGTAGCTAGTCCCTTTTTCACTAGCAGCAAAAAAACCACCCTGTTCTAATTCAGCCCAAATACAATATTTATTTTCAGCATAACGATTTCTTAAACAGCAGTAATTCTCACCTTTTTCGTCATTGCAATTTCCACTTCCTCCCCCCGGATCCTTTGGTAAAGGATATAAATAAGGAGAAAACATCATCTCTGAATCAAGGCCTATCCTATTCTCAGCATCCGGTTCCGTCCAAAAATATTCATCTTCTTCATCGTATATCATTTCCATAGCCAAACTTATTTGTTTAATATCAGATTTTCTTTTTGCGTCTCTAGCCTTCCCTCTTGCTTCGCTCAAAGAAACTAAGGCAATCGAAGCCAAGACGCCAATAATTGCAACAACTACTAGTAATTCAATTAGTGTAAAACCTTTCTGTATTTTCATTTTTTTATTATACCAAAAAATCTTATAAAAAAACTTTAAAAATTTTTAAATACTAAAGCTGTAACCAGAAAAATATTTTTTAAATTAATTTTTTTCAAAGAAAAATAAAAAATCATATTCGTTTCTAAAAACTTCTTCATTAATAAAATTTTTCTTTGTTTTAAATTATTAAAATTATTATATAAATTATTCTCGCAAAAAAATAACGCGCCGCAGCCCCGGCGCGTCAATTTTATCAAGCGAGAAAGATCATGTCACCTCGAGTATTAACTGGATATCCTTTATTAATAGTAAATAACATCCGCCTCACTTTTCAGTCGTTCTACTAGTTTTCCAATTTCTTCCTGTTGTTTTTCTTGCTCAAGAAATTGAATTATTTGAGGCTCTACTTCTTCGTATGAAGGCATTTCCTCTTCTGATTGCTGACTATACTCTTCATAAAAAGTTATAGCCTCTTCTTCGGTTATCTCAAAATCCTTCCCACTAAGAAAGTCTGTTAGGTAATCTTGAGTGGCTACCTGCTTTCTATAATTTTCTACTTCTTCTTCGTAAGAAGCATCCTGCTCTTCAAGTTCCTGTTTAAATTCATCTAAGCTAGAACCTTGTTCAGAAAGCTGACGACTTATCTTCTCTTCCACCTCTTGCTCTGTAGGAACATAATCTTCCTTCTCTGCTTTCTGATATAATACTTCTTGACTTATGAGCTCTTCTAACACTTCTTCTTCAGATATTTCTTGTCCTTGAGATTCAAATACCTTTTTCATGTCTGTTACTTCTTCAGATTTTATCTCTTGACCATTAACAGTTGCCCGAATCCCATCAGCTTCTCCTTTTTCAAGATCAACAGAGACTTTTTCATTAATATTGTTAGTTTCACTAAAAACAAATATGCCACCAGCTACTATAATTATTACAACAATTAATCCAATAATAAGATTTTTCTTTTTCATAATTAATTATTAATTAATTTCACATTTTTATTTATAACCTTTTGTATTTTTGCAGGATAACAAATACTGTTGACTATGTAAAATTATACACCCAGAAGAAGAAAAATATTTAATAATTTATTTTTATTATATAATTGACTTTTATGATTAATATGTTATAATGAAGAAGTAAAAAATCTATAATTTTTTACCATCCTAAGTAATCTTAGGATAAAAAAATAAGGAGTGTTGAAAATGGAAGAAACCGATAAGAAAGTTAAAGAAAATATAGATCTAGAAAAAGAAAAAGAAGAGATAAGCAGATTATTAAATACTCGTGCTTACCAGGTTGAAAAAATAAGAAAAGAACTATCGGAGCCTAAGGGCTTTCTTCAGAAAAAATGTCCAAAATGCGGAGAAAAACTATGGGGTGGTCGTTTAAACTCGTACTATAAATATTTTATATGTATTCATTGTTTTTACGACTATTCTAAACTAATAAAATTTTCTCTCCCGAACTTATTAAAGAACTTCATTCACCCTGTTTACAGCAAAGAATTTCTGGATTTTTTGTTCAAGGAAGAAAGAGTGGTAAACATAAAAGAAATCTGTCACAGACTTACAGAGATTAAAAGAAAAGAAAAATCTTCAATATAGGCTTTTGATTTATTCTAATCTTAAGCCTCTTTTTTTTAAACTTATAGAAAGTTTTAATAAAAAGCACACCAGCAGTCCCGGCGCGCGAAAATCTCTAAGCGAGGAAGAGTGTACTTGCGTGCTGCGATACTAGGATTCGAACCTTATTCTGTTCGCACTACTGATATAGGATATTTTTAGGTTCGTTTGCATTTAAAAAAATACATGCTATATTAATCTAGATTCAGGAAGTCTTGAATTCCTGTAAACAGTTCTTTTAAAATTAATGAGTTACACATATCTCTCTTAGAGATAGTAGCTCGGCAAAGGAGAAGAAAAAAATGGAAAATAAGAAAGCAATAATTAGAAAAGCTCGAAAAGGAGACTTTGAATGGATTAAAAACCTGATGCAGGACGCTTTAGAACCTTACTATGGAGGAGATCATAAAGCACACGCAAAACGTATATTCAATGCTCATATTAAAGGAGGCATTGATCGAATTGGATTTTTCTCTTTTGAACAACGCATGTTTGTCGCAGAAGTTAATAACCAGATCGCTGGAATGATCCATTTAGTTGGAAAACGTCAATCAACATACAAGATTAGCCCACTCATCGTTTCACCTAAATTTCGAGGATGCCTAGGGATAGGAAGCAGACTTTTGTATTTTGCTGAAAAATATGCAAGAAAAAACCAGGCACGCCAACTATATTGTACTGTAGCAAAGCAAAATATTGCATCCCTGCAATTTTTCCTTCGCAAGGGGTTCATTCAAGCAGGAAGCTCTGAAAGCCATTACAAAAATGGCATAACAGAAACAATGCTCTACAAGCCATTGTACGGAATAAGTAAAATAACATCCTTAGATCAACTTCATGTATCTGTTCTGCCATTTGACGAAAAAAACACTGGCATAAAAGAGCAAATTGAAAGATTGTTGCTGGGAAAACTTCAGAATTCTTTTGAAGGAATTACCGATGAATGGGTTCGTGCCCTTTTTGACGGTTACAGTCGGAGAAACAGTAAAGACATTAACACAAAATACAAGCTTATTTACGTAGCCACAGATAGTACAGGAAGAGTCATTGGTATAGTCGGGGCAACACCGAAAAAAGGAAGTCCAATTAAGATAATGCCTTTTATTGCAACAAATATAGTTGCCTTCGAAGCACTATTAATCGATCTTCCCTATCAATTGGCCCGATACGGTCATAAACTTTACATTCATCTTAATCCGAGTTCAGACGAAGTTGTTTCCCTCCAAAGACTTGGATGGAAATTAGATGCAGTAATGCCTGCGGCATATCATCAAAATATTATCACTCAACAATGGAGCTTGGATGTAGGAGAAGGTACCATGAGAACAATGAGAGTAAAAAGAAGGTTTTTTAACCTAATAAAGTCAGAAGCAAAAACGCTGGAAGTTCGTGTTCGATACAAAAACATTGACCGAATTCAAGCAGGAGAAATTATTTCCTTGGTCACGCATAACGAGAGTATGAAAATAAAAGTAAAAAATGTTCGACACTATCACAGTTTCGAACAAATGCTCCAAAGAGAACCATGGGAAAAAATAGCCCCAGAATTAAATTCCAAAGAAGAGGTTTTTTCTTTGTTAAAACAAATATATCCTTACCGCAAAGAAAAACTTGGTGTTGTAGTTTTCGAGTTTTCTCGTCCTAGCAACATTTAAGATTGCCTCAAATGTCCAGTGAGCTCATATAGCAACTGGACTTTTTTTATTTAACTAACTCTATTTTTATACCAACAGCATTATATTTCTGCTGTTCTTCTTTTGAGTAAAATTTATTAACTTCTTTAATTAGTTCTTCTTTTGAGTTTCCGCCAAATTTTTCCGGAGGAAAATCAGAAAAAAGTTCTTCAAAAGAACTGTAGAGATAAATAGCCTTTACTTTCGTTAATATTTTTTGAGAAGAATCGTCTTTGTAAGTAAATTCAATTTGGTCACCAACACTAATCCTTTGACGTTTTTCGTCATACAACCTAGACTCAATATTTTTATTACTACTAACAACCTTCCTAAAAGGAATGGCAGCTAATTTCATTTGGTGTTTTGTCATATTTTTAATTAAAAAATTAATTCCTCTCAGTTTCTCAAACCGTGTGCTGCGGGACTAGGATTCGAACCTAGATAGACAGCTCCAAAAGCTGTTGTCCTACCATTAGACGATCCCGCAAGACTATTATCTATTTAAATACATATTAAAGAAATTGTAAAGTTCCTTTGAATCTTTGTTTCCTTCAAAAGAATCAGGAGATAAAGGAGTTATTAAAAAAGCACTTTGTTCTTTTATGCTAACTCCTCCATGACAACTAAAATTAGAAGAAAAACTAACAACTTTATCTTTTACTTTATCATTAACAACAATCAAATCACCAGAAAACTCCATCTTAATTAAATCAACAAGCATCTTTAGAACAAAGTCTCTGTCAAAAACACCCGCTAAAGGATCTTTTCTTTCTATTTTTTCTTTAGAATCATTTAAAATTATTCTTCCTTCTTTTCCTAAAATAAGTATTCCTTCTTTAGAATTAACTAATAACAATTTAGTTACTTCGTGATTTAAAAGAAAATAAGCAAAACCAGGATATTTTTCATTAATATCTTCAAGAAGTAGCTTTCTACTAGAATCGTTAAAATAGATGTGGCCAATATTTGATAAAGGAACAAAGTTTATCTTTTTATCCGAAAAATCCTTTTCGTCTCCAAGGTAAGCCTTCATTAAATTACGAAAAGGTTTACTCATCTGATCAAGCCAAGGAATTTTAACTATTGATTCCTCTATTTGATCTATGAAAGATTGATCTTGAAACTGGTCTCCTCTTCCAATTTCAGTTTCCAGCTTCTCTTCAAGAACAAAATCAAATCTCTTTCCAAAATTATCTTCAAAAGAGGTAGATCTTTTTTGACCATGATCAGACATAACAAAGAAATCATAATCTATATCTTTACTTTCTTTGAGAAGATTATAAATATCCTCTACCTTTTTATCTATTTTCCTAATTACTTTTTTTGTAAGGAAGCTGTTCTTTCCAAACATATGAGACCTTCTATCATAACCACTAAAATTAACAAAAATATAAGGAGTCCCCTTTTCTATTTCTTTTTTAACAAGCAAGAAAGTAGCTTTTCTCAAGACACAATCTACAAAAAAACCACTAAAGAAATTTACTCGATGAAGCCTGGTAACCAAAGAAAGAATCAAATCTATTAATAAGACAAAAGGGCTAAGAAAAATATAAAAAGCTACTTCTAGCTTAGAAAAATTATCAATAACATTAGCAAGGTCAAAATTAGAAACAGAAAAGTTATCCTTTGCTCCTCCGGAAAATATAGAACCAATTGTCACTCCTTTTTTAAAAACACCATTCTGCCATTTTTTCTCCATTCTCTTCGCTTCTTTCTTATTAAACAAACTTCTAAATCTTCTATTCTGTTTGTCGTACCAAGTAAGACCGGGAACATCAACAGATTCTTTATGCATTAATCCAGCTTGAAGATTTAAGGCAGGAAGCCCACAATAAATTCTCTCTAATTCTGCCTCTTTATTTTTAACTAGCTTATTCAAAAAAGGAGCCCTTCCTTTTTCAATTGCTCCTTTTATTCCCTGATAAGACAATCCGTCTATTTCTATGATTATAAAGCCTTTTTTCATTTTAACTTATTCGCTATCCATAATATCTACCGCCTGCACCAACGCAAGCTCTAAGGGTAGCTGGGAAATAGAAGAATACCTTGTTTTTGCTTCTGCCTCTAAAAACAAGTTTAAAATATTGCGAATCTGTTTTTCGGAAAAAGACTTAATCTGATTTTCAAGTCTTTCTTTTTCTTCCTTAGTTAAGCTCTCAACAAAAGGATCATCAAAATCAGAACTAATTTTCAAAAGCAATGCTTGTCTTAAATAGCTTATTAAAGCGGATAAAAACTCTTGAGGATCATAACCGGCACCGAAAGTTTTATTCAAGAACTCAAGAGCTCCTTTATTATTTTTATCAACGATAAAATCAACAAACTCTCCTACTATTTCTACTTCAACTGCTCCCAAGAGACCTCTAATATCCTCTGTTTTTATTTCTTTCCCATTGCCAGAAAAAGTTAACACTTGATCTAAAAATCCTTCTGCATCTCTTATTGATCCTTCAGAATTAAGAGCAATTAAATTAAGAGCCTTCTCTTCTATTTTAATTCCTTCTTTCTTAACAATGAATTTCATCTTCTTAATAATCTCTGGAGCTCTTAATTTCCTGAAATCAAATCTTTGGCAGCGAGAAACAATAGTTCCTATCATCTTATGGGCTTCAGTAGTAGCAAGAATGAAGATAGCATGAGCTGGAGGTTCTTCTAATGTCTTCAGCAAAGCATTAGCCGCATCTTTAGATAATTGATGGCATTCGTCTATAATAAAAACCTTGTATTTTAATTTACTTGGAGAAAAACGAATACCACTTTTAAGATCTCTTATCTCGTCAATTCCTCGATGAGACGCAGCATCAATTTCAATCAAATCTATTGCTCTTCCTTTCTCAATTTCCAAACAAGAGGAGCACTTATTACATGGTTCAAATTCTCCTTTCTTTTTATTTTCACAATTAACTGCCTTAGCTAACAAACGAGCAATAGTAGTCTTTCCTGTTCCTCTTGGACCAGAAAACAAATAAGCATGAGAAACCATCTCTTCAGAAAGAGCGTTGGTTAAAGTTTTAACAACATGATCTTGCCCAACTACTTCAGAGAATTTAGTTGGACGATATTTTCTATATAATACTAAGTTTTCTTTTTCCATATTTAAATATTTTAACATAGCATAAGACAACTTGAAACAGTTGACATTGTAGAATAATGACTTATTATTCAACCGAGGAAAGATTAACGATGAGCTTTGAAAAAGAGATAATAGAAGGAAGAAAAGGACAAAAGATAGAAATAAGAGGAAGAGAAGTAAAAGAAATAATAATCAGGGATTGCAACAAAACCAGAATATTCATATCAGATAATAACAATCTAGAAAGCGTTCATATTAAAAACTCTTACCTCAGAAACCTAACCTTAGCCCTTTCAAAATCAGAAATAAAGATAGAGAATACAAAGATAAAAGATGCCTTTATTGTAATAGAAAACAAAAAGAACCCATAAAAATGGGTTCATTTTTTTTACAAAAACCTATTACTATTTCTTGAAGACAAGAAACTTGTAACCAACAAAATTCCAAACAAAGGCAGCAAAGGCAGCTATAACGATTGAGATATTCCCCCAAATCTTAACTGTTGTTCCGAACTGAGGACCAATATATTTTGATACAAAGGTAGCAACTCCTACATTGATTGCAAGCCCAAGCAGAGTAACCAAATAAAGTTTTCCGAATTCTTTTGTCCTGGACTCAGAATCTCTTTTGTTGAAAGTCCAATACTTGTTCCAGAAATAAGAATTTACAGCTCCGGCACTAAAAGAAACAGCCTTTATAGCAGCAAAAGCTAAAGCTCCAATAGTAATTCCTTTAATAAAGGCTTCATCTTGATTTGCAAACAAAACAGGCAAAGCAGAAGGCAATAAAATATAAAACAATAAATTGAATATTCCCAAATCAACTAAAGTATTCAGAACTCCTGCAAGAAAGCATCTTGCTATCTGCAAAAGAACTGGCATCTTACGAGACATGACAGAAGCAACAAAAATCATTCCAATAGCACCGATTGGAAGAACAACAAACAGTAAAATAGGATAATCTCCAACAATAGGTAGTTTTAGCCCAATAAAACTTAAAATAAAAAAACCTATTAAAGCAGAGATTAACCCAATAGTTACAGAACCTAAAATATCACTTTTCCTCATATTTTTAATAATAAATTATTTTTTTAATATTACTCATTATATCATAAATATATTTAAAAATAAGGTGTGAAAAACTAAAAGAATGTGATAAAATAAAAATCGATGATAAAAGTATACAATACCCTATCAAAAGAAAAAGAAGCCTTAAAACCTCTTAAAGACAAAGAGATCAATCTTTTTGTTTGCGGTCCTACTGTTTATGACTTCTCTCATATCGGTCATGCTAGAACTTATATTATCTTTGATGTAATCGTAAATTACCTCAAAAGCCAAGGTTTCAAACTTTTTTACCTTCAAAATATAACAGACATTGATGACAAGATTATAAAAAGAGCAAAAGAAAAAAACAAAGAATGGAAAGAGATCGCTAAAAAGTTTGAACTAGAATATAAGAAAGACATGAAAGAGCTAAGAATAGACAGCGTAGACAAATACGCTAAAGCAACTGACTATATCCAAGCAATAGAAAGCCAGGTGAAAAGATTAATGGAAAAAGGATTTGCTTACAAATTAAATGATGGAATTTATTATGATATAAGCAAATTCAAAGAATACGGAAAACTATCAAAAAGAAAAGCAGAAAAATCAGAAGATGCAATCTCAAGGATTGATAAAAACAAAAATAAAAGAAACAAAGGAGATTTTTGTCTCTGGAAATTCTCAAAACCAAACGAACCTAGCTGGAAAAGTAATCTTGGCGAAGGAAGACCTGGCTGGCATATAGAAGATACTGCAATTACTGAAAAAGAATTTGGTTTTCAATACGATATTCACGGAGGAGCCCGAGATCTAATCTTCCCTCACCATGAAGCAGAAATAAGTCAGATGGAAGCTTTGTCAGGCAAAAAACCAATGGCAAAATACTGGCTGCATACAGGTTTCTTAAGAGTTGAAGGAAGAAAGATGTCTAAGTCTTTAGGAAACTTTATTACCATAAAAGAATTCTTAAAAGAAAACTCTCCGAACCTTTTAAGATTTCTTATTATTAAAAGCCATTACCGTTCTCCAATAAATTATAGTGAAGCAAAGTTAATCAAAACAGAAAAAGAGCTTGAAAGAATAGAAGAATTTGTTGCCAGATTAAAAGAAATTAAAAACAACAAAAGCAGCAAATCAAAGCTCGCAGAGAAAACAAGAAAGGAATTTCAAAAAGCAATGAATGATGATTTCAATACTCCGGAAGCAATCGCCTCAATCTTTAATCTAGTTAATAAAGGAAACAAGTTAATAGACCAAGAAAAAATAAGCAAAAAAGAAGCAGAAGAAATAATTAATCTCCTAAAAGAAATCGATAAAATATTCAAAATTGATCTAACGAAAACAGACGATAGGATTACCTTAAAAAATAAAGTTCAAATATCAAAGAAATTAAACGCACTTATCAATAAAAGAGAAAAGCACAGAAAAAACAAAGACTGGGAAAAGGCTGACAAAGCAAGAAAAGAAATAGAAAAACTAGGATACAGAATAAAAGACACTAAGGAGGGACCAAAAATAAAGAAATTTAGCAAATAAAATCCCTTGTAAAGCAAAATAAATTTTGCTAAATTCAAGATAGAATAATGGCTAAAAACAAAAACAACAATTTCAACTCTTCAAACAAACTTCCTCCTCAAGATAAAGAGGCCGAAAAGTCATTAATCGGCTCTTTAATGCTTAGCGAAAAAGCAATCTATAAGGTGATTGACTTTTTAACTCCCGATGATTTTTATAGAGACTCTAATAGAAAAATCTATCAAGCAATGGTAGATTTATTCGAAAAGCAGGAAGCAATCGATGTATTGTCGGTAACTACCCGCTTAAAAGAAATGAAGGAGCTGGAAAATATAGGAGGATCTACTTATTTATCAGAATGTATCAATTCAGTTCCTACCGCTTCTCATGTTTTAAACTATGCAAAAATAATTCAGAAGAAGAGAATATTAAGAAATTTAATTGATGCCTCTTATGATATTGGAGAATTGGGATACGATGAAAGAGAAGATATTGATGTTACTTTAGATAAAGCAGAAAAAAGAATTTTCAGCGTAGCTCAACAAAGTCTAACTCAATCATTTTCCGCAGTAAAAGATAATTTAGTAGAAGCTTTTGAAAGAATAGAAAGTCTCTCAGAAAACAGAGATGCGGTAAGAGGAGCTTCTACTGGATTTGTTGATTTAGACAAGATAATATCTGGTTTCCAGAAATCGAACTTCATAATTTTGGCAGCAAGACCAAGTCTTGGTAAAAGCTCCCTTGCTTTAGATTTTGCAAGAAATATTGCTACAAAAGAAAATACACCTGTAGGTATTTTCAGCTTAGAAATGTCTACCGATCAAATAGTAGACAGGTTAATTGCTAGCGAAGCAAACATTGATCTTTGGAAGATAAGAACTGGATATCTTTCAGATTCTGGAGAAAATAATGATTTTGTTAAAATAAGGCACGCTTTAGATACTTTAAATAATGCTCCTATTTACATAGATGATGCTGCTAACGTAAATGTGCTCCAGATGAGAGCAATGGCTAGAAGGCTACAGGCAGAAAAAGGATTAGGATTAATCATTATCGATTATCTCCAGCTTATTGAGCCAAAAACTTCTTTTGACTCAATTGTTCGTCAGATAACAGAAATATCAAGAGCATTAAAGGGATTAGCGAAAGAATTAAATATTCCTGTCTTAGCATTGTCTCAGTTGTCACGTGCAGTAGAACAAAGAACTCCTCAGGTACCAAGATTGTCTGACCTTAGAGAATCAGGTGCTTTAGAGCAAGACGCAGACGTTGTTATGTTCATTCACCGAGAAGATCGTTACAGACCCGAAACTTCAAGAAAAAATATTGCTGATATCATTGTAGCGAAACACCGTAACGGTCCAATCGGGAAAGTAGAACTTTTCTTTAATGAAAGATTAGCTTCTTTTAGAAACTTAGAGAAATAAAAAAAGTGTACCCGAAATCGATCCAAAAACTGATCAAACAATTTTCTAATTTCCCATCCGTTGGTCCAAAAACAGCAGCTCGTTTTGTATTCTATCTTCTAAATTCACCAAAAGGAGAAACAGAACAATTAATAGAAACAATATCAAGATTGTCAGAACAAGTAAAACAATGTTCTTTTTGCTTTAAGTCGTTTGAAGGTGAAGGAAATTTATGCGAAATATGTTCTAACACTGGAAGAAATAGATCAAAAATTTGTGTAGTAGAGAAAGAAATAGATCTCAATGCTATTGAAAAAACTAAAATATACAAAGGAGTTTATTTTATTTTAGGAGGAAACATCTCTCTTAAAAAAGACTCTGAAGAAAAGATAAGACTAAAAGAGCTAATTGAAAGAATAAAAGATCCCGCTTCTTTTCATCTGTTCAACGCTTCTTTTGAAGAAATTATAATAGCAACCAATCCAACTACCGAAGGAGAAGCAACGAGCAGGCTTCTAAAAGCAAAACTTTCTCCTTTTAATAAAAAAATAACCACTCTAGGACGTGGTTTGCCAACGGGCGGAGAATTAGAATATGCAGATGAAGAAACACTAGAAGAAGCGCTGAACAGAAGAAAATAAAACTCCCCTATTATTAAAAAAATGAGCCATTTTAGAAAAAAATGGCTTTTTTATAGATAGAGATATTTTATTGTTTAAAAGATCGTCCTTATTGTTGTTCTAACAGGAACGTTCTTACTTCCTCTTTGTTGTCGGAGTTGAGAACCATTACTTCTCCGCCAACTTGCACCATTGTGCTTCCAGGAATTATCATCTTTCCTTCCACCTCATCCATATTATATCACAGATGCCTATATTTTGTCAAGGGTATTACGCCTCTATCTTTTCTATCTCTATCTTGGTAAAAGGCTGGCGATGTCCTTTCTTTGATTTTTGTCTTGTTTTTGGTTTGTAATGAAAAACAATTACCTTCTCTCCTTTTCCATGCTCTAGAATTTTAGCAACAACTTTAGCTCCTTTAACGAAAGGAGTTCCAATTTGTTTTTTTCCATTCTTTTCTACCAACAACACTTCATTAAAGGTTACTTTTCCGCCTTCCTTCTTGTCTATTTTTTCAATTTTTATCTTGTCTCCCGGAGAAACTAAATATTGCTTTCCTCCAGTTTTGATTACAGCAATCATGTTAAATAATTTAAATTAATAATTAAAATCAAGATTGATCTGGTTTGTCTACTTCTAATGGTTTAACTGATTTCTCTTTTTCTGTCAATCTAGCCAGATCTTTATCAACCTTAGAAAACTCTTTATAAGTTTTGTTATAAGAATTAACTGTTGTTTTTAAATGATAACCAAGCTTTTGAAGAAATTCCTCATAATTCAATAAGTGCTTCCTTAAATACTCTACTTGGGTTCTTATCTGTTTAGCAGACTCTTCAATCTGAAGAGCTCTGAGTCCCTGAAGAACAGTTTGAAGATAAGCATAAAAAGAAGTTGGAGAAACTACGATCACATGCTTGTCTTTAAAAGCATACTCAATCAAATCAGAAGTACTGCTCTTTATTCCTCCGACTTGGTTTACCAACAAGTCATAATAAATTCCTTCCGAAGGAATAAACATGAAGGCAAAATCCATTGTTTCTTCGCTTGGTCTAATATATTTTGAAGTTTCTTCAATTCTATTTTTTAAATCATTCCTGAAATCCTTCTCTAAACTTTTCTTCTTCTCTGGGTCATCTTCTTCTACTATCCTATTATAATTTTCCAGAGAAAATTTAGCATCAATTGGTATTATCTTGTCTTTGACAAAAATAACAGCATCAACTACATCTCCATTCTTAAACTTATACTGACACTGATACTGGTGAGGCTGAAAAATATTTTTAAGCAATGTTTCTAAAAAATATTCTCCTAAGATTCCTCTTTGTTTTGGATTAGCCAAAACATCAGTCAACTTCCCTAATTGATTCTTAACATCAACCACATTCTTGTGATCGGAATGCATTTTTTCCAGCTGAGAAGTAACATCTTTAACAATCTTATTACTCTCTTGTAATTGATTTTGCAAAGACTCCATGCTCTTTTCTCTTGAATATTTCATCTCTTCTTTTATCTCCTTTAACTCTTCTCTAAAAACAGAAAAATCTCCCCTATTCCCTTTTAAAAGAAGATAAAAAGTCACGAAAATCAGTATAGCAATAACACCTAAAAGAGCTAATTCCATGGTCATAATATTAGCATCAATTCATTAAAATTTCAACTAGAACAAACAAGACGTATATCTCAATCAAAAATAATGCTTCTTTCTTATCTATTTCCTGTCCGGTACGAGAAAAAACCAAGAAAGAAAACACAGCAATAACAGTAAAAACTACTCCTGCAAGATAAACAGAAGGCACAGACAATTCAAAGGGAGAAATAAGGGCAACCAACCCAAGGGCTAAAGAAGAATTAACCACTATTGATCCAAGAGCATCACCAACAATCATTTCATTATGCCCCATAATAATAGATCTTACTCCAAAAACAATTTCAGGAATAGAAGTCCCAAAGGCAACTAGAAATATTCCTAATATAATCAAAGGAAGGTCAAATTGATTGGCTAGTTCTGTTGCTGAATAAACAACCCCTTCGGCGCTTAACAAAAGAACAACTACCGCTATCAAGAAAATACTCAAATCTTTAATAAAACCCTTAAAACTCACCCAATCTCTTTTAAAATGGTTGGAAAACTTTTTGGTAAATCTTTCTTCTTGGCTAAAAAGCCTATAAAAATAAAACAACAACCCAAACAATAAAACCAATCCATCGAACCGAGAAAGACCGCCGTCAATTATTAAGATCAAAGGTAAAAAAGCAATAAAGGCAGCATAAATAGCAGATCTTTGCAAAATCTTACCTTCCAATTTCAAACCATTAGCAACAATTGCTGCTATTCCTACTACTAAGGTAAGAATAATAATATTAGAGCCAATAATGTTTCCAACAGAAAGTTCTGGTGTCTGATGAAGAGCAGAAGTTAGTCCAATAAATATCTCTGGCAAAGAAGTAGTAAAGGCCATTAAAATCGAGGCAACAACAAATTCTCTCCAACCTAAAAATTGAGCTATCCTAGTTAAGGACCTAACAATCCATGCACCAGCACGAACTAAGACAAAACAAGATAAGATAAAAATTAATATGTATATACCAGCCATGCACTACTTAAAAAAGATAAATAACTTTATAAGCAATAGCCAACATAAAAATAAGCATCAAAGGAATGGTTATCTTAAAAGCTTTTCTTCCTTTTAATTTCTGATACATGAGAAGAATTAATATCCCGTCAATTCCAAGAGTTATTGCTCCAACAAAAGAAATAACTCCAATAAAACTAAATCCAATTAAGAATAAAAATAAAGGAACGAAACAGGAAATTACAAAAGAAAGATTCTTATTCATTTTCAAGTCGTACCAAAGAGTCTTTTTTAAAGTAAGACCAAGAATTATAAAAGAAGTGAAGGTAGTCAGAAGCCCGAAAGCAAGAACCAGACTAATAATTTTATCATCCAAGAAATTCCTTAGCCCTTCAATAGCATCTACAGAAGTTTCTCCCCCGCTAATTCCAACAACTATAAAGATAAACGAAATATAAGCAATAATTGGAATTATTACAGCGATAGGAATAATCTTTTTTAAAAGATGTTTGTCTTTACCAAGCATTTCTTCAACCTCAGGAATAAGTCCTATTCCCCACAACGAAAAAAGGATTGGACCATAAGGAAGAAACAGATTTCCTTTATCGGTAGAAAAATAAACATTATTTAATTCAAAACAAGGCAATCCTCTAAAGAAAATAACAATCATTATTCCAAAGAACAAAACTAATCCTAAAAACTCTATTTTGGAAACCATCCCGATTCCAAAAAAGATAATAACAGAGCCAAGGATAAAATAAACTAAGGTATACATAAGTTCAGACCCACCAAAGTAAGGAGAAAGTAAATCAGAAAAAAACTTCCCTCCGATTATAAGATAAGAAAGAAGAACTCCGAACATTCCTGTAACAAAAGATGCTAACGATATTCTCTTCCCCCACTTTCCTAAATGAAAATTGGCAAAGCCCGGAGATCTCAAAAAATCAGGAGTTTTTAAAGCAATATCACTAAAAATTAACTGCATAATAATAGCCAGAGCTCCTAATCCTATAAAATATCCGATTACTATCCAAGTGCCTGATTGAACAGTAATATATGGCAAAGCAAACAATCCTACCCCAATAATAGTTCCTGAAAGCGTACAAACCCCATAAACAAACTTTTTAACAATAGAATTCATAAAAACAGTTTTACTTTAATTTACAATCTTTAAACCTTTCTTTTATTTAAGACTTTTTTTGACGATAAAATACCATTTAGTAATTTCAATAGACATTAATTTAACAGAAGAAAGAGCTAATATAATAACCCAATCATAAAAACTTAATGCTGTTGTTTTTAAAAGGACCTGAAAAGGATGAAAGTAAACAGCAGCAACCATCATCAATACTCCAAAAAGAAAACCCATGATCAAATGCTTGTTTGAAAATATATTAATATTCCAAATATTTCTTCTTAAGCTTTTGCAAGAAAAAACATAAAGCAAAGTTGCCATAGCAAGCATTGTGAAAAGCATTGTTCTGATATAAACGAGGTCATGACCCTGGTCCATTAATAAAAAGAAAACTATAAGTAAAATTGTATCAGTGACAGCCCCGATAATGAAAATTATTGTTTTCATTGCTTGAGTCAACAAAGGAACATTATGACCCTGGGGTTTTTGTTTCATTAAATCTTTCTCTTTTGATTCAAATGCTAAAGCAAGGCCAGGAAAACCATCATTAGCAAGATTCACCCACAGAATTTGAACGGCAGTAACAGGCAAAGGAAGACCAGCTAAAATACTGCCACTAATTAATATAATTTCGGTGAATGCGTCAGCAAGCAAATAAGTAATAACTTTTCTAATATTATCAAGAATAGCCCTTCCTTCTTCGACTGCTGCTACAATAATAGAAAAACTATCATTTAATAAAATTAAATCTGAGGTTTCTCTAGCAACCTCAGTTCCCGATCCAATAGCAACTCCAATATCAGCTTTTTTAAGAGCAGGTGCGTCGTTAATCCCGTCTCCGGTCATTGCAACGACTTCTCCTTTTTCCTGCCAAGCTTCAATGATTCTCATTTTATGCTTTGGTTCTACCCGAGCATAAATTTGGATTTTTTCCAATCTCTTTTCTAATTCTGCGTCTGACATCTTATCAAGCTTCGTTCCCTCTAAAATATTTTCTTCTTTCATTTTAAACCCAAGCTCTTCAGCTATTGCTTTTGCAGTAAGCTTATGGTCACCGGTAACGATAATTGGCCTCATTCCTGCTTTACGACAAACGCTCATTGCTTTTTTAACCTCTTTTCTTACTGGGTCTTTTAAAAGAACGAGTCCGGCAAAATCAAGCTTTTTTGTCATTTCTCCAATTGGTTTTTTAATTTTTGTTTCTTTGTAAGCACTAGCTACAACTCTTAACCCCTGGCTAGCAAATTTCTCTAATTCTTTTTTGAGTTCTCTTTCCTTATTCTTAGTTAATTTACAAATAGCAATAACTTTCTCTGGAGCTCCGCAGACATAAAGAACCTTCTTGTCTCCTTCTTTGTAAAGAGCAGCGGCATATTTATTAATAGGATTAAACGACGATTCAGATATTTTATCTTTTTCAAAGCTTTTGTCCTTTTCTAGTCCAATTTCATTAATACCTGCTTCTAACAAAGCTTGATCAGTAGGTCTTCCTCTAAAAATCCACTTATCCTTAGATTCGCTTGGATTTTCTAAAAATGCTTCTGAGGTTAGTGCTCCTGCCTTGATAGCCATCTTCTTTTTTCCGTAAGCGCCAACTACTTTCATTTTTCCTTCAGTCAGGGTAGCAGTTTTATCAGTACAAATAACGGAGGTACTTCCAAGTGTTTCTGCTGAAGATAATTTTCTGACCAATCCTTTCTTTTTAAGGATTCTTCTCATTCCCAATGAAAGAATTACCGTCATAGCAACCGGAAGCCCTTCTGGAATAGAAGCAACTGCTATTGCGACTGCCGTGCTAAACATTTCTACAAAATCTTGACCAGTCAATATCCCTTCTATAAAAACACCAAAAGAAATTAACGAAATTAAAATCCCAACCATTTTGGAAAAACGAGCTAGTTTTTTCTGGTACGGAGTTTCTTCTTCCTTTGTTTCGCCCACCATTTCTGCTATTTTCCCAATTTCGGTTTTTTCTCCAGTAGCCGTAACTACTACCTTCGCTTTACCATCTTCTATTACTGTTCCCATGTAGACCATATTATCTCTATCTGCTAAAGTAGTTTCTTCTTTTAAAATTTCTTTTCCTTTGCTAGCGGCAAGCCATTCTCCAGTCAATGCCATTTCATTCACTTTAAGATTGTGCTCTTCGATAATCCTTCCATCGGCAGAAATTTTATCACCTGGATTAAGAATTATAATATCTCCCGGAACCAATTGAGAAGAATCAATTATTTTTAATCTTCCTTCTCTTAAAACTTCTGCTTCATGCTTAACCACTCTTCTTAACTCTTCTAATGTTTTTGATGCCTTGTTCTCCTGAACAAAACCAACGATTGCATTTAAAAATACAGCCGCGAGAATAACAATAGAATCTGTTCCTTCTCCAAATAAAAAAGTAACAATTCCAGCAATTAATAAGATGTAAATTAAAGGACTGCGAAATTGCTCTAAAAAT
The DNA here is from genome assembly GCA_964607015.1 of uncultured Candidatus Saccharibacteria bacterium. Classification (GTDB taxonomy): domain Bacteria; phylum Patescibacteriota; class Minisyncoccia; order Minisyncoccales; family JAGGXC01; genus CAYUNN01. The sequence continues at coordinate 23,146 of CAZSHN010000002.1, forward strand.
ACTTTGATCTTAGAAGAAGACTTTTTTTCTGAAAGTAAATTAGGGCCAAATTTTTTTCGCCTTTTATTTACTTCTTTTTCGTCAAGTCCTTTGTTCTCGTCAGTATCAAGAGCTTTCACTGCTTCTTCCCAAGAAATATTATGCCATTTTTTCTCCTCCATATATTATTATTATAACAAAAAATAGAGCCTTTTCTAGCTACAAATTTGTGGATTTTTAAATAGTTCAGAGAGCGCCTCTTTGGCGCTCTCTTTAAAAAACTAACTACTCTTCGTCTTCATCTTCTTCGTCTTCATCTTCGTCTTCATCTTCTTCGTCTTGAAGGAAAAAGTTAAGACCTGGTTTTGTTTCGAACATGTTTCTTTCAGAAGATTCCTTAAAATTAACAAGAAGAGCTAAAATAGCTCGCCTTGAACAAAAAGAACCTCTTTTTTAAAGGAATAGCAAGTCGACCTAACTTGCTCTCTGTCTCAACAAAAATACTAAATTAAACAATCATTGTCAATAGAGATTATCAACAGATTATCTTTTTGTCTTGTCTGCTAAGAAACCGAATAAAAATCCAATTAAACCAAACAGGATTACAGGGCTTATTATCAATAAAATTCTGAACTTAATTTCGGCAGAAAAAGGAAGAAAAGAAACAATCGGAGCGAAAATAAAATAAATTAAAAATTCAATAATACCAACAATCAACTGAGCTGAATTTTTACAAGCATCTACCCCGCCACCCAAAATCTGAGGATGACATTGGGTAATATTGCTATAGAGGGCAAAAACTAATCCGATAGCAATTCCTACAATAAGTCCTTTTTTGGAATGAGATAAATTTTTCCAGTTCATTTAAGTAAAAAGGTCAAAGGTTTCCCTTTTGACCTCTATCAATAAAATTAATTAAAAATTAGGGTTGGAATAAAGATTCTGGCTGAATAGAAACTTCTTTCACAATTGGAAATTGTTTTGCTGTTTTTTCTATTTGAGCTCTTAATATTCCTATCCTGCAAGAACCTCCGCTAGTAAATCCAGGTACCTCAGTAAATTCCAAAGAAAGAATCCCGTCTTTTAAATTAGTCCCAGTAAGTTTAAAATCAGGATGAGGAAATTCAGTAGAAAAACCTTGCTCTCTTTCCACTGCAGTTAATTCTCCTTGAATCAAATATCTAATCGTGTCCCTTATTGGATTCGGACTAGCTGAAATTTTTCTTTCAACAGGAATAACTGCTTCTGGACTACAAAGATCACCAATTTCTTCTGCTTTTTCTTGGTTGTAATAATAAAGTTTTACTAATATTGATTCTGGTTCAGGAGCTTCCCGAGAAGACTCTTCTCTAATCAAGAAATACTGCCAACCAACTCCTATCCAACAAAAAATAGCAACAATTAAAACAATGATGACGGCGTATTTTGATCTGATTATATTAGAAATACTCATATAAAATATTATAAATTACCTTCACTACTTATTTTAGCACAAAAAAATAAATTAACAATTATTGAAAAACCGCTATTTCTTCTTCTTGAATAGAAAATCTATCAGCCATGCCAGAATTTAATTCCAAAACATATCTTACTTTTTCTTCAGGAAGAATAGCTCTGCACTCTTCTGTAATACAAGGTTGAACATTTTTATCAATACCAACTACTTCCTTGTCTGTATTCATCCAAATAATATCTATCGGAAATTCCATATTCTTCATCCAAAAAGAATGCTTTCCTTCTTCGTCAAAAACAAAAAGCATCCCTTTCTCCAAGTCTAAATCTTTTCTAAACATCAACCCTCTTGCTCTCTCTCTGTTAGTGTCAGCAATTTCAACTATAAAGCAATTGTTTTCGAAGCAAACCTTCTTTGAATCAAAGAATACAGCCCTAAATGAGGCAAGAACAATTATGATTATAATAATTAATAATATTAACTTCCTCATTTTTAGAAAAACTACCTCTTTAAAAGGCAGTATTATGTGACCCTAAGGGGATTCGAACCCCTGTCACCACTGTGAGAGAGTGGCGTCCTAAACCACTAGACGATAGGGCCTTCTTTCCAATTTTTAACATATTTCCAATCAATTGTCTATTAGCTTAACTCCTTTATTTTCCTTGAAATATTAACTAAATTCAAATCAAGCATTTTCCCTAAAGCAATCCCTGCCAATACTGCAGAAACTTTTTTTTCATCATTTTTTCCTTTTAGCCAAAATGGAATTATATTTCCTTGGAAATTAATTTTAAAGTTAGTATCATCATTGATTTTCATATCAGTTCCTTGAAAATCAGATTTTTTACTAAAACCAAAACTATAAACTTCAGAAAAATTATCTTTTTCAAAATTACTTATGGTAATTGCGTCTGAATTAAAAAGCAGAAATTTAAAATTTAAAGGAATTTCAATATTATTTTCATAATTCTTTTTGTCCGTTCCAGCAAAAACTAAAACTGATTCTTTAGAATTTTTTAATAAATAATTATAAGATTCAATTTCTTTAATATCAGAATTTATCAAAATAAGTTCTCCAAAAAGAATATCAGAAAAACTCAGAGTTCCTTTAACTTTTCTTACTTTAAAATAATTGTTAATAATTAAAAAAATAAAGTCTGTGATATAAGATTGACTATCTTCTACCACTATCACAATTTTTGGCTTCTTTATTTTTAAAATTATTTTTTCAATTACTTTTATCATTCTTCTTCCTCGTTATAATCAGGAGGTATTTGATAATAATTAATAACATATTCAGCTAATTCTCTAAAAATAGGAACAGCCGAATATTCTGCTGTTCTTGTATTGGGATTATCCAGTTTAACTAGAATAATAAATTCAGGAGAATAAGCAGGAGCAAAACCAATAAAGGTTTGAATTGTTTTCTCTGAATACCCAGACTTATTAACGCCCATAGAAGAAAAAGAAACTTGAGCTGTACCAGTCTTGCCTCCAACATAATAACCAGGGACTTTCGCTTTTTTGCCAAAACCGTTCTCTACAACGCTGACAAGCATATCTCTTACTTCAGAAGCAGTCTTTTCAGAAATAACCTGATCCTGAACTTCTAAACTGTTATCTAGAATAACTTCTTCTGAGTTGACAATCTTATCAACTAAATAAGGTCTAACTAGCTTTCCTCCATTAGCAAAAACAGAGAAAGCTCTAATCAATTGAATAGGAGTCATTTCTATTCCTTGACCAAAGGATGCTGTAGCAAAATTCACTTCATAACCTTTTTTCAATTCTTTGTTTTCTGAACAAACCTCCCCTTGAGTATCAATTCCTGTTTTTTCAAAAACTCCAAATTTCTCAATATAATCAAGAAAGGTATCGGGAGACATTTTCTGCGCTGCAAAAACTGCACCAGTATTGATTGATTTCTCCAGCACCTCTGTCATCGTAGACTCGCCATAAACTCTATTAGAATAATTATGAATAGTATCAGGTCCAATTTTTATAAAACCTTCATCAACGTATTTAGTTTCAGGAGTTATTTCCTCCTCTTCTATTGCTGCCGCCATGGTAATTGCTTTAAAAACTGATCCAGGTTCAAAAAGACTCTGAGACACTGGATTAATAAATGATTGCAATTCGTAATCAGAATAATCATTGGGATTAAAATCAACTAAAGAAGCTAATGCTTTAATTTCTCCTGTTTTAGGATTAATAACTAATATCTGACCATTCTCAATTTCTAATTCTTCTTTTGCTTTTTGAAGAAGTTTTCCTGCTTTATATTGAATGTAAAAATCTATTGTTAAAATAAGATCTGATCCTTCCTGAACAGGCAAAGAGCTGTCTGAATCAAAAAAGATCATATAACCATCAGAACTTCTTTCTCCTACAGCAACTCCTTTTTCTCCCTTTAGCTCCTCTTCATAAAAATTTTCTACTCCATATTGCCCTCTTTGTTCTCCGCCAACAAATCCTATTGTATGTGCAGCAAGATCATTTTCTGGGTAATATCTGGTTATCTCGCTTCCGACATGAATAGAGTCTTCTTTATAATCCTTTACTTTTTCTTTTTCCTCTTCTGATATTTCTTTTTTAACAACAACAAAAGATTTACTATCATCTTCTACTTTTTCAGAAATTAAATCTTCTTCTAGTCCAAGAGACTGAGAGAGAAGATCTACTACCTTCTCTTTGTCTTTCACTTGAGAAGGAGAAACAAAAACAAAATCTGAATTTTTATTGGTAGCTAAAAGAAAAAGACCGCCATCTCGATCTTGAGCAAAAATATCTCCTCTGTTGGGAGTTATAGAATAAGAGATAATTTGTTGTCCTTTAGCTAAAGCTCTATAAAAATCGTAATTTAGTATTTGAAGATAAGCTAAGCGACATATAATAACCAGGCCAAAAGTAATAATAAGTATTAAAACTATTTTAATCCGTCGCTTATTCATTGTAATAAAAATTACTTAGCTGCTACTGCAGTATCAATAACGCGAATATATTCTACTTGAGCAACTTTTTCAAACTCAAGTTCTTCCAATGAATCTTCTAAGCTTTTTAAAGAATTGCTTTTTGAAAAAGAAACTTCAAACTCTTTGTTTTGCTGAACTAGATAATTAACCTCCTTTTCATATTCTTTGATAAGGGAAGTTTTTTGAATCATAACTCCAACCTGAAAGATGTAAGAAGATAATAGGAGTAGCAAAGAACCAATAATTAAAATCCAAAATATTTTAAGATTTGAGTCTTTCCTCTTGGCAACTTTTATTCTGGTAGCCTTTAGGTTGTTTAATAAATTTTGTTTTGCTTTCTTAGTCATTTTTTTCACCTGTTCTCAGTTTAGCAGAACGGGAACGTGGATTTATTTCAATTTCTTTTTTACTCGACCTTATTGGTTTTTTAGTTAATATTTTAAGTGATCCCTCCTTAACTTTATTTTTAAAAAAATTTTTAACAATTCGATCTTCTAAAGAATGGAAAGATATTACTACTATTCTCCCCGATGGTTCTAATACCTTGAATGCTTGCTCTAAAGCTTTTTCAAGATTACCTAGCTCATCGTTTACCGTTATTCTTAAAGCCTGGAAAGTACGGGTTGCGAAATGAATTCTCTTATGATGATACCAAGGAGGGGTGGCTTTTCTTACAACCTCTACCAACTGCTTTGTAGTAGTTATAGGATTTTTCTTTCTTTCTTTTTCGATCTGACTAGCAATCTTTCTGCAAAATCTTTCTTCTCCATAATCCTTTATTATTTCTTCAATCTTATTGATCGGAAAATCATTGATAATCTTTTCTGCTGTTAATTCTTCTTCTGGGTTATATCTCATGTCTAGTTTCTCTTCTTTTCGAAAAGAGAATCCTCTCCCACTTTCTTCTGTATGCCAGCTGGAAAATCCTAGATCAAACAAGAATCCATTACTTTTAAAATTATATTTTTTAACGATCTCTTCTATGTTTGAGAAATTATCACAAACAAGAATCAATCTCTCTTTACTCCATCCTGCCTCTTGAAAACAATTCTCTAGCTTATCTTTAGTCCTTCTGAAAACTTCTGGGTCGCGCTCTACCCCCAGAAGTTTTCCTGAAGGAGTACTATTTTCCAAAATTGCTAAGCTGTGTCCTCCTTCCCCTAAAGTACAGTCAACAAAATTCTTTCCTGGTTCTGGTTTTAAAAATTCTATTACTTCTTTTTGAAGAACAGGAATGTGCATCTTAAACACCTAATTCTTTTAATCTACCAGCAATATCTCCAACCGCTCCCTCTGTCTTCTTCTTGTAATCTTCCCACTTGCTTTCTTCCCAGACTTCTAACCTATTAAAAAGTCCTGTTACTACTACCCTCTTCTTTAAAGAAGCATATTTTTTCAAATAGTCAGGAATAAGGATTCGACCAAGATTATCTAGCTTTACATCCATTGCCCCTGCAAGCATGATTCGGGCAAATTTTCTTGCATCAATTTCTGCAGTAGGAAGGTTCCCTAATTTTTCAGCTAGTTTTTCCCACTCTTTCATTGGGTAAACAACAAGACAATTATCAAGTCCGCGGGTAATAACCGCTTTCTTTCCCAGTTCTTTTCTAAACTTTGACGGGATAGCCATTCTCTTTTTCTTATCAATTGTATGTGAGTATTCTCCTATAAACATATCTTTTATCCCCAGATCCGGGGCCTTTTCCCACTTTTATCCACATTTATAACCTACAATTACAGAATATCCCACCAGACCGTCCTTGTCAACTTCTTTTTCTCCACAAATTATCCCCAAACAAAAAATAGCCATTTAAGGCTATTTTTCACTTTAAACTCCTGTTTGAAGTTTATAAAATTCTATCTATTGATTGTAGTTCTCGAACATAGATTGCATGATTATCATCTGCATTGTTTGTATCAGCTTTGATATAGATTGATAATCTTCAGGTTCGCTGATAGCTACTGGATCATTAAAGTTAGAAAAATCAATCTCAGTAAGGACAATAAACTTCCCTTCCTCTGTTTGTTGAGAATTAAGAAGTTCTGCTACCTTTTCACTGCTGATAGTTTTTTCAAACCTTGCCTTGTAAAGATAATAATCTTTCTGTCCTACCCAAATCTCAAGTTCTAGATTTCCTACTTTCTCAAAGAACTTATCCAGACTGCTGGAAACTTCTTCTCTCATTCCCTCAAGCTCTCCTTCACTTGGATCTTGCCCTTGCAAGTAATTGCTTGCCAAGACCTCAATCAATTCAGGAACAAATTCTTTCACTGCTTCCTGGTCTAGCTCTAAAAGATAATGATAAGCCATCTTCCCATTAATCTCTTCGTCTTTCAATTCTTCCTTTACGTTATAAAGATCTTTTCCTTCTAAAAGATTCTTAACCTTGTTAAGGATTTCTTCTTGTTTTCCTTCTGGTAAAGATTGATAATCTTGCCCAAGCTGATCAGAGATAACCTCTAAATCTTCTTGACTCACTCTTATCCATTTTCCTCTAACCATTCCTAGCATTTCAGACATCATCGGAGAAGTGTTTCCAAGATTAGGAAGTTCATTAATTTTAAAATAAGATGCTTGTCCTACGCTAATCATTTCTCCTGACCCTGAAATGGTTACTCCTTCAGTAGACAAGTCTACCTCAAAACTTCCTTTGCTTTTCGGATTATCTTGATCGGTATTATCTGAATCTGTAGAAAGATTAATTAAAGCACTCATAATATTTCGATTTTCTTCCCCTCTCGCTCCAATATCGATTCTTACATCACTGTGAACAGCATCTAAACCATTCATCTTAGTTGCCATTTCTTTAACAACAACTTCGGGGTCAGGTCGAAAAGGATTCCACATAGGATTCCATGTATGAGTATAAAGAGCTGCTACAGTCCCTCCTGCCCCAATCAAGACTACAGCAATAATACCTATAACTATCTTTTTCATATTTATTTAATTAATTAATATTAAAAATGAAAAAACCTTTATTTGTATCTATTATACAATATTAATCAGGATTAACAATTAACTTAAATCCATTAGGATCAACTTTAACACTATCTCCTCTTTTAAGATCTCCTCTAAGCAATGCCTCAGCTAAAGCATTTTCTACATTGTCCTGAATCACTCTCTTCATCTCCCTTGCTCCAAAATTAGGATTGTAGCCTAATTCAACAACTCTTTCCTCGAGCTCAGGAGTAATAATAAAATCTATATCTCTTTTAGCAAGATTACTCTTTGGTTTGTTAAGCAATAATCCAGCTATACTTATTAAATTCTCTTTACTCAAAGGTTTGAAAATAACAACACTGTCAAATCTGTTAACTAATTCTGGCCGGAAGACCTTGTTCTCAAATATGAAATCAAGAAGCTTGCTTTCAATTTCTTCAAAAGGAGTATCTTTTTTAATAGCATCTAAAATAACTAAATAACCTGCATTAGAAGTAGCAATAATTATTGTGTTTTCAAAACTAACTTTTCTTCCAAGTCCATCAGTTAAATGTCCTTCATCAAAAACTTGAAGAAATAAATTCAAGATATTAGGATGAGCTTTTTCAAATTCGTCTAAAAGAACCAAAGAAAAAGGATCTTCTCTGACTTTAGTGGTCAAAAGACCTTCTTCTCCTGGAGATCCTATTAAACGAGGAATATCTCCTATTGATTGAAACTCAGACATATCTAATCTTATCATCTTCCCTTCTGACCCAAAATAAATTTCAGACAAAGCTTTAGCAGTCTCTGTCTTTCCCACTCCGGTAGGACCAAGGAATAAGAAAGCTCCCATTGGCCCTTTTCTTTCTGTTACATCAGCCCTTGCCCTCCTTAAGGCAGAACTTATAGAATCTACTGCTATTTCCTGATTAACAATTCTCTTATGGATTAATTCTTCTAAATTCAATAATTTCTCCTTCTCGTGAGTTTCTGCCTCTCCTACTGGAATTTCTGTCTTGTCAGAAAATATCTTTGCCACATGTTTTGGTAAGACAACTTTATCTCCAATAGAGCTAACATAAACCATTATCTCGTCTAAAAGATCAACAGCTTTTTTAGGAAAAGGAATCTCTTGTAGATACTTATCAGAGAAATTAATAATATCTCTCAAGGCAGGATAAGAAACAAATATTCCATATTTATTCTCTAAACTCAAGGTTATTCTCTCTAAAATCATTAAAGTTTCTCTTTTGCTTAACTCAGAAACTTCAACTTTTTCAAATAAAGAAAGAATGGAAGGGTCTTGTTCTATGTATTTATGTAAACCAGTATAAGTAGTAAGGGCAATTATTTGAAATTGAGGAAGGTGTAAATATTTTGCTATTATTCCAGAAACATTGATTATTCCTGGTCCTCCTGCTCCTTTTACAAAGTTATGAAAATCTTCAATTACTAAAACAACATTACCTGCTTCTACAACTTCCTGAAATACTTTCTCTAAAACCCCTTCCAATTCTTCTGGACTTTCAGTGTTCGAAGCAACTAAAGACAAATCTAACTGAACAAACCTCTTGTAATTAACCTCTGGTAACAGCTTGCCTAGAAAACTCATCTCTGAAAGAGATTCAATTATACTAGTTCTTCCTACTCCAGGCTGGCCCACTAATAAAACATTATTTATCTCTCTGCGAGAAAGAATCCTCTCCATCTTTTCCAATTCTTTTTCATGACCAATCACTTCCGAAAATCCATAACGTTTAATATTCTGAGACAAATCAAAAGAGAAAGCATCTAAAGTTACTGTATACCCGGATGCCCATTCTTTTCCTAGGCTGCCTTTTCTAATAAGGTTTTCCCACTCCCAAAACTTTTTTTTCTTCTTCATCTTTCTCCTAAAAGAATCTATCCACCATGTTAGATTTTCAATGTCTTCGGGTCTAATCTTTGACTGAATCATAATTTCTTTCAAAATAGAATTATGCTCTGCAAGAGCAGTAATTATGTCCCCTGTCCCCACTCTTTCGTGTTCTTTCTTCTGAGCAATTTCAAATGCTTTCCAGATTACCTTTTTGAAATCCTGAGAATACTCTCCGCTAAAACTCCCTTTATCAAGGTTTTTAAGACACTTTCCTAATAAGTCTTTAATATCTTTCCAATCAATATTAACCCTGGAAAAGATAAAATTAACATCCTCGGTATTCTTAAGGATAAAATAAGCAAGGATAGATGAATTAACCTCGGGGATATTTTTAGATTTAGCAAATTTAAAAGATTTGGATACTGATTTTATCGATTCAAAATCAAGGAAATCAGCCAGATTAAATTTCTCAGAGCTAGAAAATACTTCTTCTATACTTCTCTTCAATTTAGGATTTTTAATCTTTTTCTCAAAAAACAATAAAGCAAAGCAAGAAGCAACAAAAAAAGCTAAAACAATAAGGCAACTTCCAAGTAAAAATTTAAGTAATCCCTGAGCAAAACTTTCTGTTAAAAATCCATAAAGAAAAATTGAAAACAACAAAAGTAGTAATCCAGCAAAAAGATTCCTAATCAATCCTATTAGCTTAAAACTTTTTGACCACCTAACCGCCTGATATATTGCTGCTCTTTTGAAATCAAAATTAAACATAATTAAAATAAGACTCTAAGTCCCAGGATAAAAACAAATACCAACATTAAAGGCCAAATAAACCATGAAATTAATAAAAGCAAACCAAAAAAGAAAATAAGGATCTCCACTATTATTCCAATAATTATAAATATAATCCTCAAGAAAGCTCCAAGAGCTCTAGAAATAGCATTTGAAGCAAAAGCTTCTAGATATCTCTGAAAATCAAACCCCCTTCCGTAAGACCAAGTATATCTTCTCCAAGGAGCAAAAAGAGTTTTTAAAAGAAAAGTAATAGAGAAATATTGTAAATTAAATTTAAGGAAATTAACCCAAGCTTTAAAAATAGCCTTGGGCTGATCATAAAAATACCACTCTATAAATTTTCTGATGATAAATTTTCTCTTTGCTGCCTGTTCCATTAGTTTATTATATCATTTTATAAAACAAACTTTCAACAAAAAATCTGCACTATGCAGATTTATTATTTTATTAGCAATAAATATTAAATTTGTTTTTCCTTTTTCTCGGTAGTAACCCTTCCTCCCTGCCATTGTCCTCGATATAAATTAGAATCTCCTTTTACTTGAAAAAACATGAGATGCAATACTCGAGCACCAAGCTCTAATTTAAATTCTTCATTGCTAAAATTATAAATTCCCATTGTTAATCCTCCGCAATATCCAGGAGCTACCTGACCACCGAAGATATAGACTCCTGACCTGAAAAGAGTAGAACGAGGAGTAAACATCGCCAAAAGATCTTTTGGTATATTAACCTTCTCGATCGTTTTCATCAGATAATAAGTATTAGGATTGAGAGAAACTTCTCTTCTTTCTTCTGGATCAAACTTCGCAATTAATTCAGTATGAGGAGTATCTCTTTCTTCAACTCCTAAAAATCCTTCTCCTCTCACTTCGTACAACTCCCCTATTCTAATATCAAAACCTGTTCCTTCAGGATGAGTTCTTTCTCTTTCACAAAGATTTTCTACTAAATTCTTTTCCTTAACAAGTTTTAATAATTCATTTACGCCTAAAATCATTTCTTGCTGCTAAATAAACATTTTTTAAAAGATAAGCAACGGTCAAAGGGCCAATCCCTCCTGGAACAGGAGTGATAAAAGATGCCTTCCCTTTTACGCTTTCCTTGTCTACGTCTCCCACTATTCCATTCTTCATAAATCTAATGCCGGCATCAATTAAAACACTTCCTTTTTTAATCATATATCCTTTAATAAAGCGAGGCCTACCACAAACAGAAATAACAATATCAGCTGAACTAATTTTGGGCTTAATCTTAGAAATAGCTTTCTTGTCGGCCAAAACATAATCTGAATCTATTCCTTTCCTCTTGAAAAAATTCTCTATTGTTTTTCCAAAAACATCTGAGTTGCAAACAGTTACAATCTTTTTGTCATCGAAATCCTCTACTACCTGCTCCATTGAACGTAAAACTGCTAAAGGCAAAACAGGCAGGAAATAAGGGTTATTGCTTTTAAGTAAATTTCTATTAACTTCGTGAAATCCATCTACATCTTTTTTTGGATCAACAGAAGAAATCACCTTTTTTGTATTAATTCTTTCTGGAAGAGGAAGTTGAACAATAATACCATCTACTAAAACATCTTCATTAAGTTCTCTTATTTTGTCAATGATTTCATATTCATTTGCCTTTTCTGGAAAATTATAACAGAAGATTTTCATTCCTATTTTGTAAGCAGCTCTCTTTTTATTTCTAATATATAAATCCACATCAGGATTATTCCCTACTTTGATTATTGCCAATGTTGGCGAAACATCTTTTTTCCCTAACTTCTTTTTAATATCACTAAGTATTTCCTCTGCTACTCTGTTTCCATTAAAAATTATCATAAAATAAACAAATTTTAAAAATTAAATCTTCTGTTGTTTTATTATATTGTAAATTGCCAAAGCTGACAATTTATTAATTATTGTTTTCAGTTCTTCTAATGCGTCCCCATCTTACCTTGTTCCAAGAATATTCATGAAAATAATATTCAACAATATTAAGTAAAGCATCAGCAATAACTATCCCAGAAGATATAAAGAAAACTTGGTCGCTGAAATAATGAATAATAAAAAACAAGTATAGGCTGGCAAGAACCCTCCAGCTAAAAGATTTCGCCAACATTCTTTTCCTTCTTTCTTCAAACCTTCCATCTATAAATTTTCTTCCCCAGTCAGTCCAATCCCAGATCCTTTCATGACAATAATAAAGAATAGTATTAGAAACAACATCTACTATGCTCAATCCAGAAGCCAACATCATTTCTCCGGTAAAAATATAAACGGTAAACCAAAGAGAAACAGTTCCAACGACTCTCCAGGTAATCGCCTTGGCAGCACTCCTCTCTAATGACACTCTTCCCGGATAATGGGAATAAGAAAAATCCATTAATATTCAATATTATTATAAATTGGAAATTCTTTAGAAATTTCTTTTACTCTTTCCTTTACTTTCTCTTTTATAGAATCAGATTCAATGTTTTTAATTAGCTCACAAACTAATCCTGCTATTTCCCCTGCTCCATTTTCCTTGATTCCCCTAGTAGCAATAGCAGGAGTGCCCATCCTGATGCCAGAAGGATCAAAGGCTGATTTTTCATCAAAAGGAATTTTATTCCTGTTTACAAAAATTCCTACCTTTTCTAGCTCATCTTGAACGGTCATTGAAGAAGACTTGGTTGAAGAAATGTCAATAACAAATAAATGATTATCAGTTCCTCCACTCACTACTCTAAATCCATTTTCTTTAAAAACATTCACCATTTCTGTTGCATTTAAAAGTATCTGTTTCTGATAACCTTTAAAATCATCTTCTAAAGCTTCTTTAAAACAAATAGCTTTAGCAGCAATTACATGCTCTAATGGGCCACCCTGCACTCCCGGAAAAACAGCTCTATCAATTTTCTCTGAAAACTCTTTCTTAGATAGAATTAAGCCTCCTCTTGGCCCCCTAAGAGTTTTGTGCGTGGTAGTAGTTACTACATCAGCATAAGGAAAGGGATGAGGATGAACACCGGCTGAAATCAGTCCAGCAATGTGAGCAATATCTGCCAACAAATAAGCTCCTACTTTATCAGCTATTTCTTTAAATTTTTCAAAATCAAGTTTTCGGGAATAAGAAGTGGTAGAAGCTATTATTAATTTAGGTTCAAATTTTAATGCTTTCTCTTCGACTTCACTAAAATCAATTAACTCACTTTTTTTATTAACTCCGTAATGGAAAAAATTATAGGTGCGACCAGAAAAATTAATCTTAGCTCCGTGACTTAAATGACCTCCAGCTGACAGATCAAGAGCCAAAACTTTATCTCCAGGATCAAGAAGAGCAAGATAGGCAGCCTCGTTGGCTTGAGAACCAGAGTGAGGCTGAACATTAGCATGGTCTGCATTGAACAATCTTTTTGCTCGATCAATAGCTATCTCTTCTATTTGATCAATAAAACAATTTCCTGAATAGTACCTTTTTCCAGGATATCCTTCAGAATACTTATTACTTAAAGGAGTAGCCATAGCAGAAAGAACTTCCAAAGATGCATAGTTCTCTGAAGGAATTAAAGTTAATCCTTCTTTTTGTCTTTCAATCTCCTTCTCAATTAAATTATAAATTTTAGAATCTTCTAGTTTCATATTCTAAAGTATCAATATCTATAAAAAATATTTACCTTGTTAGCTCTACAAACTTATATTTAATACCGTTTTCTTCTTGTATCTCACTTTCAGAAATCACTTTATTAAATTCAGAATAATCTGGAAAAAATGTATCAGCCCGAGGAGAATCATCAACCAAAGTTAAATATAGTTTCTTTGCATATTTTATAAATTGTTTATAAATGCTAGCTCCTCCTATTACAAAAACTTCTTCTTCAGAGTCTTTATATCTATTTGCAATTTCCTCAAGATTATTAGAAACCTCGCAATTCTCTGCCTTGTAATTTGGATCCAAGCTGAGCACGATATTTTTTCTACCTGGCAATGCTTTTCCAATTGATTCAAAAGTATTCTGACCCATAATTACGCAATGCCCCATAGTTGTTTTTTTAAAATGTTTCAAGTCTCCAGGCAAATACCATAATAATTTATTTTCAAATCCAATTCCTTTATTCTTGCCAACTGCACAAATCATTGAAATCATTTTATTGATTTTTATTTTTTTGTATAAAATCTTTCCAGTCCTTGGTAACTATCCCCCCTGCTGGAGACAGACTTGCTTTAATCCTAGGGTGAGGATCATAACCTACAAGCTCTACGTTCTCTGGTGAAAAATCATCTATTTCTTTTACATTAGGATCTAATTTTACTTTCGGGAAGGGTCTTGGTTCTCGTTTAAGTTGCTCTTTTATAGCCCCTAAATGATTTTCGTAATAGTGAACATCTCCAAGGGTATGAATAAATTCTCCTGGTTCATTTCCTGTAACCTGAGCTAGAAACATTGTAAGCAAAGCATAACTAGCTATGTTAAAAGGAATTCCAAGGAAAATATCACAAGAACGCTGGTAAAGCTGAAGTGAAAGCTTGCCTCCGTTAGTATTTATTTGAAAAAAAGTATGACAAATTGGAAAACGACAAGCTTCATCAGGTAAAGCCATTTCATAAAGATATTCCGGGTTCCACGAATTTACTATTGCGTTATGAGCGCTTTTGTCTTTTCGTACAGTTTCTATTATCCATTTCAATTGATCAATTGATCTGCCATCTTTTGCTGGCCAATGACGCCACATATCTCCATAAACGTGTGGTAAACTTCCATGCTTTTTAGCAAAATCATCATCGTCTTTTATTCTCTCGATAAATTCTTCTTGGGTCATTTCTTTTTCCAACCCTTTCTTCATTTTCTCCCGATAAATTCTGTAAGGATAGTCATCCCAAATATGAACATTATTATCAACCAAATATTTTATATTTTGCTGACCACTTATAAACCAAAAAAGCTCATAAAGCAATCCTTTCCAATAAACTTTTTTTGTTGTTAACAGAGGAAATCCTTCGGAGAGATCGAAACGAAATTGTCTTCCAAACAAACTGTATGTTTTAACTCCTGTGCCCGCATCAACTTGCTCAGCACCTTTCTCTATTAACTCTTTTAATAAGTCTAAGTATTGATATTCGGGATGTCTTTTTTCCATGTTTATTTCAATAAATTATTCTTCCTCCTCTATTTTACTTGCTTGAGGAGAAGATTGACCAGCATATTTATGATCTTTTTGTTTAAGATAAGGAATTTCTGATGAAGAAGATAAGGTTTCAAAAGTCATAGCACAAATTCTGATTCCAGGATAAAGAGCAATAGGAATAACTCCTAAGTTTCCTATCTCCATTATGGCTTTTCCTTTCCAGCCAGGATCAAATCTAGCTGCTGTGGAATGAACCACCAATCCAAGTCTACCAAGAGAGCTCCTTCCATCCAACCTTCCCATAATATCAGGAGATAAAATAATGTCTTCTTCGGTAACAGCAATAACAAAATCCCTTGGTCGTAAAATCAAGGGCTTTTCTTCGGTAATTTTTATCTCAGTCATTATTTTATCAATAGGGGTTTTATGATCTTTTAAATCAATAAAAGGACACTCTGCATGCTTAAAAAGCTTGAAAGAATCCCCTAGATGTAAATCTAAAGAACAAGGACCTAGTTGTTTTTCGAAATTAGGCTCAGGGGTAATCTTAATCTTACCTTCTGAGATATATCTTTTAATATCTTTATCAGAAAGGATCATATTTTTTTGATTAAATTAAAATTTATGATTTCTCTATTTCAAGACCCATGCTTTTTGCTGTTCCTTCAACAACTTTCATTGCCTGCTTGATATCAGTAGCGTTCAAGTCCTCCATCTTCTTTTCAGCAATTTCTTTAAGTTGTGCCTGGGTAATTGTTCCTACTTTTTTTCTATTAGGTTCTCCTGAACCCTTCTCTACTCCAACAATCTTTTTAATCAATTCAGCCGTTGGAGGTTGCTTCAATTTAAAATCGTAGGTTCCATCTTCATAAACTTTAATTTCTACCGGAATCAACCATCCCTTCTTATCCGAAGTCTGGTCATTAAATTTCTGACAAAATTCAGAAATGTTAATTCCATGCTGAGCTAAACTCGGTCCAATAGGAGGAGCCGGAGTAGCTTTACCAGCAGGTATTTGAAGTTTAACTAATGATTTAACTTTTTTTGCCATATTAATAATTACAATTAAACTTTCTTAATTTGCAATGAATCAAGTTCAACCGGCGTGTCCCTTCCAAACATATTTACTAAAACTTTGATCTTTCCTCTTTCAAGATCTACTTCATCAACCTTTCCTTCTAGATCTTTAAAAGGACCATCAACAATTTTAACTAAATCACCTTTCTTGAATTCAATTTTATATTTAGGTTCCTCAACTCCCATTCTAGACTTAAGACCTTCTATTTCTTTTTTCTTAACAGGAATTGGAGTTGTTCCCGCTCCAATAAAACCAGTAACTCTTGGAGTATTTCTAACTACGTACCAAGAATCATCGGTAACAATCATTTCTACTAAAATATATCCAGGATATATCTTTTCTTCTACTGTTTTTCTTTTTCCGTTTCTAATTTTTATCTTTTTTTCTTTTGGAACTAAAACATTAAAAATCTTATCTTCCATTCCTAAATTTTCAATCCTTTGTTTTAGATTTTTAGCAACTGCGTCTTCGTATCCAGAATAAGTGTGAATAACATACCATCTTCTGTCTTGTGAAACTTTTTGTCTTGGCATAATTTAATCTAAAATTAACTTAAAATAAATCTTTCTAAAATTTTAGTGAAAAGAAAATCAAGGCCGCCCAGGAAAGCTGCCACTGCAGCAGAAACCATTATTACAATAAAAGTATATTTTAATGTTTCCTGTTTGGTAGGCCAATTAACTTTCTTAAGCTCTAACTGAACTTCTTTCAAGAAGCTCTTTATTTTCCCAAATATATTTTCGAATTTATTTGATTTCATAACAATTAATCTTATTTAAAAAGCCCTTGCGGGCTTCTTTAATACTAGCATAAAAAAGCCCTCTGTCAAGAAAAACTAATTCTCAAATTCAACCTGAAAATAATCATTAATTACTGTTTTTCTTTCAATAACCTTTTCTATTTTATCATTTATAACAGTAATCTCCAATATCATTCCTTCCATTGTTTCTTTGGAAAAACTCTGGTCAAAAACAAAGTTTCCTAAACTATAAGCAATCCATCCATCTTTATACTCTTCTACTCTCTGAGTAACATGAGGATGATGCCCTAAAAAAACATCAGCCCCTGAATCAATAGACAATTGAGCAAAATCTTTTTGGAATTGGGAAGGTTCTGAAGAATATTCAATTCCTGCATGCAAAGAAACAAATAAGACATCTACTTCTTTAGAAGCTTTCTTAATTTGATTCTCTACTAAACCTAAATCATCTTGATCAACCCAAGCCATTCCTATTCTATTATCACTAGCTCTCCAGGACTGAGGACCCAAACCAAGATAGGCCAAGAAGCCAATCTTTGTTCCTTCAATCTCTTTAATTTTAAAAGAGAAAGCTTCTTCCTCATCAATCCCAGCTCCGACATATTCTATCTCGTTCTCTTTCAAATAATCCATCGTGTCTTTTAGAGCAACTCCTGCATAATCAAACATATGATTATTTGCTAAAGAAAAAATATTAAACCCGGCATAATTAATTCCTTCAAAAACATCCGGATCCATTCTAAAAGAATAAATACTTCCTACCTTCACTCCTCGTTCTGATACAGGTCCTTCAAGATTACCAAACAAAATATCTGCCTCATTCAAATAATCAGATATTTCAAGAAAAGGAAATTTAAAATCTCCTGCTCCTTCTCTTAAAATCATTGCCTCTACTCCCCTGTCCAACATAATATCTCCAACGGCAAAGATCTTTACCTTTCTTTTCTCATCTGGTTCTTCTTGATTATAAGGAACAATGGAAGCTGTTCCTTTTTCTTCTAAAGGATTTCTTTCTGAATTAAAAGCTAGTCCTGCTATCGCAAGAATCAGAGCAATAATGATAAGGATTGATGAAATAAGATTTTTCATAAAAGAGATTTAGAAAAAAAACAATAACCCATCCAAAAAGATGGGTTACCACCTTTCGGCTGAGCAAATTAAATTATATATCAAGATTCTTAACTGTCTTGGCGTGAGTTTGAATAAATCTTTTTCTTGGAAAAACTTCTTTTCCCATTAAAGTGTCAAAGATATGATCAGACGCTTGAGCGTCATCAATAGTAACTTTAAGCAAAGTTCTGTTTTCTGGATTCATAGTAGTATCCCAAAGCTGATCTGGATTCATCTCACCTAGACCCTTGTATCTTTGAAGAGAAGGTTTTTGATTCTTCTTTTTCATCTCTCCTATAATCTCTAATCTATCAGCTTCAGTATAAGCATATTCTATTTGTTTCCCTGCTTGAATTCGATACAAAGGAGGCTGGGCAATAAACAAGTGCCCTTTTTCAATTAATGGCTGGAAGTAGCGATAGAATAAGGTTAATAAAAGGGTTCTTATATGAGCACCATCAACATCAGCATCAGTCATAATAATAATCCTGTGATATCTTAATTTTTCCAGATCAAAATCTTCAGAAATGGCAGTTCCCAAAGCAATAATCAGAGACTTGATCTCATTAGAAGACAAAATCCTATCTAATCTTGCTCTTTCTACATTAAGAATCTTTCCTCTAAGAGGAAGGATTGCCTGAAACCTCCTGTCTCTCCCCTGCTTACTAGAACCTGCCGCACTGTCACCCTCAACAATATATAATTCTGACTCTTCTGGTTTTCTAGAAGAACAGTCAGCTAATTTTCCCGGAAGGGTTAATCCACCAAGAGCTCCTTTTCTAATAACAGTTTGTTTTGCTGCTTTAGCTGCAACCCTTGCCTTTTTAGCCAGAAGACAACTTTCAATTATTGTTCTCGCATCTCTTGGATTCCTTTCCAAGAAATCGGATAATCCCATTGCCACTGTTCTTTCTACTGCTATCTTTGCTTCAGGATTACCAAGCTTTGCTTTTGTCTGTCCTTCAAATTGAGGATTTTCTATCTTTACCGAAACAACACCAGTAAACCCTTCTCTAACATCCTGACCAGTTAAGTTCTCGTCTGATTCTTTAAGATAACCTTCTTTCCGAGCGTAGTCATTTAAAGTTCTGGTCAAAGCAGTTCTTAGTCCGGTAAGATGAGTTCCTCCTTCCCCGGTATATATGTTATTAGCAAAACTTTCTTCGAAACACTCTCTTTCCTCAGTATACTTGAAAGCAACCTCGACAATAACTCCATCTGTTTCGTTTAAGGCATAGAATGTTTTCTCATGTCTTGGTTTGGAATCTTTGATTAAATATCTAACATAAGAAGCTATTCCTCCGTCAAAGTAAAAAGTGTAAGTAAGATGCTTTTCTGGATCTTCGTCTCTTGAATCTTTTACCACAATCTTTACCCCTTTTGTTAAATATGCTTGCTGGCGAAGATGCTTTAAGATTCTTTCAAAGTTAAAATTAACTTCACTAAAAATCTCTGAATCAGGTTCAAAAATTACTGTTGTTCCACTATCTTCACACTTTCCTTCTTTTTTAATTTTTCCTTTTACTGCTCCTTTGGCATATTCTTGAACATACCTCTTGCCGTCACGACAAACCTCTGCTCTTAAGCTAGTAGACAAAGCACAGACAACAGAAACTCCAACTCCATGTAATCCTCCTGCAACCTGATAAGCCTTTCCTCCAAACTTAGCTCCAGCATGCAAAGTAGTCATTACTGTCTCTAAGGCAGACTTCCCTGTTTGAGGATGTTTGTCTGTTGGAATTCCACGACCATTATCACTAGTTCTCACTTTATTTCCAGGCAATAATTCAACTTCTACCTTGTCAGCATAACCAGCAATTGCCTCATCTAAGGAATTATCTACACATTCCCAAATCAAATGATGAAGGCCATCAGGACCAGTGGAACCAATATACATTCCAGGTCTTTTTCTTACTGGTTCCAGTCCTTTAAGAACGTAAATGTCCTTCGCCCCGTAATCTACTTTCTTTTTGTTTTTTGCTTCTTTTTTGTTTTTCTTTTCTGGCATAGTTTTTTAAAAAATAAATTAAATTCAATTATTTATCTTCTCACCTCCCAATCAATTTTTTCTTCAAGAGCATTAATAATTTTCTCTTGAATTTTATCAATTTCTTCTTTTTCTAAAGTCCTCTCTTTTGACTGGTAGATAATATGAAAAGCTAAGTTCTTTTTCCCTTCAGGAACACCAGAACCATCATAGATGTCAAATATATCAACATCTCTTACTAATGTTCCACCTACATTATTAATCAAACTTAACACTTCGACTACTTTTACCTCCCCTGGAACAAGAACAGCCAAATCTCTCACTGCTGCAGGAAATTTAGATATGGGCTGATATTCATGTTCTTCGCTGCATAGTTTCTGTAATTTATCAAAATCAATATCAAAAGCAATAACTTGTTCTGAAATATCAAAACCTTCCAATACTTTAGAATGAATTTCTCCTAAGAATCCTACTTCTGTATTTCCTATCTTTATTTCCGCTCTTATCCCTGGCTTCCAAATAGATAAAGCTGAATCTTCCGGAGTTGGTTCAAATTCATCATACCAAACATCAGTAACTCCCATTTTTTCAAAAAGAAGATCAAGGATTCCTTTCATTCTAAAGAAATTTTTAGAATTTCCTTTTGGTTTTACTAAAACTCCTGCCAAATTTCTTTTTTCTGGACTTTTTAAATTATTGTAAATTCTTCCTAATTCAAATATCTTCACTTCTGGAAAGTTCTTCAAATTATCTTTTAAATTCCTTAATAACCCAGGAAGAAGTGAAGGTCTGAGATATTTATGATCAATACTAATCGGATTCTTAACCTCTATCAATGTTCTTTTAGGAAGAGAACAGCTATTTGCCTCTTTTTCGCTTATAAAAGAATAATTATATACTTCTGAAAAATTACATTCAACTAAAATATCCTTACATCTATTCTCCCAAAAAACATCGTCATTTCTTTCAGGAAGAACAGCTAAAATATTAGGAATCTTAGCTGGTATTTTATCAAAGCCATAAATCCTACCTACTTCTTCTACCAAGTCTCGAGGAATAGAAATATCTTTCCTAAAAGTTGGTACTTCTACCAAAAGATCTTCTTTTTTAGAAGAAACGATTTTAAATTCAAGGCTTTTTAGAATGTCAACAACTTCTTTTTTCTTAATATTAACTCCAAGCAAACTTCTTGTCTTGTCTAAATCAAGCTTCACCTTAACTGAATTTTCTTTCTGAGAATAAACATCTAAAACACCTTTAGCAACCTTTCCTCCGCAAATATCTTTCACCATCTGTGCTGCTCTATTAATAACAGGCAGAGTAAGGTTGGGATCTGGTTCATGTTCAAACCTCAAAGAAGCATCTGTTTGAAGAGAAAGTTTTTGTCTTGCTCGGCGAATAGTAAGCATATCAAAATTGGCAGATTCAATAACTATATTCTTAGTATCTTCTGTAATTTCAGCCTTCTTTCCTCCTTTAATACCTGCTATTGCCAAAGGATCTTTACTGTCAGCTATAACAAGAACATTAGTTCCCAATTTATACTGATTATCATCCAAAGCATTTATCCTCTCCCCTCTTTTCGCTTTCCTGACAACTATCTTCTTCTTTCTCCTTCCTGCTAATTTATCTAAATCAAAAGCATGGAGAGGTTGGCCAGTCTCAAGCATTACATAATTGAGAACATCAACCACATTATTAATAGATTGCAAACCTAAAGAGTTTAATCTTTCCTTAATATGTTTTGGTGTCTCTCCTGCTTTAATGTCAGTTAGAACTCTAGCATTATAACGAGGGCACAATTCTTTTTCTTTTACGTCAATGTCAACAAAATCAGAACTCTTTGTTTTCCGATCTTCTTTAACAGAAAAAGAAGGCTTATTAAATTTTGCTTTTGTAAATACGGCACACTCTCTTGCAATTCCAATAAAAGAAAGACAATCATGGGCTCGGTTTGGTAAAACATCAACATCAATCAACCAATCTTTCCCTCTTTTTTTCACTTCCTCTACTTCAAAAGAATGCAAAGACAAAAGCTCTCCTAACTTTTTAGCGCTAGGAACTCTTCCTTTTAAATAATCTTTTAACCAATTATATGAAATTATCATAGCTTAAAACTGATTTAAAAATCTTAAATCTCCTGAATAAAGCAAACGAATATCATTAATTTTGTATCTCATCATAACCAATCTATCAAAACCGATCCCAAATGCGAATCCTTGCCAATTATCAGGATTTAATCCTCCTGCTTTTAAAACATTAGGATGAACCATCCCACCAGGACATAATTCTATCCAACCAGAATGACCACAAGTAGAACAACCTTTTCCACCACAGATAAGACATCTTATGTCTACTTCAAAGCTTGGTTCAGTAAAGGGAAAAAATCCTGGTCTCAATCTTGTTTTTACCTCTCTCTTAAAAAATCTTTTCAAGAAATCTTGAATCACTCCTTTAAAATCAGCGACAGAAATATCTTCATCTATCATCAATCCTTCAACTTGATAAAATTGAACGTCATGAGAAGCGTCCGAAGCTTCATGACGAAAAACTTTTCCTGGAGCAATAATTCTCATAGGAGGATTATTCTTTTCCATATAACGAACCTGAACTGGAGAAGTATGAGTCCTTAATAAAAATTTCTTAGAAGACAATTTTTTATTAAGCCAAAAAGTGTCCCATAAATCTCGAGAAGGATGATTCTTAGGAATATTCAGAGCATCGAAATTATACCATTCTGTTTCAATGTGAGGACCTTCTGTAACAGAAAATCCTATTGATCTAAAGATATCTTCTACTTCTCTCCTGATTAAAGTAAGTGGATGCAAATGCCCCGTCTCTACTTTCTTTCCAGGCAAGGTAATATCAAATCCTTTCTTTTCAGAACTACTTTCAATTTTATTTTTAAGTTCGTGAGCTTTTTTATCAATTTCTTTTCTTAAAAAAGATTTAAGGTCGTTTGCCTTCTTGCCAACCTCAGCTCTTTTCTTTTTGGGAAGCTCTTTCAAAGAACTCAAAATTTCAGTAATTTCTCCTTTTTTACCTAAATATTTTCGGAAGACAACGTCTAATTCTTCCAACTTCTTTGCTTCTTTTATCTCTCTCTTGCTTTTATTCTTAAGAGTTTGGAAATTTAATTTCCCCATAAATAAAAAAACCTAAATTACTTGTTTCTACTACTTATTTTAACCTAAAATCACCCCCAATTCAAGAAGAAAAATTAGTGGAAAAATCAATAAAAAGAAGGGATTAACTCCCTTTATTTTATTATTTTAATTCCCTGCTCTTCTAATACTTTTTCTAAATCTTTCTTTGGTTTTTTCCTTATTATCTTTTCGATTAAAGGGTTCTGCTCCGAAACACTATCGTTGAAAAATGCCTCTAGAATCTCTTTCTTTTTGTCTTTGGGCAAGCTATCTAATATATTGTCAACAGGAACCGGTATTGGATCCAATCTAATCACCTCCAATAACTATAATACAAGAATTAATATTTTTTTCAATCACTCAAAGATAATAGTAGAAATCATATTATCAAAATATTCCTGACAATTGTAAAGGAAATTCTCAGGAACTGGTTGGCCCGGTCTCAAATCATTCATTTCATCTTCTGGTTCAATATAGAAATATTTTCCTTCTTTTTCAAAGTAATATCTTACAAATCCTTGTCTTGTTGGACAAGAAATTTTATCAAAATTAATTTCATTCTGAACTAATCCTTCTGAGATGCAACCGCTATCGATATAACTATCTTTTCCTTCGTGCCCTGATTCCGTTATCTCTAAAATATGCAAAGAGCAATTTTCTTTTTTAATAATAGTTTCTATTCTTTCCGAATTATGAATTTCTTCTGTTTCAATAACCCAATCTGAAGGATGTTTTATTCTATAGCCATACTTTTCACTAACATAATCTTCCCAATCAGACATTTCTCCTTCTTCAATCTTGAAAGTAGAAAGCATCTGATAAAGAATTCTTGTTTCTTTCTCTTCGTTAAATTCTTCAGGAGGATCATCAAAAACACCAGGATTAACTGAGCCGAGAACAAACATTAAATTAAAACATCTTCCATCTTTTTTTGTAGAGTAACTAATATAATCATGTCTTGTTCCAGCCGCTCCTTCCCTTCCTTCCTCTCTTTTAAACTCAAGGCCATTCAAACTTATTTCTTTCTCGTCTTCGATAGGAACACTAACGGGAATGGAACATTCTACAGGAGAAGGATCTATTACTTTTATCTTCAAATACTTTTCTTTTAAAGTGGTATTATCATTAAAAGGCAAGCTAATTGAAATCTCATCCCCTATCGACGATAACTCATTAAGCTCTGCGTCCTTGGGATACTTTATTTCAAAATCATAATTTCTACTATTATAAACTTCCCAATTATAAGTTTCGTCTTCGTCGACAAACTTAAACGATGAAATCATTTTATTAAAAATTGGAAGATAAACATTTTCATTCTTAACAACAGCATATATTCTATAAAATCGATTATTTCTTTCCATTAAAATTCTAAAGATAGAGCTATTTTCCTCAGAAACAAATAATTTCTTACCCAAGATGCCATCTAGAAAGATATTTTTAACCTCTGGGTCGCTAACAAAAAAATCTTTTTCTTTTTCAATAAATTCCTGGAAAGAAACATCTTCCTCTGTTTCCCAGGAATTAACTTCTATTCTAAGACCATTTTCTGGATTTTCAGAAAGAATACGAGCAAGATAAAGACTCTGGAGGGAAATACCGGAAAAATTTAACATATAGTCACCGGGTATATCTGGATATACTGTAATTTCAAGCGGAGCTTGAATGGAGAAACCAACTTGAGGACTTTTATAACGATCCCAATTATTCTCTTCACTCTCCTCTTCTCCGTTCGTCTCTTCTATCTGATTTTCATCTTCAGGATTTTTAAGATTTACTAAATATCCTTTCCCGACATAAAGAACTCCCGTAATGAGAGCAATAACAATAATTACTATAAAGATAATTGTTTTTTTACTAGAAAACATAATTGATTATATTCATTTTATCATAAAAAAGTTCTTAAATCATCTTAATCGTTATTCAAAGCTTTTTCAGTATAGACATTATAAGAATTCCAAAGCATATACCCTGCATAATCTTCACCAGTAACATCTTTTAATGCTTTAATTTGAGCTTTTACCATTTCTGCATCATAATCAGTTTTCAAACTAAAATCCTGAAGCCAAGGACGTAATTTAGCTCTGTAATTTTTATCGTCCTTCAATCTTTCTAAAGCAACACTAACTGATCTTTCAACAACCTCATAAGGATATTCAGCCGGCTTCTCATATCCCAGAAAACCACTACTATAATGAGAGGGATAAATCATCGGACAAACATAATCAAAATTAATATAAGCATCTTCAATAATTTGTCCAATTCCCAAATCATTATAACTCACCGTAGAAAGACCGAATAAATCAACCGATAAAGTTTCTTCGGGCATTTCTTTTCTAAGATAACCGAAGAAATCCCCTACCACTTCATGTCTTGTCTTCTTTCTATCCCAAAAAGGAAAAACCATATCTTTCAAACTTCCATCTGAAGGAAAACGAACATAATCAAAATTAACTTCGTCAAAACCATGATTCAAAGCATCTTTTGCAATAGTAATATTATAATCCCATGAATCTTGAGCAGCAGGATCTATCCAGGCAAGCCCAAGATCGTCTTTCCATAAAACATCTTTTGCTGTAGAGCTGCTTAAAGATTCTTTACTTTTAACAGCAAGATCAGGCCTTACTCTTGCTAGCACAGGATCTTGAAAAACAGTAACTCTGGCAATGACATAAACTCCTGCTCCGTGTAATCTTTCAATTAAAGAATCTATATCCTTAATCCTTTTCTGTTCTACTCCATATTTTTCTAGTTCTTCAATATCGGTATCATATGCTACATAACCAGAAAAATCTTTAACATCAATAACAACAGCATTAATATCAGTCTCTTTAGCCAAATTTATTATGTACTCAATATGAATCTCTTTGCTAGCAGACCAACTAGTAAAATAAACCGCCTTTATCTTGTCGGGAGCAGGAAAAGAAGAACTATTAGAAATCTTTTCTTCTGGATAAGAAGGACTATCCTTCTTGTCTTTCTTTTCTTTAAAAATTTCGTCTATAAGATTTCTATTAGAAACAGAAGAAGAAAGTTCAAGGTTGTTATTTTCCTCAAGAGAATAATCATTGCTTGCGATAAAAATCAAGCCACCTATCAAAAAGGTGGCGACTAAAAAAGAAAAGGTAGCATATTTATTAACCGCCATTAATCCAAAATATCTAATTTATCTTTTTAATAAAATAATTTCTTTAACTAGAACAGCGTCATCTTTTTCTACCCCAGAGACAGAGACTCTTTCTCCAATTAAACTACCATCAACAAAAAGCTCACAATTATTTTCTCCCAGATAATCACATTCTGTTTCTTTATTAAAAACAAGATTAACGCTCAAACCTGGAGCTCCAGGTTTTTCATATACCAAGTACCATCCCTCCTCAAGACCAGGAGGATCTTTTACTAAATTTCCTTCTTCTTCAAAATTAATATTAATTGGACTGACAGAAACACACTCTCCTCCTTGACATTGACAGTTATTCATCGCACAAAAGGCATCAACAGATTCTATCTGAAGACATTCAAAATTGTCAGAAGAAACAACCTCTTTGTTTACACAGACGTTTTCATCTAACGGCTGATCATTTAAAAGAACGCTATCGCAACAAATACAATCGGAAGCTGAGCTACAATCAGTTAATTTTTTTTCTTTTTCTGGAAATTTCAATTCTGCAAATTCAAACTTAAGGTCTTGAATTTCTTTGTATTGTAAATAATCAATAACTCCTACTGCTGAAGCAAAAATAACAATAATGATAATTGCTAGCGGAGTGGACACTCCTCTGTTTAAATGTTTCCACATATTATTTTAATTTATATATTATTAAATCATTCTACCAGAAAAAAACTTTATTAGAAAATCAATCAATAATAAAATCTCTTTTCAATTCCATTATACGATTGTAAGATTCCTCGATTCTTTCTTCGGAAATTTCTCCATTCAATACTGCATGATAAATAATTTCTTGAATTTCATAAGGAAGATTCTTATCATACCCAATTTCACTATTATTAGAAAAAAGAAGAACATCGCACCCTGAATTAATTGCCCTCATTATTGCTTCTTTTCTTTCATAATTATCAACAATGGCTCCCATCTGCATGTCGTCTGAAATAACAACTCCTTCAAATCCTATTTCTTCTCTTAATATGTCTTTAATAAAATTAGGAGAAAGAGTAACAGGATAATCTTTATCTATATTTTTATTAAAGACGTGAGCAGTCATTACAGCCTTAAGTAGTTCTTTTTCTTGGAACTCTTTATAAGGAATAAGCTCCTCTTCCCTATAAGTCTCTGTAACATCAACGAGTCCTAAATGACTATCCTCTAAAGAGCTTCCATGGCCAGGAAAATGTTTTGCTACTGCAATAACACTATTTTGATTATGTGCTTCTATAAAAGCTTGGCCATGCAAAGAAACTTCTTGATAGTCAGAAGAAAAAGACCTTCCAATTTTTCCAATGACAGGATTTTCAGGATTAATATTAACATCAACTACCGGAGCAAAATTCATATTGAAACCCAATCCCTTAAGCTCTTGGGAAATATCAAGAGCTACTTCTTCAGTAGCACTATAATTTCCAACTTCTCCTAATTCTTCTGGAGAAGGGAAATCAGAAAAACCATAATCCGGATCTAAACGATTAATCTCCCCTCCCTCTACATCAACTGCAATAAAAAGAGGAACAGAAGAATGGTTCTGAAGGTCTGCTATAAGATTTTTTGTTTGCTCTGGATTAATAACATTCCTTGGAAAACTTTTTGAAGGAACATCGAAATCAAAGAAAATTACTCCCCCTATTTCAACATCTTTAATAACGTCTACGATATAAGAGTCTTCTTCTATTTCTGTTCCTCGAAATCCAACCATTATCATCTGCCCTATCTTTTCTTTTAACAACTCTTCTTCGCTAGATTTGTTTCCTATTTCAAAACTACAACTACTGCAAGGAAAAATATCTTTCAATAAAAAAACAGACAAAACAGGAATAGTAATTAACAAAATAAAGAATATTAATACTTTTTTAAAACCAGGGACAAATATTTTCATATTTTTATTATAACAAAAAATAACCATTAAAAAGAGAAAAGGATTTTCTACAAAGAAAATCCTTTTTATATAAATTGCGGTTAATGCGGTAAATTGACTGTATTGACCATTTCTATGGCTAGTTCTATTAATTCTAGAATAAGTTCCTCGAATGCAGAGAAGATAGTCGGAGAAATGATCCACAATACGAATATAAGAACCGCAAAATGAAGTGGTTTCATGGATGGAGGAAAAAACAGGTATTACTTTTAACAGATATGACTAATATCTGTGAGGTATGTAGAAATAACACACCTCTACTCCTATTAATTCCTACAGAAACTCCATAAAACCTTTCCAAAAAACTTTACAAGGAGCTATCTATATTATAGCAAACTAAATTACCTTTGTCAAAGAAATTAAAGAGATATCATATAAAGCAGCGCTATTATTATAATGATAATGACAAATATTACATCTATAATTAAGAATACAGATGATCCTTTATTTTTCTTCATTTTATAATTTCCTTCTTATTTAATTAAAAAATCAAGGGCGTAATAAACAAGAAAAGCCGGCCACACCAAAGCTTTAAAGAGACCAATTACTCCCATCAATAAGGTAGTAGCATTACTGATGAAATAGAAAGCAGCTCCAATAAATCCTAGACCATAAACAGCTGCCCCGCTTTGATTAATATGTTCTTTCATTTTTCTATGCAATTATTTATTGATTTATTTTAAACCTACAACGTAAATATATTCTAAATCCTCTTTAGAATTATTTAAAACATTATGAATAGTATTTTTCTTAATGTAATGAGTCTCACCAGCAGTTAATTTGATTTCTTTTTCTTCTTTCTGCAATGTTGCTACTCCACACAAAACAATTATAATCTCTTCTTTTTCATCGGTAGAATGGATGCCTATTTCTTCTCCTGAAGATAAGATCACTCTCCCACTCTTTAAAATCTTACTTTTTGGAGGTTTTAATAAAGACTTTGTTTTCATTTTTCAAATTATAAAAATTAAGAAGCAATAATTTATTTTACCAAAAAACCACCCTTAATACGAGGTGGGGCTTCCTTTACGAAGACTAGCTGATAGTTTTGGAACTTTTAAATGAGTAGATTTGAAGAATAATTACAAAAGCCTGATAAACATAACTTTTATTTCTTAGAAGCAATAATCATAATATCTCTACCAAAAAATCTTTTAATGTAAGGCAAATTAGTTATTTTATCTCTAAAAGTTAACTTATCAATTACGCTTAAAGGAAAAAGAGAATGAAAAACTTTTACATCAATTAAATTAAATCCTTTGAGATGTTTCTTTAAATTTCCTATTGAAAAATAATGAATAGGTAAAACTTTTTTGTAATTTATTATCAGTTCATTAAATTCTTTACTGGAAATTTCTTTTTCTACTACTCCACCATTTTGAATCATATTTTTCATAAAAAATTGTTGCTTATTCTTTGAATGATTCGTAGTTATCATCAAAATCCCTTTCTTTTTCAGAATAAAATTAATTTTTTTAAAAAAATCACTTAAATCATTAGTATTAACATGTTGAATAATATGGCTACAGATAATAATATCAAACTCCTCAGGAGAAAAATTAACATTTAAAAAAGATTTATTTATAAAATTAACATTATCCAGATTATTTTTCTGAACTAGTTTTTTAGCTTCTTCTATTCTTCTTTTGTCGGGCTCTAAGGCTACAACCTCATTGAAGTAATTCGAAAATCTTTTAATTAACCTTCCTCCCCCACATCCTAAATCTAACAGACGAGAATAATTGTTCTTTTTTATTATTTTCTCAAAATAAGAAAAAACAAAGTCTTCCGACTTTTTCCAGTAACCAGGATAAGGTTCATTGTCTTTAATAAACTTTATTATATTTTTATCTTCTATATCTGGATAGAATTTCATATTAAATATAACCTAGCTCTACTGCGGCATGTATAAACATTGCGTGAGACCATAAAAGAGGTTTTACTCCCACTCTTGGATCTCCTTTGGGAAATATTTGTTCGGGAATTAATAAGTCTTCATCTAATTGATTTACAACTAGCCAAAAATAATCTTCGGCTTCCTTTTTATTTCCCATTTTACCTTGAGCTATACTCATCCAGAAAGTTAATAAAGGCCATGCTCCAGCTCCCATTTTGTAATGCAAATCTGTATTTTCTATTTCCCCTTCATACTCATCGAATTGATATCTATACACCCCTTTCTCGTCTACAATACTATTTTCAATAGCCTTTACAGTGTTTATCATTCTTTTGTCGTCCGGTTTTACAATTTCAAAAGGCCAAACCAGAGCTAAAAGAGAGGCATCTATATTTCTGTCTCCTTCTACTTTGCCCCCAAAACGTCTTAAGAAATAACCTGCTTTTTTATCATAAGCATTATTTATTAGAACTTTCATTTGATCTGCAGTTTTCTTGGCTTTCTTATTGGGAATTATTTTGTTTGACTTTTCAAGGCCTGTAGCACAAGCGGCTAAAGAGTAAGTTAAGTTATTCTTAAACCTAGGGTGAGCTATTCTCTCTTCCCACGGATCCTCAATAAAGATCCTAAAATGATCTTTTTCCCAAATATCAATTAATCCTTTGGTGCTTTTTTTAATTATTTTTTTAGCTAACGGAGAAAGCTTATTCCTTTTACCATGCTCATAAATAGCCCAAAGAAGTGTGCCTGTCTGGTCTGGCTGAAAATGATTTTCTCTCAACCTTCCATTAACATGATAGCTGCGGAATAAAAGCCCTTCTTTCCATTTTGCTAAGGGTTTTTGATAATCTTCTGCCCTATTCCAAATCCAAGATAAGGCATCATCAAAGATGTCTATGTCAATATACAAGCCAGCAGTAGCACTAAATCCTAAATCTCTACCAGGCCAACAATATAAATAACTTTTAGCTCGAGAAGGATAATACGGCATATGACTAGGAGCCGCTATTAAGCATCCATTGGGCAATAAGCAATCATTAAAGACTTTTTTTGTTTCTTTGATTATTCTGTTTATCTTCTCTTTTTCCTTCATATTATCTTATTTTACCAAAAAACCACCCCTAACGCGAGGTGGACTTTGTTATCCGCAGACAGAGGTGCAGACTGGTTCTTGATCAAAAAAGGTTAGAATAAAACTATTAATAAGTTAGTCTGCATGGCTTAGTTCTAGTTTAAACTCAAAATCATCTTGTTTTGCCCAACCCTTTATTCCTCCTGCTTCAAGTTGGAACCACTCACAAAAATAAGTATCACAACCTTCGGCAATAATAATTTTTACTTCTTCCTCCGGCTTGACTTCTTTTACTATTTCTGAATCATAGCTTTTTTCTTTATAAAGGCGAATAGTTTCAGAAGCCTTTGTTTCTATACCAACTTCATAAATTTCTTTAGGAATCCATTTCAAAAGATGCGTTTCTTTATCAAGAATATAGTTGTCGGTTTTGAGCCAAAAACCCATCCAATCATTTACAATCACTTTTCCATTACCCAAGAGTTCAGGCCATCTACTTAACTTACCCATTTTTTTTATCTCTTTACCATTATACCAAAAGAATAAGCTTACATCATCGTTACTAGGACCCGGATTATGTAGAACTACTTCTTGGTATTTATCGTTTTCATCAATGTCAATAACTGAAAAATCAGTAGGCCAAAATTCTAATTTTTGACTCTTTTCACCAATATGTAAAACAAAACCAATCCCTTCCGAAAATTTTACTTTGTCAACATAAATCTTCTCTTCCCTACCATCTCCGTCAAGGTCCCTTTTTATCAAAGTCTCTCCAGTATTCTTAATTTCTTCACCAAGAAAAATTTTTCCTGAAGGATAAGTGTAGAAACTTACTTTCTCTAAAACAAGAGGAAGATCTAATTTCTCATCAGAGACTCCATTCTCTTTAATATATTGATAGATACAAGTGCCATCAATACATTTACAACCATAATCAGGATCAGGTGCCTCACACTCTACTCCTGTATATTTACATTGTTCATTTTTAGAAATGCAGTCACATCCACATTCAAACTCACAATCATCGTCAACTTGGCAAGATCTGTCACAAGGATCCTCCCCTTCTCCCATATAGTTTAAAGCTGCGTCTTGAGAGCAAGTAGATTTGTTTAAATTTAATAATGGAATATTATTAAAATTATCTATCTCTCCATACTGCCACCAAGTAAAGCCTCCTATGGCAATTACTAGGATTAAGATGATAGTTATCGCTATCGGGGTAGATATTCCCCTATTAAGGTATTTCCACATATTGTTATTAGTTAATTGATGTTTCTTTATTGTATCAAAAAATCGCCTGTGAGGCGATTTCTTTGTAGGGACTGGCGGACAGTTTTCGAACCTTTGAGTGGGTGGAATTTAATAAATATCATTTGAATTTATAAAAAACTAATCCCAAATCGCTGGTTGGTTTCATTTGTTTTCTTTCAAGTTTTGAAGACAGGAAGCTCAAAACTTTGTCAGAATTTTCTTTTTCAGCGCGCACAATTACAAAAACTTTATATAGTTTAGAAAAAGAACTAACCGATTTCTTTTTTAGGTAGAAAATTTGTCCTTCCACAGATTCCTCTGCTTTTAACAAATCGCCTCTAAAAGAATTGTTATCTTCCGGCTCTGTTCTTATTGTTCGGTAAGGATAGAAAAAATCAAAATCATTCCATGAAAAAAATTTTTCATTTTTACCTTTAGCAATCTTTATTCCCTCTTTGTTTAAAACATATGATCTTTTTTTGTATGGAAAAAATAAGTTTACTAAGAAAAATAAAACAGTCATAAATAATACACCTAATATTACCGCAACAACATTAACAACCGCCTTCCTTATCCCATCTCTTAAGACCCAAGAAACAAAATTGTTTACATATTCAAAACAGCTATAAACGGTTATTAGTGTTAAGGGCACCCAAGAAAGCAAAATGAATTTTTTAATCTGAGACCTTCTTTCTGACGGAGTTATTGTCCAAGTTAAAATTTTTTCGCTCATCGTTATTAAATATTTTACTATTAATTTATTTTACCAAAAAACCACCTCTA
>CAZSHN010000003.1:0-4810 GCA_964607015.1 uncultured Candidatus Saccharibacteria bacterium
TGACATATAAAACATAGAATAGGGGTTGCGCAGGTTTCCCCATTTAAGGGAGCAGCTCAAGCCACCTGCTGACGACAACCATGCAGCACCTGGACTAGTGTCCTTGTAGGTAGGCCCAACTTTCATCGGGCTTTCACTAGTCTGTCAAGCCCTGGTAAGGTTCCTCGCTTATCGTCGAATTAAGCCACGTGATCCACCGCTTGTGTGGGTCCCCGTCTATTCCTTTGAGTTTTAACGTTGCCGTCGTAGTTCCCAGGCGGAACACTTAACGCGTTAGCTTCGCCACTGCAAGGGTCGACACTTACAATAGCCAGTGTTCATCGTTTGCGGCGTGGACTAGGAGGGTATCTAATCCTCTTCGCTACCCACGCTTTCGTCTCTCAGCGTCAGGATTGTCCTAACTGAATGCCTTCGCTTTTGGTGTTCCCGACGATATCAACGGATTTCACCCCTACACCGTCGGTTCCAACAGTCCCTGACATCCTCTAGTCAAAAAGTATTTCTAGCATTCCCGGGGTTAAGCCCTGGGTATTTAACCAGAAACTTTCTTGACCGCCTACAGACCCTTTACGCCCAGTGAATCCGGATAACGCTTGGGGCACTCGTATTACCGCCTCTGCTGGCACGAGTTTAGAGGCCCCTTATTCCTAAAGTACCGTCAATTCCAAAAGGAACTTCTTCCTTTAGAAAAGTCCTTTACACCTTTCGGCTTCCTCGGACACGCGACGTCGCTCCGTCAGGCTTTCGCCCATTGCGGAAGATTCTCGACTGCTGCCTCCCGTAGGAGTATAGCCCGTGTCTCAGTGCTATTGTTGGGGGCCATGCTCTCACACCCCCTACCCGTCATTGCCTTGGTGAGCCATTACCTCACCAACAAGCTGATAGGACGCAGCCTCATCCAATACCGATTTGCACCTTTACCCCGGAGGGACTATCGGGAATTAGCTCAGATTTCTCTGAGTTATGCCCGTGTATTGGGAAGATAGCTACGCGTTACTAACCCGTTTGCCACTGCCTGACCGAAGTCAGGCCGTTTGACTTGCATGCCTTATCCACGTCGCCAGCGTTCATCCTGAGCCAGGATCAAACTCTCAAAATAAAAGAGTAGTCCAAAGCAACTCAAATATACTAACTTTTTTCCATATTACGTTTTAAAGTTCTTACCTTTGCCTTATACATTCTAATTTTTATTTCAAAAATGTCAAGTCTATCTCTCTGGAGCCGGAAGAGGGATTCGAACCCACGACCTACAGTTTACAAAACTGTTGCTCTGCCACTGAGCTATTCCGGCAAAACAACTACTTGTCTCTTTTCTTCACTTCTTTTAACCTCTCCCAATAATTATCATTCTCTATGTCTTTTTTTCTTTTCTCTGTTTCTCTTAAATTTCTCAATTTATTTTCTGCCTTTCGTTCAATGACAAGAGTTAAAACCTTAACTTTAGAAAGTATCTTTTGAAGTAAAAAACTAGAAGAAAAAATCTTAAAACTTTTAATTTTTCTTCCAATTTTAATAAAAGGTTTTTTAAAATCCAATCTTTCTATCTCTTCTTCTGGTATTTGAGTTAGCGCAGGAGCCTTTCTTAAAGCGATTACTCCCATGCCGATTAAACTCCCTCCGAAAATAAATTGAACAATTGTTTCTAGCATAAAAAACTAGATTTCGTAACGACTAAATTTTTTAATTACTATATTTTCCCCTAACTTGCTAATATGTCCTTTTACCAATTCTTCTATTGTTTTTGTGCTATCTTTTACCCATAGTTGAGATAAAAGAGAGACTTGTTTTTTATATTTATCCAATTTTCCTTCTACTATCTGGTCAACTATATTCTGTGGTTTACCAGAATCTTTGATTTGTTCCTGGTAAATCTTCTTTTCTCCGTCTAAAAACTCTTCTGGAATATCTTCTGGTTTAAGATAAAGAGGAGACATAGCAGCTATTTGTAAACATAACTCATGAGCTAACTCTTTAAATTTATCTGATTTTGCTACAAAATCAGTCTCGCAAGCTAACTGAATTAAAACTCCCACTTTTTTATTAGGATGAATATAGCTCTCTATTATTCCTTGCTTAGCCTCTCTTCCTTTTTTACTAGAGGCAAATTCTTTCCCCCATTTTCTTAAGAGTTCTTTGGCTTGATTTAAATCTCCACCACTTTCATCAAGTGCTTTTTTACAATCTGCCATAGAAACTCCTGTTTCTTCTCTTAATTGTTTAAGTTGATCAGTTGAAACCATAATAAAATATTGATTATTTTTCTTCTTTATTTGGTTTTTTATTCTTTTTACCTTCTTCTATTGCTTTGCCAACTTTGTCAAGTATATATTTTATTGAAGACAAGGCATCGTCGCTAGCAAAGATAGGACAATCTGCTAAATCAGGATTAATATTAGTATCTGCAATACCAATCACTTTCACTCCTTTTCTCTTAGCTTCGTTTATAGTAACTTCATTTTCTTTCATGTCTAAAACTAGTATAGCGTCGGGAATACCTTCTAAGTTTTTAATTCCTTCAAATTTTCTCCTAAGATTATCTAATTTCCTACCTATTTTAACTCTCTCTTTTTTGGTATATTTATCTAGTTTTCCTTCTTTCTTTTTCTGTTCTAGGTCTTTAAAATACTCTGCTCTTTTCTTGATAATCTTGAAGTTGGTTAATGTTCCCCCAAGCCATCTCTCACTTACATATGGCAAGTCATATTCCTTAGCAGTCTCTTCTACTAATTGTTTAGCATGAATTTTAGTCCCTACTATCATTAATTTTTTTCCTTCGGAAACTAAATCCTTAATAAAATCTAAAGCTTTTTCCAAGCTCTGAGCTGTTTTTTCTGAATCAATAATGTGAATAGTATTCCTTACTCCAAACAAAAAAGGTTTCATTTTGGGGTGACACTTAGATGCTTTATGCCCGAAATGAAGCCCTGCCTCCATCAATTCTTGGAGCTCAATACCGTAATTACTTTTGAATTCTTTCTTTTTTAACATAGGCTTTACTTATTATAATAAGTACAATATATCATCAACTTAATAATTAATCAAGGCCTACTTGATTTTTTTACTATTTTTATTTAGAATAGCATTTGTATTATAATAAATTAGAAAATTATGGCAAAGAAAGACATTCATCCAAAATACTATGATGAAGCTAGAGTCCAGTGTGCATGCGGGAATAGCTTTAAAGTTGGATCAACAAAAGAATTTATTGAAACAGAAATTTGCTCCAATTGTCATCCTTTCTACACTGGAAAAGGAAAGATTATAGACAAAATGGGAAGAGTAGAAAGATTCAACAAGAGATTAGCTAAAAAGCAAAAGAAATCCAAGAAATAAAACATGCCAGAAGAAACGATTGAAAATCCTAGTTCAATCATCATGGAAATAAGAGCAGGAACAGGTGGCGAAGAAGCTGCCTTGTTTGCTAGTGATTTGTTTAAAATGTATTCTAGTTATGCTCGCTCTAAAGACTGGGATCAAAAAATCCTTGACTCTCACCCTACTTCTCTGGGGGGAATAAAACAGGTTACTTTTCAGATCAAGGGAGATGATGCTTGGAAAAGACTGAGATACGAAGGTGGAGTGCATCGTGTTCAGAGAACTCCTCAGACAGAAAAAGGAGGAAGGATTCATACTTCTACCGCAACAGTTGCTGTCCTACCGAAGCCAAAGAAAAAAGAAATAGAAATAAAACCTTCGGACATTAAAGTAGATTACTATCGAGCATCTGGACCAGGAGGACAATATACAAACACAAGAGAGACAGCAGTAAGAATAACCCACAAACAAAGCGGAATTGTAGTTACTTCTCAAACAGAAAGAAATCAATTAGAAAACAAAGAAAGCGCAATGAGTATTCTTTCCGCTAGGTTAATGGAAAGAAGAATGAAAGAACAGCAAGAAAGACTATCGGGGAAAAGAAAGGATCAGATAGGTTCTGGAGAAAGAGCAGAAAAGATAAGAACATATAATTTTCCTCAAAGTAGAATAACAGATCACAGAATTAAGAAATCTTGGCACGACCTAGAAAAGATAATGGGAGGAAAATTAGATAAAGTTACTAAGAAATTGATAAAATTAATGAAAAAGTAAAAAACCACTTTTAATGGCCTAGGAAATGCACATTTACCAAAATGTGTTTTTTATTTTAAACAAAGATTTTTTAATTCTTCAATCGAAAAGGAATCCTCAATCTTAAAATTTCCTACCCTTGTCCGCTTAAGATGGAAAACATATCCCCCTGTCTTTAATTTCTCTCCGATGTCTCTTGCTAGAGATCTAATATAAACTCCTTTTCCAGTAACGACTCTTAATTCTAAAAAAGGATATTTATAATCAATCAATTCAATTTCTTTTACAAATACCTTTCTCGGTTCCAACTCAAACTCCTTCCCTTCTCTCGCTAATTTATAAGCTCTTTTTCCTTTAATTTTAACAGCACTAAAACGAGGAGGAACTTGATTAATTTCTCCTAAAAAATCAGGAAGAATATTCTCTATTTTGCTTTTTTCAGGAATCCCATTAACAACAATAGAAGTCTTTTCTCCTCCATCATCATCTGTAGAGCTTTTTTCTCCTAATTTAATTGTAGTTAAATATTCTTTTTCTTTCTCAACTACGTCTTTAAGCTTTCTTGTATTTTCCCTTCCGACTCCAACAACTAAAACCCCTTCTGCCAAGGGGTCTAAAGTTCCAGCATGTCCGATTCTTTTCTCTCCAGTTAATCTTTTTATCTTTTCTATTATATCAAATGAGGTTGGCCCTTTAGGTTTGTAAACAGAAAAGATTCCTTTTTCTAATTTCATGTTTCTTG
>CAZSHN010000003.1:4910-48523 GCA_964607015.1 uncultured Candidatus Saccharibacteria bacterium
TTTATTATCAAAGTCAACATCTAATATTCCTTCAGCTGAAGTAGAAGCGCCTCCTGTCGCTAATGAAAGAAAAATCTCTTTCTCTCCATCGTTATCAATGTCTTCAAATTTAATAACAGAAAGCACGCCTCTGTAAGATTCTTCATATCTAAACTCCCCTACTTTTTCAAATTTATTGTTTTTAATAGTAGCTACCACTAAATAACCAACATTATTATCATTGACAGAAGTTAATATAATCTCTTTAAATCCATCCCCGTTAAGATCTTCAATAACTTCTTCTTTCTTATCTTTGCTAAAACCTTCCGGTAAAAGAACGGAGGAATCAAGCTCTATTTTTTCTTTTTTGTTTAAAAGTTCGACTTTGGAAAACTCTTTTACTCTAATTTCTAAATCTTTCCAGTGCCAACTACTAACAAGAACAACAGCAAGAAAAAGAAAAGAAATAATGCCAATACTGATTGGCAGAGATACTCTTTTTTTGTAAAATCTTTTCTTCTTCATAATGGTTTATTATAACATAAAACTTGAGCTTTACAGCTCAAGTTTAATTCACATATTTTAGAAATAATAATTAGTTTCCTTCAAGAACTTTAATCTCTGCCTCATATCTTTCAGTAAGATTCATGATAGGATATCCATAATCTCTTTTATAAATATTCCTATAGCTAGAATTGTACCATCCAGGACCAGCAAAATAACTTAAAGCAGCATTAAATTCATCATTGTAGGTTTGCTTGGTGGCACCATTATCGGAAAGATAAACTGCTGCAGCTAAGAAAGCATCTTTAATATTCCAAGGATCTGCTGGTCTCCCAAGTATTCCTTTTAATCTATCTCGATAAGCTATCCAAGTAGCAGGAATAAACTGAGCTGGACCCATTGCCCCTCCCCAACCATAACTCATTGGGCAAGAGACAGGAGTGCTATAAGGATCTCTTCCTAATTCTTGAGTAATTTGAATGAAATAACCAACATCTCTTGATGGCTTCATTACTCGGGAAACTGTTTTCCCGTTATAAGCTACTACTCCGTCTCCAGTGTCTGGGTCTTTCAAATAACACTGACCTACGTTTTTACCAATATTTGACTCCTGGGTTAAAACAGCAAGCAAGAATGCGGACCTTACTCCAGTGAGAGACTCTACCTGCTTTGCCATTTCGTAAGCCTCACCGAAAGTCGGGGCTTCGGGGACACCAATCAAATCAAAGATCCTTGACCTGATTTCTGATGCTGTTGCTTCAACTTCTTGTTTTTCTCTAACATGCTTCTGATATTCTTCTTCTGTTAAAGCAAGATAATAGTTCTTTTCTTGTTTTGCCTGAGCACTTTCCTGCTTCTGAAGTTCTTGAATCTTTACTATTGATTCTAACTCTTGTTTTTCGCTATTCAATGATTGTTTTTGTTCTTGCAAATATTTTTTAAGATTCTTGATGCTTTCTAAAAGCTCTCTGTTTTTTGTATTAAGAGCTTCAAGAGCAACTAAATTATCAAAAAAATCAGACAACTCATCTTCTCCCAATAAAACCTCAACCATTGAACGTTGATCTTGCTCGTAAACCTCCCTAACTATTTTAGATAATTGTGCTTTAGATTCATCTATTTTCAAGCTTGTTTTCTCGATAGACTGCTCTGTGTCTCCGATCTGCAATCCAAGATCTTTAATCATTAAATTGTTCTGATAAATCTGATAATCTAACTGCTTAATCTTGTTGTTCAATATATATATCTGATTTTGAAGAGTTTTCTTTTCCTGCGCTGTCTTATTAATATCCTTTTCAATTGAATCTGATTTATCCTGAAGATAACTAGCACACTTTTCAAGCAATTCTCTACATTTTTCATCAGACAATCCCTCGCACCTTCTTTCAATTTCATCTAATTGACACAAACTTTCCAAGTCCTCATCAGCCTGAATAGGTAAACCAGGCTGAATAAATACAAAAGATACTACCAATAAAATAATA
The DNA here is from genome assembly GCA_964607015.1 of uncultured Candidatus Saccharibacteria bacterium. Classification (GTDB taxonomy): domain Bacteria; phylum Patescibacteriota; class Minisyncoccia; order Minisyncoccales; family JAGGXC01; genus CAYUNN01. The sequence continues at coordinate 6,878 of CAZSHN010000003.1, forward strand.
ACTGGATAAAAAAACTTAGAAAGATTTTTTGATTTCATAGAAAATATTATTTTTCTTCGGATTTTTCCTCCTTTGCTCCTTCGCCACTCTCTTCTTCACCCTCTTCCTCTTCTTCTTTAACTCTCTCTACTTCTTCTGGTTTTTCTTCAATCGGGGTCTCAAGCTCTTCTTCTACTTTAGTTGGAGGAGAAACCGAAGCAACAATTTTATCTGATTCCTTCAAAATTTTAACCTTATCAGGAACCTCTAAGTCAGAGACCTTTATATAATCATCAAAAGTCTTTAACTTGTCTATGTTTACTTTAATCTCGTGAGGAAGATCTTGTGGAAAAGCTTCTACTTCTAATTCGTCAATATTTTTAACCAAAGTTCCGCCAAGCTGCTCTACTGCTTCTGATGTTCCCTCAAAAACAACAGGAATATTGGCTTCTGTCTTTTCTTTCAATGATGGCTGATAAAAATCAACATGAATATAGTCACCGCTTAAAGGATCTCTTTGAACATCATGAACCAATACCTTGTACTCATCTTTCTTCCCTTCTATCTTTAAGTCAATTAAAGAGCTCTCTCCTGCTTCTCTAAATAACTTCTCAAACTCAGAATAATCAATCTCGATTGGAGTATTCTCTGTTTGGTAACCATACAAAACAGCTGGAAGTCTTCCTTCTTTTCTTGAATCTTTTTTACTTTTACCCTCCTTTCTTTCTTTAGCTAAAATTTCTAACATATTTTTACTCTTTTACGTGAATACATTGAACAGGACAACTATCAGCTGCTTCTTTAGTACATCCTGCTTCTTCTACTTCTAAGGTATATTCTTTATTTTCTTCATTAGTTAATTCTGAATCTTTAAGGAAAGCTTTGCCTTTTTCTGTCATCTTGAAATGATCAGGACAGACACCGGCACAAGCTCCACAACCAATACATTTTTCTTGTTCGTGAACAATTTTCATAACTTTACTTATTTTTTTATCTTATTTTTTTCTAACAGTAAACTTTTTATCTAATTCTTCAAGGGTTTTCTTAATCCCTGTATATTCTAACTCGCTTTGAGGTAACATGGCTGGACCAGAAAATCCCTGTCTTCTTATCTCGTCTGCCTTGTGAGAAACTTTATCTCTTACATAGTCCCAATAAGGATGATCAAAGGCATCTGCTGGCTCAGTTAATTTACCATTTCTTACAGAAAATGCCAAGGCGCTTACTACTGGAGGTCCATCAAAGAAACTAATAGTCGAATTCATCTTTACTGGCATCATTGGACCATTATGAGATCCTCTCATAAATCCAGCAACATAATGACCGATGTTATAAGGAGCTAACAATTCACCAGTAGCTGGGAAATTCTTTTGAGCTCTAGCAAGTAATACTGGGTCATCTTTTCCTACATATTTACCAGCGATATTATGAAGTCTGGTAGTTGAAGCAGAAACTACTTGCTCACCAGTAACTCTAGAGTAAATACCTTCTACTACAAACCTTCCGTTATCTCTTAAAAGAGCAGCGATATCATATTGGTCTTCTGGACTGTTTAATTCAATTACCTTGTCTGCCTTAGTGTAAGCAACATCCATTATCACAAACTTGAACCCTTTCTTAAGACTAGGAGAAAGAATCAATCCTGGAGTATTCATTGGGTCAGTAAAAGAAAGGTACAAAGGAAGATTGTAAGCACCAGGCTCTGTTTTATCTGCTGCAAAAAACAAGAACGGTTCAGCTGGTCTTTCTTCAAATTCCATTTCTGCTACAGCCGGTCCCATTCCTCGAACATTACCTGAAAAACTATCTTTTAATAAATCCTGACCAGCACCATAAAGACCTTGTTTCTTTGCTGCATCTGCTCCTTTCAGAAGAGCATCCCAGCAAATTTTATGAACTTTATTACAACAAGTTCCTTTTCGATGAGTAGAAAGAATAGCAATATCATCTCCAGTATGGGCAATAAAATAATCAATCATAACTCCTTTTCCTTCTTTCTTAACAACGCTTTCTACTGTTTTTAAAAGCTTTTCGCTAGGCTTGATATGTCCGCCGATGCTTCCAATATCAGCCTTAATGACACTTAAAGTAAGTTTTTTAGCCATGTTTTTTATATTTTAATATTAAATTAATACTTAAGATATTATATCATTTTATTTCATTTTTGATAAATTCCTAATAGTCTTAATTACTGATTCTGGGTTAAGAGAAATGCTCTCAATCTTATTATCAATCAAGAATTTAGCAAACTCTGGCCAAATACTTGGTGCTTCTCCGCAAATACCAGAATATTTATTATTCTTCCTGCAAGCTTTTATCACTCTCTTGATCATTTTCTTAATAGCTGCGTTCCTTTCGTCTCCGATATAAGCAATTCTACCATTGTCTCTATCCATTCCAAGAGAAAGCTGAGTCAAATCATTAGAGCCAATGCTCATTCCATCAAATACTTCTAAGAATTCTTCTGCTAGAATGACATTAGCAGGAATTTCACACATAACAATTATCTTTAAGTCTTTCTTTCCTTTTTCTAATCCAAATTTCTTCATCAACTTAACAACCTTCTTTCCTTCTTCTACTGTTCGACAGAAAGGAACCATTGTCCTAATGTTAGTTAAACCAAATTCTTCTCTTGCTTTCTTGATAGCTTCACATTCCATTTTAAAAGCAGGTTGATACTCTTTGTCTAGATAACGAGAAGCTCCTCTGAATCCAATCATTGGATTAGCTTCTTCTTTTTCATAAAACTCACCTCCTATTAATCCCTTATACTCCTTACTCTTAAAATCAGACATTCTTACAATAACAGGTTTCGGATAGAAAGCAGCTCCTATCTGACCAACCCCTTCAGCCAATTTATTAATAAAGTATTGTTTCTTATCTTTATACCCTCTAGTTATCTCTTCAATTTCTTTTTTAACTTTTCGATCTTTAATCTTGTCAAAATGATAAAGAGCTAAAGGATGAATCCTTATCTTCTCTGCAATGATAAATTCCTCTCTTGCAAGTCCTACTCCATCGCTAGGCAAGAATGATGCCTTAAAAGCAAGCTCTGGAGCTCCTATATTAATAAGAATCTTATTCTTAAGCTTAGGAAGTTTTTCTAAGTCATATCTCTTAACTTTGTAAGGAACTTTTCCTGCAAAAACTTTTCCTTCTAATCCTTGCGTACAATCAAGGGTAACCTTCTGTCCGTTTTTCAAAACTTCTGTTGCTCTTCCGGCTCCAACAATACAAGGAATTCCCAATTCTCTAGCAACGATAGCAGAATGACATGTTTTCCCACCCTCGTCGGTAATAATAGCTGAAGCAGATCTCATAACAGGAAGCCAGTCAGGATCAGTCATCTTAGTAACTAAAACTTCTCCCTTTTTAAACTGAGATATTTTAGAGATATCAGAAACAACCCTCACTTTTCCTTGTCCAATCTTGTTACCAACAGCAATCCCCAGTAATATTGGCTTTTTATCAGTTTCTACTTTGTATTCTTCATAAATCTGGGCAATCTTTGGCGCATGAACAGTTTCTGGTCTAGCTTGAACAATAAAGATTTCTCCTGTTTTTCCGTCTTTCGCCCATTCAATATCTTGAGGAACCCATTTTCCTGCTTTCTTTGAATAATGATCTTCAATTGTTTGAGCCCATTTAGCTAATGTTAAAACTTCTTTGTCTGTTATAGAAAATTCATTTTGTTTTTTCTTGGAAACTTTTTCTTCTTTCAATCCATTTTTACTATAAACATACTTCTTGGTTTTTCTTCCCAAATCTTTTGCAATAATTGGTTCAAATCCTTTCTTTAAAGTGGATTTAAAAACATAGAACTGATCTGGGGTTATCTTTCCTTGAACAATCATCTCTCCAACTCCATAAACAGAATTAATCAAAACAACATCTTTGAAACCAGACTCTGTATCTAAGGAAAACATTATTCCCGCAGAAGATAAATCAGAACGAACCATTTTCTGTATCCCTACTGATAAAGCAATTTCCAAATGATTAAAATCTTTCTGTTCTCGATAAGCAATAGCTCTGTCAGTAAATAAAGAAGCTATACAATTCTTTATAGCTTTCAATAATTCATTGTGGCTAGATATATTAAGATAAGTTTCGTGCTGTCCGGCAAAAGAAGCTGATGGTAAGTCTTCTGCTGTTGCAGAACTTCTTACTGCCACATCAGTATTTTTTTGCTTATACTTTTTAGATAATTTCTTGTAGTTTTCAATTATTTCTTCTTCTAAGTCCTTAGGAAACTTTGAATTATGGATTAATTGACGAGCTGCTTTCCCTGTTTTCTTCAAGCTAGCTAAGCTGTCTGGGTTAAACTTATCAAAAATCTTTTTCAGCTTTTCGTCAATTTCATTTTTTTCTAAGAAATACCAATAAGCCTTTGAGGTCAAAGCAAACCCATCAGGAATTCTCACTCCTTTTTTATTCAACTGAGAAAACATTTCCCCCAAAGAAGCGTTTTTTCCACCAACTAGCGGAACATCTTTTACTGAAAGCTCTTTAAACCAAAGTATGTTTTTGTTTTTTTTATCCATTTTTAAATTTATTTAAATTTTTAAAATCAAAGAAAACCTTTAAACAATATATCTTTAAATTGCAATATGTCTTTGAAGGTAACCAAGACAAAAAGGACAATAAAGAATATTATTCCTATTTGCTGAGTCGCAATTTCAAGTTTCTTGGGAGCTCTCTTTCCTGTTAGCATTTCAAACAATAAAAAGAGGAAATTACCTCCATCCAAAGGCGGAATAGGAAGACTATTCATTAAGAAAAGAGCAACAGATATTACAGCGATCAGAAAAATCACTTCCATAAGCCCTGCTTCAACACTTAATTTAGTCAGGGCAAGAATTCCAACTGGTCCGGTAACAGAACTAGCTATTGGCTCCACGTCTCTTTCTACAATAGACGTCTTCACGTAATGACCCAGCCCAACCAATGAATAATGAGCTAAGTTCAAAGAATGAGTGAAACCAGAGGTTAATTTACTTAAAGAGCTTTCGTACGTTAAATTAGTCATATCCATCAAGGCAACTCCTACTGCCCCTTCTCCTTCAGGCGGATTTTCTCTAGGGACCAAACTTACTTCTTCGGTTTCATTGCTAGAATCCTTCCTAACCACTAAATTAATCTCTTTTCCTCCTTTGTCAGACAAAAAACTAATTAAATGACTAGAATTTTCAAACTCGGTCCCATTCCCTTCTATTATAAAATCACTAGTTTCAATTCCAGCCTCTTCCGCAGGAGACCCTTCGCTCACAAAAGAAACAATTGGAGGATAGTCCCTCTGCTCGCCAAAAGGAAATTTATAATCAAAAATAAGAGGAAATTCAAATTGGAAACCACTAGAAGCAAGCAAGAAATAGAAAATGATTGAAGCAACCAGAAGATTCATCATTACTCCTCCTAAAACAATAATAGCTCTTTTCTGAGGAGACTTCGCAGAAAAACTCCGAGGATCTTCTAGATGCTTTTCTTTTCCTTCTCCTAGTAATTTATTAAAACCACCAAGTGGAATTGCGTTAATAGAATAAACAGTTTCCCCTACTTTCTTTTTCCAAATTGTAGGGGGAAATCCAATTCCAAATTCTTCTACTTTAACATCAAGTTTTTTTGCTAATATGAAATGTCCAAATTCATGTACAAAAACTAAAAATCCTAGAATAAGGATAAAAATAATAATGCTAACAATCATAAAAATAATAAATTAAAGTCCGATCTCTTTTTCTTTTTTGCTGACCTTGTTCTCTATCTTCTCATTATAATCATCTACTAACTCTTGTAGCTTATCTTTACCTTTAAATTTATCGTCCTCTGTAATATCTCCCTTTCTGAAAGCTTCTTGGATCTCCTTCCAAGCTTCATCTCTCCAACGTCTTACTGTTTGTCTTGCATTTTCTTTTTTATCAGCAAGAACCTTGGCTAGGTTCTTTCGATACTCTTCACTTACTGGAGGCATACTAAGACGAATATTCTTTCCGTCAACAACTGGACTAGCACCAATACTTTCTCTTTCAAGAGCTTTTTCTATATCAGGAATATAAGATTCATCCCAAGGTTGGATAAAAATTTGACGAGGCTCAGGAACAGAAATAGCAGCCAACTGCTTTAAAGGCATTTTCTGATCAAAACAGTTAACAGTAATATCTTCTATCAAAGAAGAAGATGCTGTTCCTGTTCTTATTTTGGATAATTCTCGATCTAGAAAATCGATAATTTTATCCATCTCAGGTTTAATTTTGTCTATCATTTCTTGATAACTCATACATTTAAAATATAACAAAATAATAAACTATTTGCAATTGAACAAATATTTATAAAAAATTAAATTTCAATTAATATTGTTTCTAAAGCAAGTTTTTTATTGACTTCTGTTTTTGAAATCAAAAAGATGGTGTCTTGAATAAGATTAGTTATCTTCCTCAACTTCTTTGGAGAGTAATCATTAAAATCATCTTTATTAATAGCTTTTATCATTTTATCTCTGAAATACTCCAACCATATATTCAAAATTTCGTTCAATTCTTTGTAATCCTTTGTTTTTTCTTTTGCATATTTAAACCTCTCAGCTAAAGGAGAATTGATAAGGCTGGTTAATTCTTGAATCCTCTTATTTCTTTTTTCAAGTTCTTCTGGATTGTCAAGAAAGTTAATAACCTCTCCTGGTTTTCCAAGATAAAGAGAGAGTAATTCTTCTTTTTTCTTTTCACTTACTTTTCTTTCATCTAAATAACCAATCATTTTTTCTTTTGATACCGGAGAGAATCTAATTCTTTCCGTTCTTGAAACAATAGTTGGAAGCATTAGTTTAGGCCAAGCAGTAACTAAAATAATTACAGTTTTTCCCCTTGGTTCTTCTAGTGTTTTAAGTAAAGCACTTTGAGCTTCTCTGTTCATTGAATGAGCATCATCAATAATAGCAGTTTTGTAGGAAGAAATATTAGATTGAAGAGAAAGATTCCAGCTTAACTTTCTTATTTGAGAAATCTTTATTTCTTTTTTCTCAGGCTCAATTAAAGTAAAATCTGGATGAGCTTTATTCTTAATCATTCTGCAAGAGTCACAAACACCACACGGTCTTTTACTAAAATCATCTTCTTGGCAATTAAGAAGCTCCACAACTTTCTTGGCAAAAGTTTTTTTACCTACCTTGTCAGGGCCTAAAAATAAATAAGCGTGAGAAACCTTTCCTTTCTCCGCTGTTTTTTTGAAAAATTGCCAAATATTAGAATGGCCAATTATTTCCATAGGAAATTATTTTTTTGACATAATAGATCTCTTATAAATATCCAAACTTTCAAGCACAGTTCCTGTTCCTTTCGCCACGCAAAGCAAAGGATCTTCAGCGATAAAACAAGGAACACCAGTACGCTTAGATATCAACTTGTCAATATTGCGCAACAAAGCTCCTCCACCTGAAACAATCATTCCTTTGTCCATAATATCAGCTGATAATTCAGGAGGAGTTTCTCTTAAAACTTTCTTAATTGTTTTAATAATCTCATTCAAAGGACTATCAATAGCTTCGCAAATCTCATGAGAAGAAACTTTAATATTGCGAGGTAATCCAGAAATCAAATCCCTTCCCCTGACTTCTAATTGTCTTTTTTCTTTCTCCGGTAAAGCTGTTCCTATTTTTACCTTCACTTCTTCTGCTGTTTGGTCACCAACAGCTAAATTGTATTTCTTTTTAATAAAATCAGAGATTGCCTGATCTATTTTGTCTCCCGCAACTTTCACTGAATCACTAGTAACTATTCCTCCTAAAGAGATTACTGCCACTTCGGCTGTTCCTCCTCCAATATCAACAATCATATGGCCAGAGCAAGAATTAATAGGAATACCTGCTCCAATTGCTGCAAGAATTGGCTCTTTTGCAACAAAAGCTTCTTTTGCGCCTGCTAAATTGGCTGCCTCAACTACTGCTCTTTTTTCTGTAGAAGTAATTCCGGCAGGAACAGAAATCATCAATTCGGGTTTAAAAAACCTAAACCTCCTTCCAGAAGAATCAACGAAATGTTTAATCATTGCTTGGGTTATTCTATAGTCCGCAATAACTCCGTCTTTCAAAGGACGATAAACCTGAATAGCGTCTGGAGTTCTTCCAATCATTTCTTTTGCCTTATTTCCTACGGCCAAAATCTTATTATCATCAATATAAACAGCAACAACTGAAGGTTCTCTAATCACAACCCCTTTTTGAGGTATAAAAACTAACGAATTACAAGTTCCTAAATCAATTCCAATTTTTTTAACAAACATAGTTTAATAAAAAATTATACTCTTTTGATTTCAGCTCCTATCTTTTGAAGCTTTTCATCTATTTTTTCGTATCCTCTATCAATTTGATGAATATTTTTAATAACACTTTCTCCTTCAGCTATTAATCCGGCAATAACCAAAGATGCTCCTGCTCTGATGTCCCAGCTTTCAATTTTAAGACCAGTCAAAGGAGTTCTACCAAATATTATAGCTCGATGCGGATCAACTAACTCAATATCAGCCCCCATTTTGTTCAGCTCCTGAAGATGACCAAACCTGTTATCATACAAAGGATCATGAATTAAACTCTTCCCTTCCGCCTGCGTTAACAAGGCAGATACTGGTGGTAAAAGATCAGTGGGAAAACCAGGATAAGGTAACGACTGAACATCAGCTGCTTTCAAATGAGGAGAATAATTCACCACTACTGACTCTTCTTTTTCTTCAAAACTTACTCCAATTTCTTTTAATTTGTCTAGAAAAAGCGCTAAATGGTCAGGTCTTATATCTTTAACTTCAACCTTTCCATCTGTTAAGCAACCAGCAATAATAAAAGTCCCTGCCTCTATTGGATCAGGAATTATTTTATGAGATGTTCCGTGCAATTCTTCAACTCCTTCAATTATAATATTGTGCGTCCCTAGGCCTTTAATCTTAGCTCCCATTGAATTAAGCATTTCTCCTAGGTCTTGAACGTGAGGTTCTGCTGCCGCCCCTATAATCTCGGTTCTACCATTGGCAAGCGAAGCAGCCATCATCAAGTTCTCTGTAGCTGTTACGCTAAATTCTTTCAAAACAATCTTCTTTCCTTTTAGCTCTTTTGTGGTAAAACTATAGAAGTTTGATTCATTAGAAATATCAGCACTAAGTTCTTTTAAAGCTAAAAGATGGGTAGAAATAGGTCTTACCCCAATCCTATCTCCGCCCGGATGAGCAATCTTAAAATTCTTGAATCTTGCCAGTAAAGAACCTATCAAAAGGACAGACACTCTGGTTTTGGCAATTTTTTCAGGATCTATTCTTTCAGGATCTATGTTCTTGGTCTCTATTTCTACTTTTTTATCAGAAAGAAAATTCACTTCAGCTCCCATTCCTTCTAAAACATCTATAAGGTTCTTAATATCAGCAACTAAAGGAATATTATCTATAATTACTTTTTCTTTAGTCAAAACAGAAGCAGCTAAAATAGGACCTGCTGCATTTTTAAAACCAGATATTTCAACTATTCCTCTTAGTGGCTTGCCGCCTTTTATGATAAATTTCTCTGCCATGTCAGTTTATTTTAAACTAAAAAATAAAAATTATCAAGCTTGAGCTTAACACTTGTTTTAAGGCAATATAAGTGTTAATTAACATAGAATAAACTAATAAGGTTTACTAATTATTGATTAAAAAGTTATAATAATACAATGAATAGGAAGTACTGTAAGATATTAATTGTTATCTTTGCTGTCTTGTTTTTCGTCGGAGCTCCTCTGGCTATTTTTTATGCTCAAGGATATCGTTTTAACTTTGACGAAAGAAAACTAGTAAAAACTGGTGGATTTTTTATAAAAGCAAGCCCTGCTCAATGCATGGTATATATAGACGATGAATTCACCAAAAATACTGACTTTATCTTTGGTGAATCATTTATTAAAAATCTCCTACCAAAAGAATACAAAATTAGAGTAGAAAAAAATGGCTATGTTTCCTGGGAAAAAACATTAAGAGTAGAAAAAGAAATGGTTACTAAAGCAGAAAACATAACTCTTTTTCAAAAAGACATTAACTTTTCTCCGGTAAGCAATAAAGTAAAGGCTTATTTCCCTTCTCCTGACCAAGGACAAATACTTCTCAAAAGACAAGGGGAAGAAAATTATTATCTTGAATTAATAAATTCAGAAGGAGGAGAGGGAAATATAATAATAAATGAAGAAGATTTAAAAGGAGTAACCATAAAAAACGTCTTATGGAATCATAATTCAGAAGATATTCTAATAGAAAAAGAAATTGGAGGAAAAAATTCTTTTTCGATTATAACAAACCTAGAAAACAACTCTTCTCAAACTATAATTAATCTTCCTACAAGCACCGAAGAAATAAAGTTCAACCCCTATAACCCAAATGAATTATTTTTTACAGAAAACAAAGAAAGTAAAAATCTTTTTAAATTAACCTTAAGCCAAGAAGGAGAACCGGAAGAAATAATAAAAAATATTAGATCTTACACAATAGAAGGTAGAAATATTTTCTGGGTCGACAAAGAAGGATTCATTTTTGAATCTAGTCTTTCTGGAGAAAAAACAGAAAAGATAAATAGCAAACCTTTTCCCTTGGAAGAAATAGAAGGAATTAAAGTTTTCAATGGAAAGGTATTTATAGAAAGCAACGACAATCTTTACATTTTCAATAAAGAAAAGGAAGAATTCGAGCAGATTGAAAATAATGTTAAAGAAATAATCCTTTCTCCAGACGGAAAAAGAATTTCAATGATAAACAACCACGAGATATATCTTTTCTTTTTATCAGAGATTCTTGAACAACCAAGAAGAGAAGAAAACGAGAAGGTTTTCCTAACTAGATTATCAAAAGAAATAAAAGAAACCTTCTGGTTAAATAATCACTACCTCTTATTTAGTAGTGGAGATAAGATAAAAATAACAGAAACTGACAACAGAGACGGGTTAAATATTATTACGATTAAGGAATACGAAAATCCAGAAATATTTTGGAATAGCAATAATAATAGAGTTTATGTTTTGAGTAAAAATAACTTCTACCGTTCAGATCAATTATTCTAAAACCTTATTTCTTAGAAACAAAATCATTATCTTTGATATAGAAGCGCCAAGGTTTATCAGCCCATTCCTGGGCATAATCAATCCCAATTCTTTTAGTTGAAACAATTTGGGGTTTTTTCTTTTCTCTTTCTTCCACCCAGACTCTTTTAGAATAAACTAAATCTTCTTCGTTAAGTCTTTTATCAATGCCCATCCATTTACATAACTTTCCCGGACCATCTGTCTTCCCCTTAACCTTCTCACTATAAGAACCAATTGGCTCTAAGGCTCTGATTAAAATACACTCCGGATCTCCTTTCCCCTTAGTTGTAATATTTAATTGCCAATGGATACCATAACAAAGATAGATATAAAAATAGCCGCCTTTTAAATAGACCGGCTTACACCTTGGAGTTACTTTTCCGTTATAGGCATGAGAAGCTTTATCTTCAGGCCCAATATATGCTTCTACCTCAACAATTTTTCCTACCAACTTACTCTTCCCCTTTTTTCTAACCAAATATTTTCCTAAAATATCTTTAGCAACCTCAAGAGTTGGTCTGACATAGAAACTTCTTGGTAATCTTTTGCTCATTTAAATAAAAACAGCTTCTAAAAGCTGGTTTTTAAAATATCAATTAAGCTTTTTTAACTTTTACCTTTTTCTTTTTCTTTGACTTCTTCTTTCCTTTTTTCTCTTTTTCTCGGATAGCCTTTTTAAAATCACCCCATTTCATATTGTCTTTTCCGGCTAAACGGCAAAGTTCTTTGTACTGACAAAATCTGCATTGCCAATTAGAAGAATCAGAAAGCTTTTTGGGAATAAGATTCTTTTTAAGATTAATTCTTAACCTTCTAAAATCTTTCAATATTTTCTTTGCTGTCTTTTCATTATAATCAACTAAAAACTCTTTTATCTTAGAGCTATCCTTTCCTTCGTATAACAAGATTCCTTTCTTGATCTTAAAAAAATGAAGATAAAGCTGAAGCTGTAGAACATTTTCTTCTTTCGGCTTATTCATTCTATTCAATATCATGCTGTTAATACTCTTAAAATCTACCACATACAGCTCATTATTTACTCTCACAATCGCGTCTGCCCTTCCTCCAATATCTTCTGTAGGAGGAATGTCAATTTCTGAAGCTACTGCAATTCCCAGAGAAAACAAGTCACGCATTAATCTTAAATGAACATAGTTTCCCTGATCAAAAATCCTTAAAATCCTTGGCTCCATTTCTTTGCAAGGTGCATTTTTAAATTTAAAGAAAATTTGACGTGGGCATTTCCCAGCATCACTTATATAGAACTTCTTCTTTTCTCTTTCTTCCCTCTTGTCCTGATAATATTTATCAATTAATTCTTTGAGCATTTTTAAACAAAAAAAATAACTTACAGCTAGTTATATTTTCACATTTTAGGATGGTCCAGTCAAACAAAAAGTATTATCTCTTCTGCCATTGAGGAGATCTTCTTGCACCCTTTTTACCAAACTTCTTCCTTTCTTTCATTCTTGGGTCTCTGGTTAAATAACCTACTTTCTTTAGCCTTTTCTTAAAGTCAGCATTGAATAATACTAAAGCTCTGGAAATACCATGCCTTACTGCTTCTGCTTGAGCGTTGATACCTCCTCCCCTTACTATCACTTTCACTTTAAACTTATCCTCACAATTCATTTTATCTAGCGGACTTAAAACCTTCTTCTGCAATTTTTCTTGCTTGAAATAATCTTTAAGATTGTTGTCATTAACAATAACTTGATTCTTTCCTTTGGTCCAAATCCTAACCCTAGCTACAGCGGTTTTTCTTCTTCCAACTGACTCGTAATATCTTTCATCTTTCTTGCTCTCTTTCTTTGTTTCTTTTTTAATTTTTTCTTTTGTTTTAGGCATTTTTATTCAAATTTTAACCTTTTAATTCTCTCTTTTCTTAATTTGTTACCAGGGAGCATTCCAAAAACAGATCTTTTTATTACTTCTGTTGGATCTTTTTCAAAAATTTCTTCAAGTGGTTCTTCTTTTAAACCTCCTGGATATCCAGTGTGATGATAATACTTTTTTTGTTTCATTTTCTTTCCGCTTAATCTAATTTTGTCTGCGTTTTTGACTACCACGGAATCACCAACATCTTCATGAGGAACAAACTCAGGCTTATTCTTTCCCTGTAACAAAAGAGCGATCTGAGAAGAAACTCTTCCTAATGATTTTCCCGCAACATCTATTGTATGAATTTCTCTTTTCATTTTACTAATTCAATTATTACCATTTTAGCACCATCGGAATTTCTCGGGCCCACTTTTATTATCCTAGTATAGCCTCCCTTTCTTTCTTTGTACTTTGGTGCAATTTCTTTTTCTAATTTTTTAACTACTTTTGGCGACAAATCAGCAATCATCTTTCTTCTTTTATTCAAATCTATCTTCTTTGCCTTAGTAATATACTTTTCAGCTAGTCGAGATATTTCTTTTGCTCTAGCCTCAGTAGTTTTTATTCTTTCTTTTAAAAGAAGATTACTAATTAAGCTTGTCAAAAAAGCTTTTCTTTGATCTCTTGTTCGATTAAATTTTCGGCCTTTCGTCTTCTTTTTCATGAATTTACTTCAACTCTAAATTATATTTCTTTAAAGCTTTTTTAATCTCTTTTAATCCTTTTTCTCCAAAACCATCAATTTCTAAAAGAGTTTCTTCTTTTCTCTGTAAAAGACCAGCCAATGTCTTAATATTATTTCCAATCAAAGCATTTGCTGTTCTTGAAGAAATATTAAGATCTTCAATTTCTATTTCAGAAGGATCTTCTTCTTGTTCTTCTTTCTTTTCTTCTTTTTTCTCTTCTTTCTTTGTCTTCTTCTTTCCTTTTTTCTCTTTTTCTTCTGGAGCAAAACTCTCAGAGATTAAAGAAAAATGCTTTACTAATATTTCTGATGCTTGATATAGAACCTGTTCTGGATCAAGAGTGCCATCAGTAGTAATGTCAACTTTTAGTTTATTAAAATCAGTCCTTTCTCCCACTCTCATATTCTCTACATGAAAAGATACTTTCTTTACCGGATTAAAAATTGCATCAAGTTGAATCTCCCCTACTGATAACTTTTCTTTTTCTTTCATTTGTTCTGCAGAAGCATAACCTCTTCCTGATTCAATTTGAATCTCTATCTCTAAAGTAGTTCCTTTGCTAGTAATAGTAGCAATGGGCACTGACTTACTAATCAATTTTACCTGAGAAGGTAAATTAAAGTCTTCGCCTATCACTTCTTTTTCTCCTTTTACTTGAAGAGTTGCTCTTTGAGGCTCTGAAGTGAATATCTTAAATCTTAATTTTTTTAAGTTCTGGCAGATGTCTATCACATCCTCTTTTACTCCAGAAATGGTAGAAAACTCGTGCTGAGCACCCTTGATCTTAATTTTAGTAACAGCTGCTCCTTCAAGAGAAGAAAGCAAAACTCTTCTTAAAGAATTACCAAGAGTAACTCCATATCCTGGGTAAAGTCCTTCTACTTCGAAAACTGCTCTGTTGTCTTCTTTTTTAATAATTTTAGGTTGAGAAGGTAAAGGAATCATATTTTTTTGAAATAGTTATTTAAAAATTAACGAGAATAAAACTCAAAAATCATGGATATTTCTACTGGAGGAGAAATATCTTCAAGTGAAGGAAGATTTTCAACCTTTCCCTCAAGTTTTTTAATATCCACGGAAACCCAAGAAGGTAAATCCTTCTTTTTAAGGCTTGGTTCAATGTTTTTAAATATTTCTTTTTTCGCCGCCTTAGGATCAATCTGTATTTTGTCATCAATTTTTACTCGATAACTAGGAATATCAACTTTCTTTCCGTTTACTAGAATATGTCCATGAGAAACAATTTGACGAGCTTGACTTCTGGAATCTGCAAAACCCATTCTGAAAACCATATTATCTAATCTTGATTCTAATTTTTGAATTAAAAGAGTAGGAGCATGAACAGCTTCTCCTTCTTTTGAGGTAGCTCCTCTTTTCTTCAAGACCTCTTTAACGTAGTTTCTAAATTGACCTTCTTGTAAATTATACCAACTCTTTAGCTTCTGCTTTTCTCTCAATTCTCTATTATACTCGGAAATCTTTCTTCTTCTTTTTGCTTTTATTCCAGGAGGGTAAGGTTTTTTCACCATTGAACATTTAGGTGAAAAACATCTCTCACCTTTCAAAAAGAGTTTTGTTCCCATCCTTCTACAAATTTTGCATTTATTGTTTTTCATAATTATTATACTCTACGAGGCCTAGGTGGACGACAACCGTTATGAGGAATCGGAGTAACGTCCTTAATTGAAGTTAATTCTAATCCATGAGTAGTAAGAGATCGAATAGCTGAGTCACGACCAGAACCAATCCCTTTAACAAAAACATCTACTTCTTCCATTCCAACGTATTTTGCTGTTTCACAAACTTTTGATGCTACTTTTGAAGCAGCAAAAGGAGTTGCCTTTTTTGTTCCTTTAAAACCAAGGTTTCCTGCACTAGCCCAAGCTAACGCATTTCCATTATCGTCAGTTAAAGTGATTAAGGTGTTGTTATAAGAAGAACTGATATAGACTCTTCCTTTTCTAATTCTTTTAGATTTCTTAACCTTAACTCCTTTATTCATCTTTTCTTCAATCTTCTCTCTTTCTTCTAACAACTCTTCTTTACTTTTTTGAATAACTTTTTTCTTTCCCATGAATTAATACTTTTATTTCTACTTACTTAGGTGCAGGAGCTTTTCTTTTACCAGATCCAACAGTTTTTCTTACGTTTCCTCTAACTGTCCTGCTATTAGTTTTTGTTCTTTGTCCTCTTACTGGAAGTCTTTTAATATGGCGAATTCCTCTCCAGCAACCAATATCTTTAAGTCTTTTTAAAGAAAGCATCTTTTCTCTTCTTAATTCTCCTTCTACTTTGTGCTTTTCTTCGATTATCTTTCTTAAACGACTGGTTTCTTCTTTTGTTAATTCTTTTGCTTTCTTTTCTTTCTCAATCTTTGCTTCTTTTAATATTTTAATACTCAAAGAATTCCCTATTCCGTAAATGTAGGTCAAGCCAACTCTTATTTCTTTGTCCTCTGGAATATTTACTCCTGCAATTCTTAACATAATAAAAAAATCTTTAGAAAAATAATCTAAGTTTTAATATCAAAAAACAATCAGCTATCCTTGTCGCTGTTTATGTTTAGAATTTTTACAAATTACATAAACTCGGCCTTTCCTTCGAATAATCTTACAATCCCGGCAAATTTTTTTAACTGAAGATCGTACTCTCATGTTAAATTATTTCTCAAAGCCAACCTATCTCTTTTTCCTATAAACTATCCTACCTCTAGTCTTATCGCAAGGAGATCTTTCTATTGTTACTTTATCCCCAGGTAAGATCTTTATTCTAAAGTGTCTAATCTTTCCAGATAAGTGAGCTAATGCTTCAACGCCGTCCTCCAGCTTAACTTTGAATAAGGCATTGGGTAATGCCTCGAGGACAACTCCATCCACTCTTTCTTCGCTCTTCCTATTGGAAGATTGACTTTGATTCGATTTATCTTTATTTTTAGCCATTAAAAACTGTTTTTAAAGATAGCAAAAATATCTAATTTAGTCAAGGATAAAATTAATTTTTATCTTTTCAAAATTCTCTGGGACCTTTCTTGTCCAAAATGGAGACTTGCTTAAGTCAACCGTAGCAACTTCTTCTTTGTTTCCTAAATAATTTACTGTTTCGGAAATATCTTTTCCTGCTATTTCTTTTTTAACGTCAAATTCAGACATTTCTGAATATGTTTCAACAGAGAAATCAAGTCCTAAGTCAACAAATCCCTCTTCTAGATTCTCTTCCTTAATTTCCCAGTTCATAACAAGACTTTTATCATAAACTTTCTTTTTATTCAAATCCTGTTCCCTTAAATAATTTTGAATAAGCATTCTAACATCTTCTCTTGAAAAAGCCAACCCTTTTGTTTTTACCTCTGCTGAAAAGTTAAAATTATCTACTTCAGCTCCTGCTTCTATTAGGGTTGAAGTTGAAATTATCTCTTGAGTCAAAGTTCCTTCAAGTAAAATATCTCCTGAATCTTGTGCCTTTTTATTCAGTATCTTATTCCCCTCCTCTTTTAACTTTGCTATTACTTGCTCTTCTGCTTTAGCGATATCTTCGTCGGTAACTTGGGCAACTTCTTGTTTGATCCCTCCTTCCATTTTATCGAAAGATTCTCCATATATTTTAGTATATAAAGCAGTGCCAGCTAATCCTGGGACAGAAAAGCTAGTAGGTCCAACATTATAATCAGGACCAGCATTATCAGCAACAACATTAACATCAATATAGCCAGGGACTTCTTTTCCTCCTTCTGTCTTCTTCCCTGGAATAATTATTTTTTCAGGTGTTCTAAAAACCTTTCCATCAGAAGACATAAACCTAGTATTTGCTCTTAATGTTTGAGAATAAGAGGAATAATCATTATAAACTCTGACGATTCCACTTGCTTTTTCTTCAGCAAATACTTTTCCTGAAGAAGAAAAGCTTTGAGAAAGAGAATTCTGCTCTTCAATAAAATCACCAGGGACAGTTTTACTTAAAATGTTTACCTGGTTTGCTTCTTCATCTATTGTTAATTCAAAACTTGAATTAAACCTCTCCATTTTAGGTTTAATAGTTACCTCTACCTCAGAAGGAACAAAAAAATACAAGGCAAAGCCAGCCACAAAAAGAAGAATAATTACTATCCATATCTTCTTAAATCCAAAATGAATCTTTCTTTTTTTAAAAACCTTTGGTTTTTCCTTTTTAATAGGAGTAATAATCTTTTTTGATTTTTTAGGAGAAACAATGTCGAAAATTTCCTGTGGCATATTGTTTGATTAATTATTTTCTAAAATAGCTTTAATTCTTCTTACTCCTGCTGAGGAGCTTTTTTCTTTCTTAATTTTGAATTTTCCTAACTCCGATGTTCTTTTTACGTGAGGACCGGCACAAACTTCCTTAGAAAAATCATTTATCGAATAAACGCTTACTCGATCAGGATATTTTTCTTTAAAGAAAGCAAGAGCACCAGACTCAATTGCCTTTTCAAAATCCATTTCCTCTTTTTTAATCTCTAAATCTTCTTCAATTTTTTCATTGACTAAGTTCTCTACCTTTTCAATCTCCTCTTCTGTCATTTTCTTCGGATGAGAGAAGTCAAATCTTAGTCTTTCAGAGTTAATATCAGATCCTTCCTGTTTTACATGATCTCCAAGAACCTTTCTCAGGGATGTATGTAATAGATGTGTAGCAGTATGAAGCTTAGTTGATTGATAATCAGCGTCCTTCCCTACTCCTCCAAATTTCTTCTCTGCTCCGGCTCGGGAAATTTCTTGATGTTCTCTAAGTAACTCCTGGCAACCTTCCTCGTCTAATTTTATATCTCTTTCCTTACAAAGTTCTTTCATTATTTCCAAAGGAAATCCATAGGTAGAATAAAGTTCGAAAGCTCTCTCTGAATCAATCTTTTTAGAATCTCCACATACTTCTAAAGCTTTTTTAAACTCTTTCATCCCTTTTTCTAGAGTTTTGTTAAATTTCTCTTCTTCTTTCTGAATAACAGTAAGAATTTCTGATTGTTTAGATAAAAGATTAGGATAAACATCTTTGTAAAGATCTATTACTTTCTTTGCTAAATCAATTTGAAAATTATCATTTAATTCTAAAACTTTTCCAAAAACCATCACTCTTCTAAGGATCCTTCTTAGAATATAGCCTCGATCTGTATTTGAAGGAATTATTCCTTCTGAAGCAAGAAAAACTGCTCCTCTGATATGATCGACTATAATCCTAAACTTTCTTTTTTCTTCTTCATAATCAAAAGAAGAATTCTTAACCAATTCTTGAATAAGAGGCCAAAAAAGATCTGTCTCGAAAGCAGAAGGCTTCTTTTGTAAAACCGAAGCCAATCTTTCTAACCCCGCTCCAGTATCTACGTTTTTAAAAGGAAGCACTCTAAAACTTCCGTCTTTGTCTTTAAAATATTCCATAAAGACTAAATTCCAAATCTCTACAAATCTCTGACATTTTTCACAATTCGGCCCACAACTAGAACTTGAACAACCACACTCTTCTCCTCTATCGTAATGAATTTCTGTATTTGGCCCACAAGGACCAGTTTCTGCTACCGGACCCCATAAGTTATCTTCTTCTCCAAACTCTCTTATTCTTTCTTCTGGGATACCATACTTTTGCCAAATTTTCTTTGATTCTTCATCTTTAGGAATATCTTTATTTCCTTTAAATATAGTTATCCAAAGCTTGTCTTTTTCAAAGCCATATCCTTCCAATAATAAATCCAGAGCATATTTTATTGCTCCTTCTTTAAAATAACCATGCTGAGGATCTTCTCCTATTGACCAATTCCCTAGCATTTCAAAAAAGGTATGATGAGTATCATCTCCTATCTCTTCAATATCATTTGCTCTAAAACATTTTTGAGAAGAAGCAAGGTGTCTTGTTCCAAAATCTTCAATAACATCTTTCTCTCCAGCAAGATAAGGAGAAAATCTTTGCATTCCAGCAGTAGTAAACAAAACACTAGAATCAGCTGGTATAAGAGAGGAAGAAGCCACAACTTTGTGTCTTCTTTTCTCAAAGAATTCCAAAAATTTACGACGCACTTCTTTTGAGTCCATATTTCTATTATAGGTTATCGGTTATAAAGTATCAACCTAGCCTTAAAAAGAAAATGGATGTGTTTATAACATCCATGTAGATTATTATTTAGGAGTATTATTTTTGTTAAAATCCACCGGTATCAACTTCTCTTAGCGGTATTTTAGATTTTAAGTGAGAGTTTTTAACTCCTTCTTGATATGCAATGCTTTCTAAGTGAGTGCCAAGTTTTTTTTCGTGTTCGTGGGTTTCATGTATCTGGCTTGATAGTCTTGCATTGTCAGCACCTTGAAAGTTTCCGAGGTTGAAAAAGTCGTTATCAGCTATTTGCTTTGAAATTTTCCCTATATCCACTGTTCCAGTCACAAATTTCACCTCCTATTAATTTTTTAAATAACTCATCTTCAAGATAAAATAATTATTGAATAATGTCAACTTATTATCCCTCCTCCTAATAGCTCTTCTCCTTTGTAAATAACAGCTGACTGCCCTGGAGTTATTGCTCTTTGAGGAGAATCAAACTCTAGCAGATATCCTTTTTTAAGCTTGGCCGGACAAGAATCATGCCTATACCTAATCTTTGCTTCTATTTTCATAGGCAACTCTAGTTCTTTTCCACTAATCCAATTAATATCTTCTAGCTGAATCTTTTTCTTAAACAGATCTTCCTCATCTTGAGTAACAATCAAATTATTCTCTCTTAAATCTTTATCCAAAACATAGAAAGGACTACTTAATCCTCCTATATCTATCCCCTTCCTCTGACCAATAGTATAAAGATAAAGGCCACCATGCTCTCCTAAAACATTTCCTTTTTTATCAACTATTTTCCCTTTTTCCAAACCAAGGCTTCTTTTCAAAAATTCTTTCAATTTCCCTTGAACAAAACATATTTCTCTAGATTCTGGCCTTTTAATTTCCTCAATCCCTACCTTTTTGGCAATTTCCTGAACTTCCCTCTTTTCATATCCTCCCACAGGGAATAAAAGATGTTTCAACTGATCCTGGTTCAATTTCCAAAGAAAATAAGATTGATCTCTTGTCTTGTCTTTCCCTTTAAATAACTTATAATCATCTTCTTTCTTTAATTGAACATAATGACCAGTAGCTAAATAATCACTTTCCTCTAGTACTTTATCTAGAAGTAAACCAAACTTTATTTTCTTATTACAAATTATACAAGGATTAGGAGTAACCCCTCTTTTTATTTCTCTTAAAAAGCAATCAATTATTTCTTCCTCAAATTCTTTTCTGAGATCAAGAACAGAAAAAGGAATACCTAAAGAATCAGCTATTTTCTCTGCTGCTTCTTGGGATTCTTCAAAGTCAGGAACATCAGCCAATCTTAAAAAGATTCCTTTTACATCATTTCCTTCTTTTTTCAAAAGATAAGCTGCCACTGAAGAGTCAACTCCTCCTGACATTGCCACGGTTATTTTTTTACCTTTACTCATATATATAGAAAAAGCTACTTATTTAAAGTAACTTTGGTTTAACTTCATAATTTAAAACATCTTTTTAGGAAAACCTGTCAGCAACAACTGTTGCTGCATAAGCCTCAGGCTTTATCTTCGGCTCAAAACCATTACCTCTAATCAATCCAGTCACTTCTTTAATCATATCTTTAGTTACTCCTTCTGCTCCTACGTCAGCATGGATATAGCGAAACTGATAATCAAACTTCTTTCCTCCAACAATTTCCTCTGATTGAGACAACTCTCTATTAGCTTTTTCAACTTTTTCTTTTAGTTTCTCCCTTAAAACCAAGGCTAAATCACAAGAGAGCAAAACCTCTTCCAATATTCTCTGACGCCAGTTATAGAAACGTTTATCTTTATATTTCGCTTTCTTCAAGAAAAATCTTCCTCCTTCACCTTTTCGGAGGACAACAATAGCTACTGGAAAATGAGGCTCTTCGCTAGAAGAAGAATCACAGCCAACAATAACATTATAAGAACTGGCTGGTCTTTCTTTCATCCAGTTAATTATTTCATCAACCACTCCTTCAAAATCAAGCTCTCCCACAGTAATATTATGAAATTTTCCTTTTAGTACTTTATTCATACTCTAAAAAACTTTAACAAGAAAGGCAGTAAAAGTCAAAGAGTGCTAGCGTCTTTAATAATCTTAACAAACTCCTTTGGCCTCAAAGAAGCTCCTCCTATCAACAACCCTTTTACTCCTCCTTCTTTGAGATAATCAAGAGCATTATCTTTGTTAACGCTTCCACCGTAGAGAACCGGGACTTCCCCTGCTGCTTTTCTGTTATAAAGCTCTGTTAAGACTTTCTTAACTAATAAGCTAGTAACCTGAGCTTGAACCGGCTTGCATGGTTTTCCAGAACCAATTGCCCAAACTGGTTCATAAGCAATAAGGATTTGTTTTAATTTCGCACGAGGAATATTTTTTAATCCTTTCTTAATTTGCTTTCTGATTATTTTATTAAAATCTCCTTCTTCTTTTTCCTTCTTGGTTTCTCCAATACAAAGAATAACCTTAAGATTGTTATTTAAAGCTAATTTTATCTTCTTGTTAATTAACTTGTTGGTTTCTTTGAAATATTTCCTTCTTTCAGAATGGCCAACAATAACGTAACTACAACCTAAATCCTTTAACATTTTTGCTGAAATCTCTCCAGTGAAAGATCCTCCTTCTTCCCAAAAGCAATTCTCTCCTCCAATCTTAACCTTTGTTTTTTTAGCTGACTTAATCAATTCAGGAAGATAAATATAAGGGGGGCAAACGATAGTTTCTACATTTTTAACTTTCGTTGCTCCTTTCTTAATTGAGCTAAATATTTTCTTTGCTTTATTAAAAGATTCCGGATTGCATTTCCAATTAGCAACAACTAATGGTTTCATAATAAATTATTTTTGTTTTCTTAAATGTTGAGCAGCGACCTCGGGCTCAATTGTTGAAATTTCCATCCTGGTCCCAATTTCAAACCCTGCCCAAATAGATGTTTTCGGAAGAATTGTCCAATGCCAATGATAAGACTCATTCTTTGTTCCATCGCATGGAGCAGTGTGAAGGTAAAAGTTATAGGGAGGGTCCTTTATTCCCTCGTAGAGCCTTCTCATGGCCTCTCGGAAGGCCTCAGCTAGCTGCCACTTCTGATCTTCAGTTATTCTTTCAAAGTAAGGCTGGTGCTCTTTCGGAGTAACAATCATTTGAAAAGCAGACTTAGAGGCAAAAGGACAAATTACTAAAAAGTCTTTGTTTTCAAAAACAATCCTCTTTTTATTCTTTCTTTCCCATTCTCCCATTACACAATAAATACACTTCTTGTTCTTCTTGTAATAATCTTCGGCGTTAATCAAAGCATTTCTTAAATCAACATCAATTAAAGGAGTAGTTAAAATCTGAGAATGAGGATGATAAATACTTGCTCCAGCTTCTACTCCATGATTATGAAAAATAGAAACATAATTAACAAACTTCTCTTTCATTAATTCTAAATATCTACTCTGATAAACATCCATGACTTCTTTCACTTCTTCTACAGAAAATTGGGCTAATTGTTTATCGTGATCTTTAGTAATAACTATCTCATGAAAACCAGCGGCATTCATTTTTTGATAAATCCCTCCTTCAGTTCTTTTTTCTAAGCGCGAGGAAGGAAAAAAGGCAGGATATTTGTTTGGCAAAACAACCGTTGTCCAGTCCTTGGGAACTTGTCCCTTTTTCTTTAAAGAAACTTTTTCTCCTTTTGAAAAAATAAGAGTTGGAAACTCTTGGTCTTCAACGTTACAAAAAGGACAATCTTTTTTTGAAATTTTCTGTTTTACTCTTCTTTCGTCAGCAAAGGTTTCAGGTCTTCTTGCTCTTCCAGTAGCAATAACAACCCAGTCCTTTGAAGCAATATCATAACGTAATTCAGAAGGAAATTTAGCCTTTTTATCTTTACTCTTCTTTATCATAAACTTTTTTAATTAAATTCTTCCTTATTTTAATTAAATCAAAACCCATTTTTGCCATACTCTTGAAATTAACTTTGCTGTTAACGTCATTCACCCATCTTATTGGTACTTCTTTTATTTTATAACCTTTTCTCTTGGCAACTACTAATAACTCCGGGTCAAAGGCAAAACGATCAATCCGGCAGAAGGGAAAGACGTTTTCTACTGCTTCTCCAGTAAAACACTTAAAACCACACTGAGTATCTTCAATTTCCCACAGCCCAGTAAAGATATTAGTTAATAACCTAAAAGCAGCTCCTGTCATTCTTCTGGCGAATCCCTGAGGAGGATCTAAAACTGCTCCCTTTATCTCTCTTGAACCGATAACAACATCAAAGCCCTTATCAAAATAAGGGAACATTTTTTCAACATGATCTACGGTCGTAGAATTATCTGCGTCCGTAAATAATCGATATTTACCTTTCGCTTCCATCATTCCTTGTCTAACAACGTACCCTTTTCCGTGATTCTCCTTATTGTCAACCAATCTAAGATTGCTGATTTGAGAACTTAATTCTTTTGTAACTCCTGCTGTATTATCTTTTGATCCATCATCAACAACAACAATCTCGTACTTATAATCCTGATTTGATAAATACTTATCTAATGCTTTCAATGTTCCTGGAAGTCTTTTTTCCTCATTGTAAGCAGGAACAACAACAGATAAACGAATTTCTTCCATATTTATTTAAAATAATTTTATTAATAATTAATTATAACATTTTTTCCTGAAAAGAAAAAAGCGCTCCTAAAGCGCTGAAAACAATTTATTTCTCAAATAAATCACTCGGTTAAAACCAAGTGACCTTCCTCTGTAATTGCTATTTCATGTTCAAAATGAGCAGAAAGAGAATTGTCCTGAGTTAAAAAAGAAAAACCATCTTTTCCTTTTTTAATTCTCCAATCCCCGACAACAACCATCGGCTCAAGACAAACAACCATCCCTTCTTCAAATTCTTCTCCGCTTCTTCTTTTCCCGTAGTTTAAAATCTGAGGATCTTCATGAAGGTCTCTTCCTATTCCATGCCCACATAAGTCACGAACTACACCAAATCCTTGAGATTCAACATAGCGTTGAATAGTATTTCCAACATCCCCTGTAGTGTTTCCTGGTCTCAACTTATTAATTCCAACTTTCAATGCTTTCTTTGTTACTCTTACCAATCTCTTCACTTCAGGAGAAACTTCTCCTACTTCAAAAGTTTTTGCCATGTCTGAATGAAAACCCTTGTAATAAAGACCGATATCTAAAGTAATAATATCTCCTTCTTTCAATCTCCTCTCTGAGGGGACCCCATGAACAATCTCCTCGTTTATAGAAGTGCAAAGAGCAGCTGGAAAGTCTTGATAACCTTTAAATGAAGGTTTTGCTCCTAATTTTAAAATATGGCTTTCAGCAGCCATATTTAATTCATTGGTGGTAATTCCTGGCTCTACTTTTTCTCCTAGTTCTTTTAAAACACCGGCCAGCATTTTACCGCCTTCTTTCATTATTTTAATTTCTTCTTTGCTTTTTATGGTAATCATTCCATTTTTTCCAATATTTCCTCGTGAAGCTCTACTGGGGTCTCTTTTCCTTTAACGTTCACGATAGCGTATCCTTCTTTCTCTAGGTATTCAAGCAAAGGCAATGTTCTCTCTCTGTATTTTACCATTCTTCTTTTGATAACCTCTTCGTTGTCATCCTCTCTTACAATTAATTTAGAACCATCAAGAGGACAAATTGTTAAATCTTTTGTTTCTTCAAAATAAAGAATTGGATGTCTTGCAAGAGAACATATTCTCCTATGAGCACTTCTGTAAATAGCTTCTTTTTCATCCAAATCAATAACAACAGTTACTATATTCTCTTTCCCATACAACTCACTCAATAAAGGCATGAAGTTCTCTGCTTCATAAACTGTTCTTGGAGAGCCAGCAACAACCATTTTCTTTCCATCTGAAGCAACTTCTTTTGCTTTCTCCTTCATCCAATGAGTAACTAGCTCTGGACTCATAATATCACC
The DNA here is from genome assembly GCA_964607015.1 of uncultured Candidatus Saccharibacteria bacterium. Taxonomy (GTDB): domain Bacteria; phylum Patescibacteriota; class Minisyncoccia; order Minisyncoccales; family JAGGXC01; genus CAYUNN01. Next base: position 32,479 of record CAZSHN010000003.1, read on the forward strand.
AGCATGTCTTTTTTCTCTTTCTTCAACTAGAGAAAATTCTTTACCATTGACAGTTTCTGTGTCTCCCTCTTTAATGTCAGCCAGTTTTCCATCGATTACTTTAGAAGATTCTAAATAATACAATCCGAATTTATCGGAAAGAATTTCAGCCTGAGTTCCTTTTCCAGAACCAGGACAACCCATGATAATAATTGCAGATGCTTTCATGATATTTTAAGGTTTAATTAATTATTTAAAAAGTTTCGTATTCTCTCATTTTTAACTGAGCTTTGATTTGTTTCATTGTTTCCAAGATCACACTAACAACAATCAACAAGGCCGTACCACCAATTAAGAACTGGAATGAAGTTACCCCTGTTACTCCTTGCATCAAGGAAGGCAAAATAGCAATCGTCCCCAAGAACAAGGCACCAAAGAAAAGCACTCTGTTCAAAATATATTTTATAAACTCAGCGGTATGCTTCCCTGGCCTGATTCCAGGAACAAATCCTCCCATCTTTTGAAGATTGGAAGATATTGCCTCCGGATCAAAAGTGACAGCAGTATAAAAGTAAGTAAAAGCAAAAACCATGCCAAAGTAAATAGATCCATAAGCCCATGGATTTTCAAAGAAATTACTTACTGACTGAGCTAAGCCAGCCAATGTTTCACTTCCTGCTCCCGACAAGAAAGTTGCTATCATATTAGGAAACATCATCAAAGATAAAGCGAAAATTATAGGCAAAACTCCAGCAGGGTTAACATTCAAAGGAATATAAGTTGAAACTCCTCCATACATCTTTCTTCCTTTCACTCTCTTAGCATAAGAAACTGGAATATTCCTTCTTCCTTCATTAATCATTACCACTCCTGCAATAATAACAAGAGAAACAACAAAGAAGAAAATATAGGAAGTTAATCTAGCTGGATTACCTTCTAAATCCATATAACTTTGATAAATTGATGTAGGTGCTCCAGCAACGATACCAGCAAAAATTAAAAGTGATATTCCGTTCCCTATTCCTTTTTCAGTAATTAATTCTCCTAACCACATCAAAAGAACACTTCCTGCAACAATAGTAACAATGGAAGTTGCCATCATTTGAGGAGAAAGTTGTCCAATTACTGGGTTAGCTCCTCTCTGAAACAAGGTAAGCATTCCAAATGCCTGCAAAGCAGCCAAAGGAATAGTTAAAAACCTACCATAGCTATTAATCTTCTGCCTTCCTGCTTCACCTTCTTCTTTCTGTAATCTTTCCAATTGCGGAACAACCATTGTTAAAAGCTGGAGAATAATAACAGAAGTAATGTAAGGACCAAGCCCCAACATTACAATAGATAATCTACTTAAAGCTCCTCCAGTAAAAATATTCATAAGACCAAGCATCTGATTATTGGCAAACAATTCTTTCAATCTGAGTAAGTCAATTCCAGGAATAGGAATATTTGACATTATTCTAAAAACAACAAAAACCCCTAAAACAAAGAGTATTTTCTTCCTTAAATCAGGGATTTTAAAAATTTGGAAAAACTTTTTGAACCACATAATATTTTATTTAATTTCACCACCTGCTTTTTCAATCTTTTCTTTCGCTTTCTCTGAAAAACTACAACCCTCAACCACAAATGATTTTTTCGTCTCTCCTTTTGCCAAGATTTTAATCTTAGGAACCTTGCCTTTTATTTTACTTACCAATCCTTTCTCAATCAAGGTTTTGGGATTAACTTTATCCTTGCTTTCAAACTTCTTATCAAGATCTTTAATGTTAACTATAACTACCTCAGGATAATGAGGGTCAAACTTATACCCTTTAAGCTTAGGGTATTTCTTAATCAATTCCCTAATAATTGGTTTATGGCCGGCTCCAGCTCGAGACTTCTGGCCTTTCATTCCTCTGCCAGAATAAGTTCCTCTTTTGCCACCTCTGCCAATTCTTTTCTTTTTCTTCTTTTTATTTGTTGGTTTTACTCGATGCAATTGCATAAGCCAATTATTTTCTCTTAAGTTTTTGGAATGCTAAAAGGGTTGCTTTAGCATTATTTATTTTATTTCTTGATTTGGAAAGGACCTTAGAAGAAATATCTTCAATTCCTGAAAGATCACAAATAACTCTTACTGTTCCTCCGGCAACCAAACCTCTTCCTTTTCTTTGAGGACGGATTAAAATCCTTGCCGATCCATACTTTGCTTCTACTTCAAAAGGAACTGTTCCTTCAACAATCGGAACTTCAATCACGTTCTTCTTTGCCAACCTTGTTGCTTTTTCGATAGCCTGGGCAACATCTATTCCTTTAGCTACTCCTAATCCTACCTTTCCTTTTCTGTCTCCAACAATAACTGTTGCTCTGAACCTAAGCCTTCTTCCGCCACCGGTCATTCTCTCCACTCTTGTCAAATCAAGCAAATTAGAATCAAAGTCATCTTTTTTGACTTTTCTTCTGTTATCTCTCCTATTATCTCTTCTATTTTTTCTTTTATTATTATCCATAATTTATTTGATTATTTAAAATTCCAAACCACCTTCTCTTGCCCCTTCTGCCAAAGCCTTAACTCTTCCATGATAATCAAACCCATTTCTATCAAAAACTACTTTTTTAATCTTTTTCTCTTCCGCCCTTTTTGCAATCAATTTTCCAACATTATAAGCTACAGCGACCTTTCCACTATACTTATCTTCTTTCTTTGCTTTCTTAGCATCTTTTAATTCAAAATCATTGGCAGCTAGAATAGTTTCTCTTTTCTCATCATTAATCAACTGACAATAAATGTGATTTGCTGATCTAAAAACACAAAGACGAGGAATCTTTGCTGTTCCTGAAATCTTTGCTCTAACTCTTTTTTGACGTCTTTTTCTTTTTGTTCTTATTGTCATGTTTAACTTATTGAGAAGCAGTTGCTGCTTTTTTACCTTCTTTTTTCTTTACTTCTTCTCCAAGATATCTTATTCCTTTTCCCTTGTAAGCATCTGGAGGACGAACTTTCTTAATCTTTGCTGCAGTTTGACCAACTTTTTGCTTATCAATACCAGAAACAGTAATAATATTCTTTTCAACAGAAAAATCAATCCCTTCAGGTTTTTTAATATTGACCAAGTGAGAAAAGCCAACTTTTAAAACTAGTGTTTCTCCTTCCATGCTAGCCCTGTAACCAACTCCTCTAATTTCAAGTTTTTTCTCAAATCCCTCAGTTACTCCTTTTACCATGTTAGCTAAGAGTGATCGGGTCAATCCCCAATAAGCATTGGTTTGCCTTGTTTCTATTTTAGGAGAAACAGTAATTTCATTCTCTTTAATAGAAATCTCAATTTCAGGCCTTATCTCATGGGAAAGTTCTCCCTTAGGACCTTTAACAGTAATCTTCTTTCCTTCTTCTTTAATTTCAACTCCTTTCGGTATTTCAATTTTGTTTTTACCTATTCTAGACATAATAATTTTTACCAAACTTCACAAATTATTTCTCCTCCTAAGTTTTCTTTTCTTGCCTCCCTTCCAGTCTTCAATCCTTTAGAAGTAGAAATGATATAGACACCATAGCCTCCTCTTAATCTATCAATCTTGTTTGCCGGAGTATAAACTCTTCTACTTGATTTGGAAACTCTCTTTAAACCAGAAATAGCTGGTTGATCATCGTTATACTTCAATTTAACCAAGATGAACTTGTTTGGGATTTTTCCTTTCACCTTAATATCTTTAACAAATCCTTCTTTCTGAAGAACTTTCGCAACCTCGTGTTTCAGGTTAGAAAAAGGAATCTTCACTTCTGGGCGGGAAAGTTCCTGAGCATTCCTTATTTGAGTAAGCATGTCAGCTATTTTATCTGCCATAATAATATAATTTTACCAAGAAGATTTTTTAACTCCTGGAATTAAACCTTTATTAGCCAATTCTCTGAAGCAGATTCTACATAAACCAAATTTTCTCATATAACCTTTCTTTCTTCCACATCTAAAACAACGTCGATTAACTCGAGTAACGTACTTTGGTTCTTTATTAGATTTTGCTATTTGTGATTTCTTGGCCATTTTTCAAAATTATTTATTTTCTTTTTCTACTTTCTTTTTATCTTCTTCTCTTATTGGGAATCCTAATAATCTAAACAACTTTAATCCTTCCTCTTTATTATCAGCAGTAGTAACTACCGTCACCTCTAATCCAAAAATCTGTTTTGCCTGTTCCGGGGAAACTTCAGGAAAGATAATATGTTCTTTAATCCCAAAATTTAAATTTCCGTTTTCGTCTATTGAGTCAGGATTTATCCCTTTAAAGTCACGAGACCTAGGTAAGGCAACGTGAATTAATCTTTCTAAAAAGTCGTGCATCTTTTTTCTTCTTAAAACACATGATGCACCAATAGGCATTCCTTTTCTTGTTTTAAAACTAGCAACAGACTTCTTTGCTCCACGTAAAACCATTTTCTGACCAGTTATTAGACTAAGATCATTCAAAACTCTTTTTTCTATTTTTTGTCTTTCCCCTCCTGTTTGCCCTGTTACTAATCTTCCAAACCCAGTATTAATTACTACCTTTTTAATCTTAGGCACTCCCATGCTGCTCTTGTATCCAAATTCCTTCTTCATCTTGGGCAGAACTTCCTTATTATATTTTTCTTTAAGATGGGTAATCATAATTTAATATACACTTATACTTCCTTTCCGCATTTTTTGCAAATCCTTGTCTTCTTTTTCCCTTCTATTTTATAGCCAACTCTTGTTGGTTTATTACAAGAAGAACAAATTAACTTAACATTAGAAATATCAAAAGGAGCAGGCATTTCAACAATCTGTCCTTTTTCTCCAGATTTTTTCGGCCTAACGTGTCTCTTGGCTAAATTCACACCTTCAACCATTACCTTTCTTTGAGAAGGCAAAACTCTTAGAACTTTTCCTTTCTTGCCACGATATTTTCCTGAAATAACAAGAACTTTGTCGTCTTTTTTAATCTTGGTAGTCATACTACTTCTTTAGCTAAGTTAACAATTTTTTCAAATCCTTTTTCTTTTAATTCTGCTGGAATCGGACCAAAGATTCTTCCTCCAACCGGTTCTTTCTTTCCATCAACAATTACTGCAGCATTATCATCAAATCTTACATAAGTTCCGTCTTTTCTTCTAAACTCTTTTCTTTGCCTAACAATAACTGCCTTTACTACCTGATGTTTTTTAACAGGTTTTCTTGGTTCTGCTTTTTTTACTGCAGCCACTATTAAGTCTCCAATACGAGCGTATCTTTTTCTGGTTCCTCCCAATACTCTTATACACTGAATCATCTTTGCTCCACTGTTATCTGCTACTTTTAATTTTGTTTGCGTCTGAATCATATTTATATTTTTTCAACTACCTTCCATCTTTTATCTTTACTCTTTGGTTGGTACTCCTCAATTAAAACTTGATCTCCTTCTTTCAAGTCATCTATTTCTGAATGAGCCTTGTATTTTCTATCAATCATATAGGAAGTCTTGTACTTCGGATAATCTCTTTTTCTTTCAACCTTAACAACAATGGTTTTATCCATCTTAGTTGAAGACACAACACCTTTTAATCTACGTTTTGGCATAATTATTTTTTCTCTTCGTTAATTATTGTTAAAATTCGGGCAATATCTCTCTTAACTTCTCTAATCTCTCTAATATTCTTTACCTTTCCTGAAGCTAAGTTAAACCTTAACTCTCTTAATTTCTCTCTCAAATCTTTAATATCCTTAGCTAACTCAGGTTCTTTTTTTCTTCTAATATCTTTTACTTTCATGGTTTCTTAACAAATTTAGTTTTAACAGGAAGTTTGTCGCTTGCTTTCCTTAAAGCTTCTCTTGCCTTGTCTTCTGGAATACCAGTCAATTCAAAAATAATACGACCGGGCTTTATTGGGCAAACATAAAACTCAACTGCTCCTTTTCCTCCTCCCATAGGAACCTCATTACCTTTTCTGGTAATTGGTTTATCTGGGAAGATTCTAATCCAAAGCTTTCCGCTCTTCCTTAAATACCTAATAATGACCCTTCTTGCTGCTTCAATCTGACGAGAAGTAATCCATTTAGCCTGCATGCTCTTTATTCCATAAGATCCAAATTCAAGAGTAGTCCCTCTTTGAGCCACTCCTCTTGTTCTTCCTTTCTGTTGCTTTCTGTATTTAACTTTTTTTGGATACAATAAAGCCATTTTAACTTATTTAATCGTCAAATTCTTCACCTTTATAAAGCCAAACCTTTACTCCAATCGTGCCATAACTACAACGGGCTCGGTTCTGAGCATAATCAATATTTGCTCTCAAGGTTTGACGAGGAAGCTTTCCTTCTCTTAGCCATTCTGTTCTTGCAATCTCTGCTCCATTTAATCTTCCAGAAACCTGAATTCTTACTCCTTTAATATTTCTATGAGACATAATCTTTCCTAGCGCTCTTTTCATTACTCTTCTGAATGGAACTCTTTGTTCAATCTGACGAGCAATCCATTGACCAGCTAAATTAGCACTAGTCCAATGATCTCTTATTCCTTTAATCTCTAATTTAAGCTTCTTCTTTCCTTTGCTATCTTTCAAAACCTTGCTAGAAATAACTTTCCTTAATTGATCTACTCCTTCTCCGCCACGACCAATAACTAAACCAGGACGGGAAGTAGAAATTACAACGTTTATCTTGTCAGGAAATCTTTCAATTTCAACTTTTTCTATTCCAGCATCTCTTAATTTATCTTCTATAAACTCTCTAATTTTAAAATCTTCTTCTAAGTATTTAGAATATTTTTTACCCCCGATCCAACGAGAATCCCAATCCTTATTGCTACTCGTTCTAAAAATTTTTGGATTTACTTTATGTGTCATATTAATTATATTGCTTTTCTTCTAAAAATTTGCTTGCCAGCTCCACTTTTCTTTGGCCTTGGCTGTTCTTGATCTTTTCTTGGCATTTTCTTTTTATCCATTTTCTTTGGTTTTACTTTTACATCTTTTGCTTTAACCCTTTTAACTTCTGGTTTGCCTTCCTTCTTTGACTTTTTAGTTTTCTTTGTTTTCTTTGTTTCTTTTATCTCGTCTAAAACCAAATTAATATGGGATGTCTTTTTCTGAATTTCATAAGCTTGACCTCTTGCTCTTGCTCTCCATCTCTTTAATTTCGGACCTTCGTCAACACTAATTTTAGAGATATAAAGGTTTGATTCGTCTTCTCCTAAATCATTCTTAGCATTTGCTACTGCAGAATTCAAAAGTTTAAGCATTGGCCTTGCCGCTCTTTTTGTAGAAAAAGCTAAAAGGTTTTGTGCTTCAACAACTGTTTTCCCTCTAACCATATCAACTATCAATCTTACTTTCCTAGGCGCTATTCTCAAATGTTTTAATTTAGCAGTAGCTTTCATATTAATAGATTATTATTTCTCTGTTGCCTTTGCCTCTAATTCTCTCTGCATTTTACCACCATGTCTTCCAAACTTTGTTGTAGGAGCAAACTCTCCTAATTTGTGACCAACCATTTCTTCAGTAACCTTAACTGGAACATGATCTTTTCCATTGTGAACACCAAAAGTAAGTCCAAGCATATCTGGAGTAATAACTGAGCTTCGAGACCAGGTTTTAATAATTTCTTCTGATCCCTTTTCTTTTGCTTTCTTTATTTTCTTCTGTAATTTTGGGTCAACAAATGGACCTTTCTTAAGTGATCTAGGCATATTTTTTTATTTCCTTTTCTTTCTTCTTTTAATTATAAATTTGTCTGAATGTTTCTTCTTTCTTGTCTTTCCTCCTCGAGCAAGTTTACCCCAAGGAGTTTTTGGATGTTTCAATCCAATCGGAGCTCTTCCTTCTCCTCCACCATGTGGATGATCATGAGCACCCATTGCGGAGCCACGAACAGTAGGTCTTATCCCTTTCTGTCTTGTTCTTCCTGCTTTTCCCACTTTAACAAATCTGTGCTCTGGGCAAGAAACTTCTCCGATTGAAGCGAAACACTCTTCTGACACCTTCCTAATTTCAGTAGAAGGCATCTTTAAATGACAAAACTCATTTTCATGAGCCAAAACTATAGCTGACGTACCAGCTCCTCTGACTATTTTTCCTCCTTTGCCTTTTTCTAACTCAACATTATGAACGCTAGTTCCAACTGGAATATTCTTCAATTTCATTCTATTTCCATTGGCAATAGGAGCTTTTTCAGCAATCTCTATCTCATCTCCTACTTTAATTTTATCAGGAGCTAGAATATATCTCTTCTCTCCGTCAGGATACTCTACCAAAACAATATAGGCTGTCCTGTTGGGATCATATTCTAAAGCCACTACTTTTGCTTTAACATTAACCTTTTTCTGATCAAAATCAACCATTCGATAAAGCCTTTTTCTTCCGCCGCCTTTATGTCTTACTGTAATTCTACCAAAATTACCCCTTCCTCCTTTCTTTTTCAAGGGTTTAGTCAACTTCTTCTCTGGTTTCTTTTTAGTAAGAATAGAATAATCCTTACTGGTCATTCCTCTTCTTGATGGAGTTGTTGGCTTATACTTTTTCATAATTATTTAGGCAATAATTCTATTGTTTGCCCTTCTTTTATTCTAACAATTGCCTTTTTGTAACCTGACTTCTCTCCTTGAGTTCTTCCTAATCTTCTTGGCTTTGCTGGAACATTAACAATTCTTACCTTTACAACATTAACATCATACAAATCTTCGACTGCTCTTTTAATTTCAATCTTGTTTGCTTTTGGAAAAACTTTAAAAATATATTGATTATTATCAGTAAGATCAGTAGCTTTTTCAGTAACGTGCGGTTCTTTTAATATCTTGTAAGTATCAAAATATTTTCCCGAACTTTTTTTCGGCTTACTTTCCTTTTTTTCTTTTTTCTCAACTTTCTCTTCTTTCTTTGGTTTCTTCTCTTCTCCTTCTTCTTTTTTCAACTTATCAAAAATACTCATACTATTTTAGGAAAGTGTCTTTTATTATCTTTATTGAATCTTTAGATATTAATAAATATTTGAAATTAAGCAAATCCAAGGCACTTAAGTTCCTTGCTTCTACTGTTTCAATTCCTTTAATATTTCTTGCTGATAAAACTAACTCTTTCTTTGCTTCTGGTAAAACAACTAAACAATTATCTTTGCAAGGAAGTTTAGCTAAAATATCATTAAATTGCTTTGTTTTAATCTTATCTAAATCAAATTTATCTAAAACAAATAACAAATCTTCTTTTGCTTTAGCAGAAAGAACCATAAACAAAGCCTTTCTTCTCATTTTTTTGGAAATCTTTTTCTTGTAATTTCTGTCTTTTAAAGGACCGAAGGTTACACCTCCGCCAACCCATATTGGAGAGCGGATTGATCCATGTCTTGCTCTACCAGTTCCTTTCTGGGCCCAAGGCTTCTTTCCACCACCACTTACTGCTCCTCTGTCTTTAGCATGAGCGGTTCCTTGCCTTCTGTTTGATCTCTGAACTGTAACTACCTGATGAATCAAATCAGGACTTAATGAAACCCCAAACAACTCCTTTGGTAAAGTAGTGTCTCCAATCTTTTTTCCTTCTTTGTTGTAAACTGGAACTTTCATAATTTAATTATCCTCTAATCTCAAGCAAAGTTCCGTTTCCTCCTGGAACTGCTCCTTTAATTGCTAATATATTATTATCAGGATCAACCTTGACTATTTCTAAATTCTTAATAGTGGTTCTTTCAAATCCCATTCTTCCTGGCATTTTTCTTCCTTTGTTAACTCTCTGAGGAAAAGCAGATCCAATAGATCCTAATGTTCTTTCTTCGTGTTTAACACCATGAGTTGCATCTCTTCCAGAAAAACCCCATCTTTTCACTCCTCCTTGAAATCCTTTTCCTTTAGAAACACCAGAAACTTTCACTTTATCTCCTTCACTAAAGACAGAGACATCAATTTTGTCTCCTTGTTTTAGATCTTCTCCATCACTAAATTCTCTCAAAAATCTGTAATTTCTTCCTTTTTTTGATTTTCTTTCTTTTTTCAACTCTTCAAATCCAACCTGAACGGCAGAATATCCGTCTTTTTCTTCAGTCTTTATTTGGACAATTTCACAAGGACCGGCTTCAATTAAAGTTACCGGAACTGTTTCTCCTTCTTTTCCAAATATCTGACTCATTTCTAATTTTTTTCCGAGAATAAATTTCATATTTCTTTTTTTCCAAAACAAAACTGGGCTACTAGCCCAGCTCCCTTTTCAATAATAATTTAGGGGTTGCTTTTCTAGACTAGCGTAAAATCAATCAGAAATTAACCTGATTCAAAATATATTTTCATAAATGAAAATCTAAATACTATATATGATGAACTAAGTCTTAATTTCGATGTCGACACCAGCAGGCAAAGTAAGATCTTGTAAGGTGTCAATAATCTTAGCAGATGGCTCTGGAATCTCAATCAATCTCTTGTGAATCCTCATTTCAAACTGTTCTCGAGCATCTTTGTGAACAAAAGTAGAACGATTCACAGTATATTTATGAATCTCTGTAGGCAGAGGAATAGGTCCCACTGCCTCAGATCCGGCTCGCCTGATACTTTCAATTATCTGGCGAGCACTGTTATCAATAATTTTGTGATCGTAAGCTCTAAGCTTCACTCGGATCTTCGGTTTTACTTTCACTTTTTTTGTAGCAGTCTTTTTAGTAGCCATCTCGCTAAATTATCCCTTTTATTTTATTATCTTTGTAATTGATCCAGCTCCAACAGTCTTACCACCTTCTCTGATAGCAAATCTTTGCTGTTCTTCAAGAGCAATAGGAGCAATTAATTTAACTTGAACTTTGGTAGTATCTCCAGGCATTACCATTTCGGTTCCTTCAGGTAAAGCTACGTCTCCGGTTACATCAGTAGTTCTAAGATAGAACTGAGGCTTATAACCTGTAAAGAATGGGGTATGACGACCACCTTCTTCTTTGGTTAAGACATAAACTTCAGCTTCAAATTCAGTATGAGGAGTAATTGAACCTGGTTTAGCTAATACTTGTCCTCTTTCGATATCTTCTTTCTTAACACCTCTTAAAAGAATACCAACGTTATCACCAGCTCTTCCTTCGTCTAAAGTTTTGTTAAACATCTCAACACTGACAACAACAGTCTTTTGAGTATCTTTTAATCCAACAATTTCGATTTCTTCTCCTGGTTTTATAACTCCTCTTTCAACTCTTCCTGTTGGAACAGTTCCTCTCCCTTCAATAGTAAAAACATCTTCTACTGACATAAGGAATGGTTTATCCTCTTCTCTCTTTGGAGCAGGAATATATTCGTCTAAAGCTTTCACTAATTCAAGAATTGGTTGAGCCTTTTCATCGTCTGCGGACTCTGTCTTTATAGCTTCTACAGCTGAACCTTTAATAATAGGAATCTCATCTCCAGGATATTCATATTTCTTCAAAAGCTCTCTAACTTCTGATTCTACTAACTCTACAATTTCTGGATCATCAACTAAGTCAGTCTTGTTTAGGAAAACGACTAAAGAAGATAGTCCTACTTGACGAGCCAATAAAATATGCTCTCTTGTTTGAGGCATTGGTCCGTCAGGAGCAGAAACAACAAGAATACCACCATCCATTTGAGCAGCACCGGTAATCATGTTTTTAACATAATCAGCATGTCCGGGACAGTCAATATGAGCATAGTGTCTGTTTTCTGTTTCGTACTCAACGTGAGCAATATTAATAGTTACCCCTCTCGCTTTTTCTTCTGGAGCAGAGTCAATTTGATCAACTGCTCTTTCGGTAACATTCAGTCCTTTCTTGTTTAGGACATGAAGAATAGCGGCTGTAAGGGCAGTCTTACCATGGTCTACATGACCGATGGTCCCTATGTTCAAGTGAGGTTTCCCTCTCTCAAATTTTTCTTTTTCTGCCATAATATTTAGGGAGCAAAGAATAACGAACAATAACAAAAGATTGTCCAGTGTTCACCATTCAATGTCCATTATTTAATTATTATTTATTTTAATCTTTATTAATTATACTTAACTATTTTATCTATTTCAAAAAATTTGTCAACATTATCCTTTCCTTCCTTCAATAATCTCTTGCGCAATATTCTGAGGTACCACTTCATAATGACTAAACTCCATAGTAAAAGTACCTCTTCCCTGGGTCAAAGACCTTAAATCAGTAGCATATCCAAACATTCCTGCTAAAGGAGCTTTAGCATTAATCACCTTGATATTATCTTTATCTTCTGTTTCTTCAACTTTTGCTCTTCTGGAACTTAAATCTCCTACAATATCACCAAAGAATTCAGACGGAACAGTAATAGCTAACTTCATTGTCGGTTCAAGTAATACTGGATCAGATCTCTTTACTGCAGATTGAAGGGCAATAGAACCAGCTATTTTAAAGGCTGCTTCAGAAGAATCCACTTCATGAAAAGAACCATCATAAAGAGTAACTTCCATGTCTACCATATTATAGCCAGCTAACACTCCTTTGGTCATTGCCTCTTTTACTCCTTTTTCAACAGAAGGAATAAATTCCTTTGGAATAGCTCCTCCCTTAATTTCATCAACAAATTCATAACCTTCACCTCTTTCTTTTGGTTTTGTTCTTAAGTAAACATGACCATACTGACCTCTTCCTCCTGACTGCTTGACATATTTTCCTTCAGCTTCAGCTTCTTTTCTAATTGTTTCCCTGTAAGCAACCTGTGGTCTGCCAATGTTTGCCTCAACATTGAATTCTCTTTTAAGACGATCAGTAATAATATCTAAATGCAACTCTCCCATTCCAGAAATTATTGTCTCTCCTGTTTCTTCGTCAGTTCTTACTTTAAAGGTAGGATCTTCGTCAGCTAATTTCTTAAGAGCAAGACCCATCTTTTCCTGGTCAGCCTTACTTTTCGGTTCTACTCTAATAGAGATTACTGGTTCTGGGAAAGTAATATTCTCTAAAACAATAGGATGATCAACATCACAAAGAGTATTTCCAGTAGAAGTTTTCTTTAATCCAACTGTTGCTGCAATATCTCCTGCGTAAAGAGCGTCTACTTCTTCTCTGTCGTGAGAATGCATTCGAACAAGCCTACTTACTCTTTCTTTTTCTCCGGTTGCTGTATTTAAAACATAAGAACCTTTTTCCAGAACTCCGGAATAAATACGGAAATAGGTCAAGGTTCCCATGTAAGGATCGGTAGCAACTTTAAAAGCCAAAGCAGAAAAAGGATCTGAATCTTTCGCTTCTCTAGTTATTTCCTCTCCACTATGAGGATCAGTTCCTTTAATAGGAGGAAGATCAATTGGAGAAGGAAGATAATCACAAACAGCATCCAATAAAGGTTGAACTCCTTTATTTTTCAAAGCTGTTCCTAAAAGAACAGGAACTAGCTTGTAATCACAAACAGCTTTTCTTAAGACCAGCTTAAGATCCTGTTCAGGAATTTCTTCTTCTCCCAAGTATTTTTCAAGTAATTTTTCATCTTCCGCTACTATCTTTTCAATCATTTTCTTTCTCCACTCTTCTGCTTTCTCTTTTAGATCATCAGGAATTTCTTCTTCCGCTATTTTTTCTCCAAAATCACCTTCAAACTTTATTGCTTTCATTTTAATTAAATCAATCACTCCCCCAAAGTTTTCTTCTTGTCCTATTGGCAACTGCAAAGCAACCGCCTTGTCAGTTAATTTTGCATAAATTGATTCTAAACTTTTTTCAAAATTAGCTCCCATTCTGTCCATCTTGTTAATAAAACAGATTCTAGGAACTAGGAATTTATCTGCCTGACGCCAAACAGTTTCTGATTGAGGCTCTACTCCAGCCACTCCGTCAAAAACAACAACTGCTCCATCAAGAACTCTTAATGACCTCTGAACTTCTACAGTAAAGTCAATATGACCAGGAGTATCAATAATATTTACTCTATACTCTTGACCTTTTATTCTCTGGGTTTCTCCCGGAGTCCAGAAACAAGTTGTTGCTGCAGAAGTAATAGTAATTCCCCTCTCTCTTTCTTGAGCCATCCAATCCATTACTGCTTCTCCTTCATGAACCTCTCCAATCTTGTGAGAAATTCCTGTGTAAAACAAAACACGCTCACTAACTGTTGTTTTACCAGCGTCAATATGAGCAATAATTCCAATGTCTCTGTATCTTTCTATAGGATATTCTCTTGCCATATAAAATAATAAATTCCCTCCAATTTAATAAAGGGTTTAAATAATTAATTCTTACCAAGCGAAATGAGCAAAGGCACGGTTGGCCTCGGCCATTCGATGGACATCATTTTTCTTTTTAATAGCCTTACCAGTGTTCTCTGCTGCTTCCATTAACTCCTTAGCTAGCTTCTTTCCCATTTTTTCTCCTTTTCTTTTCTTAGCTTCTTGAATTATCCAACGCATAGCTAACGTTAGCTTTCTTTCTTTTCCTACTGGGACAGGAACCTGGTAGGTCGCTCCTCCTACCCTCTTTGACCTAACCTCGAGGGATGGGGAAGCATTTTGCATTGCCTGTTCAAAAACTTCAACAGGATCTCTTTTTGTTTTCTTTTTAATTTCATCAAAAGCTTGATAAACAATCCTTTCAGCAACTGTTTTCTTTCCTCTTTCCATAATTCTATTTATAAACTTAGCGATAACAACGCTATCATAAACAGGATCAGGTAAAATTGGTGTTTTCTTCTTTTTACTCATAATTAAGATTTAGGTCTTTTAGCTCCGTATTTTGATCTTTGTGTTTTTCTTCCTTCTACTCCTTCAGTATCCAAAACACCTCTTACAATATGATATCTTACTCCTGGTAAATCCTTTACTCTTCCTCCTCTAATAACAACAACTGAGTGTTCTTGTAAGTTATGCCCTTCACCAGGGATATAAGCAGTAACTTCTCTCCCGTTACTCAATCTTACTCTTGCTACTTTTCTCAAAGCAGAGTTAGGTTTCTTTGGTGTTACCGTAGAGACCTTAGTAACCACTCCCCTCTTAAAAGGAGACAGATACTTTGAAGGTTTATTTTTCAAAGAATTAAAACCAAACTTCAAAGCCCGGCTCTTCTTCACAGCTTTCTTTTCTTTTCTTCCTTTTTTAATTAATTGATGAATTGTAGGCATGATTATTAACCTTTTAAAAATAACAAGCGCTTTGCGCTCGCAGTTAAAATTAACAAATAAATTAATCTGTGTCAATAGTCTTTAAAAAGGAGCGGGAGAACCCACTATTAACCTGAATATAGAGGTAATTAAAGGAAATAAAAATTGCAAGAAAAAGAAGATAAAAAATATCAAAATAAAGAATCCATACCTTTGAAGAGTTACCTTCAAACTATTCATAGAATCAGGCAGGAAAGTAAATAAAATATGAGAACCATCTAAAGGAGGGATTGGCATTAAGTTGAATATTGCCAAGATCAAGTTAATAAAAACTATATAACTAAACATCAATTGAAGACCAGGATTCCCAAAACCACCAGTAAATCTCAATAACAATCCAAATAATACAGCAATACCAATGTTTACTCCCGGACCAGCTAAAGAAACTTTAGCATTTCCATATTTCTGATCTTTAAAATTAGCAGGATTAACAGGAACCGGCTTTGCCCATCCTATCACCCATCCCGTTAAGACTAAAGAAAATAACGGCACCATAATTGATCCAACTGGATCTAAATGCTTAATCGGATTCAAGCTTAACCTTCCCATCATCTTTGCTGTCGGGTCTCCTAAATGAAAAGCTGCTGCTCCATGAGCAATCTCATGAATAATTACTGATAAGATCAAAATGATTATTAAAAATATATAAGTCATGTTATTATAATAAGCAACGTTCTAGAATAATAGCAAAATTTTTAACCCTTGCCAAATCCTTAAAAAACATATATATTGTCTAGTATGAGTAGAGAATGTCAAATATGCGGAAAAAAAGGAGTTGTCGTTCAGAAAAAGATAAAACTCCGTGGTAGATACAATCCAACTACCAAAAAAAGAAAACACCCCAATTTGCAATGGGTTAAACTTTCCGATGGCAAAAGAGTAAAAGCTTGCGCCAAATGTATTAAAGCCCTAAACAAAAAAGCAAAATAAACCGGGGCATGGTGTAACTGGCTAACATTTGCGCATGGGGTGCGTAAGATTCTGGGTTCAAATCCCAGTGCCCCGACTTGCTTATGCG
>CAZSHN010000004.1:0-26544 GCA_964607015.1 uncultured Candidatus Saccharibacteria bacterium
TTTTCTGATAAGGTTATCCTGCAGATGACAAAAGCAAAGCCAATTAAGAAAGAAGATAATCCAGAACTTTATAGGATAGTAGAGAATCTTTCTATTACTGCCGGACTGCCGATACCCAAGATCTACATCTTAGAAGAGTCTCAGCCTAATGCTTTTGCTACTGGCAGAGATAAGGAGCATGCAGTAGTTGTTGTTACCAGAGGACTATTGGAGAAGCTAGAAAGGGTGGAGTTAGAAGGAGTAATAGCACACGAATTGTCACATATTGGTAATAAAGATATGCTTCTTCAGACAATTGTGGTAGTGTTGGTAGGAGTAATAGCATTAGCCTCTCATTGGTTTTTGAGAATAAGTTTCTTTGGTGGGGGAAGAAGAAAAGGAAATGCCGGTCTGATTCTTCTAGTGGTAGGAATAATTGCAGCAGTTCTTGCTCCTTTAGCAGCTACCTTGATTAAGCTGGCCATTTCTAGAAAGAGAGAATTTCTTGCTGATGCAGACGGAGCTTTACTTACAAGATATCCAGAAGGATTGGCTAGCGCCCTAGAAAAGATTTCAGGAGATCCTAATTCTTTAAAGTCAGCGAATAGTTCTACTGCTCACTTGTTTATTTCCTCTCCTTTTAGAGGAAAAGAGAAAAAGAGTTTCTTTACAAAGATTTTTATGACTCATCCTCCGGTTGAAGATAGAATCAAGAATTTGAGAGGAATGCGGATATCGTAAATGGAGGGGTGCGCCGAATGGCAAGGCACTGGTTTGGAGTACCAGCGGGAGTTTCTCCTTTGCAGGTTCGAGTCCTGTCCCCTCCGCATTTTAAAACATTGTTATAAATGGTTGATGATAAAAAATATTTTAAGGGTTTTACGCTTATCGAACTCTTGGTTGTAATAGCTATAATAGGAACATTATCTTCTATAGTTTTAGTTAGTTTAAATACCAATAGGAAAAAGGCTAAAGCAGCAAAATTAATGAGCGATTTAAAACAGATTGAGAAAGCATTTATTACCTGGGGAATTGACGAAGAGATATCAGAGTGGTGGCATGAAGATGAATGGGGGGCTCCTACTGACGAGCCAGAGGTTTCTTGGCTTATTGAAAATACTTCTTTGGGGGAGATTCTTTTAAGCAGTCCTGATATTGATGCTAATATTTATGTTTACGATAATGATGGAGATACTTTTGATACAGACGGAGATGGATGTGTAGATGGTTATATTTATCAGGGGGTTAACTTAAATATATGGGATCGGGATCTATTAGATGTAATAGAAATTGTAGATGAGAAAATAGACGGTGGAGATGGTCCTCTTTGCGGAAGGGTTGTGTGGGACGAAGGAGGTGCTGGAGGGTACTTTATTGGATATCGTTTGGGTAATAATTCTAGAGACATACCATTTTAATTAATTTCTTATGGGAAAAAACAGAGAACTTCATAGAGTAACCTCTACTGCTATTATTTATAAAGATAGCAAGTATTTATTGTTACGTAGAAGTTTAGACAAAAAAGTATTTCCAGGGAAATGGACGGTCCCTGGAGGCGGTCTAGAATTAGATGATTATATCAATACTCCAAAGACAACAAATCATCATTGGTATTTTGCAGTAGAGAATTCTTTAAGAAGAGAAGTGAAAGAAGAATGCAATTTAGAAGTAGGAAAAGTTAAATACCTTTTGGATATTGCCTTTGTTAGGCCTGATAACATTCCTGTAATCATTTTAAGTTTTTATTGTCCTTATAAGTCAGGAGAAATAAAACTTGATGAAGATAATATTGATTATGCTTGGGTTAGTTGTGAAGAAGCAAAGGAATATGATTTAGTAGAGGGATTGTTGGGAGAACTAGAGATGGTTGATAAGATATTAAAAGGTGGTAATAATATTAAATATAGTTATTAATTAAGTTAATTAGATTTATGAATTTATCAAATGTATTTCAACCAGCGAGCATCAATATTCTAAAAGATCTTCCTGAGAATATTTGGAATTGGTTTTTTGCTCATGGCATTAAAATAGTAGTTATTTTAATAGTAGCTTTTGTTGTTTACAAAATTGCTAAAATTATAATAGAGCGTGCTATTAGAGAATTAGTTAGACCTGACTTGACTACTCCGGATTACGAAGAGTCAGAGAAAAAAAGAGAAGATACTCTTATTAAAATCTTTAATAATATTCTTAGAATTATTATTCTAGTAGCAACTGCCTTGACTATATTGCCAGAGGCAGGAGTTGATCCTACTGGTTTTCTAGCCGGAGCTGGGGTTGTTGGTATTGCAATAGGTCTTGGTGCCAGGTCTCTTATTCAGGATTTCTTAGCCGGGATTTTTATTATTTTGGAAAATGAATACAGGATAGGCGATGTGGTTTGTTTAGACGGAACTTGTGGTTCTGTTCAAAACATTACTTTAAGAAAAACTATTCTTCGAGATTTAGATGGAACAGAGCATCATGTTCCTAATGGCTCTATTCAAAAGGCTTCTAATATGTCTAAGGACTTTGCTCGAATAAACATGGATATTGGAGTAGCTTATGATTCTAATTTAGAGAAAGTCATAGAAGTAATTAATAAGGTTGGTGAAGACCTTTCAAGAGACAATGAATGGAAAGAATCTATTTTAAAAGCTCCTCAATTTGAAAGGGTAAATAAATTTGCTGATTCAGCAGTTATTGTAAAAATACTTGGAGAAACCGTTCCTTTGAAGCAATGGGCAATAGCAGGGGAGTTACGTAAAAGACTGAAAGTCGCTTTTGATAGAGAAGGAATAGAAATTCCATTTCCTCAAGTTGCCGTTTGGTCTAAATCAGAAAAATCATCTTGATTTTTATCAATGCTTGTTTTAGTTGATACTCCAACTAAAAAATTTGAAGATTATAAGAAATTAATTCCTGAAAGACATTTTGGGCAAGTTAAAAGCTTAGCCAAGGAATTAAAAGGGTTGAAAGTTTTTCATGTGAATTCTACTCCTAAAGGTGGTGGAGTGGCGGAAGTTCTTAAGAGTTTAATTCCTTTAATGAAGGCAGTAGGCATTGAAGCTAGGTGGTATAGCATGCCATTTGATGAAGATTTTTTTAGGGTAACTAAAAAAATTCACAATGGTCTTCAAGGAGAAAATGTTTCTTTTTCCAATAAAGAAAAAGAATTATATAAGAAAAATGCAAAAAGAGTAGCTGCTTTTATTAAAAAAAAGAAGGCAGATGTCTGGATAATGCATGATCCTCAGCCCGCCGGAGCTATAGATTATTTATCTGGAGATTCTCCTTTTGTTTCTCGGGTTCACATTGATACTACCAATCCAAACAAAGAAGCTTGGGATTTTTTTGTTCATTTTTTAGAACAATATGACAAGGTTATTTTTACTTCAAAGAATTTTATAAAACCGGGATTTCCAAAAGAGAAAACGTTGACATTCACTCCTGCTATTGATCCTTTATCTTTAAAGAATAAGCCAATTTCTTTGAAAAGAGCTAAGAGTATAATGAAAAGTTTTGGCATTAATCCTCGCTTTCCTCTAATAGCTCAAGTTTCTAGATTTGATCGCTGGAAGGATCCTTTAGGAGTTATTGAGGCGTTTTCTTTAGCAAAAAAAGAAATACCCAACCTTCAACTTGCTTTGGTCGGGTTTTTCTTAGCCCAAGATGATCCAGAAGCAAAAAAGGTTTTCCAAGAAGTTGAAAAAGCAGCAAGAAACATTAATGATATTTATTTATTTTCAGACAAAAGAGTCCTTTCTAGTTTAAGAGTTGATTCTTTTGTTAGGGCGATTCAGGCTAGCTCTGATGTTGTCTTGCAAAAATCAATAAAAGAAGGATTTGGTTTAACTGTTGCTGAGGCAATGTGGAAAGGGAAATCTGTTATCGGTGGAAACGCTAAGGGAATAAAGCTTCAGATCGAAGATGGTAAAAATGGATTTTTGGTTTCAAGCACGAAAGAAGCTTCTAAAAGAATTGTAGAATTAATTAAAAATCCCAAGCTTGCTGATAAGCTTGGGAAAGAAGCAAAAAGTACTGTTAGAGAAAAATTTTTAACTCCAAGATTGCTTAGGGATTATTTGAAACTGATTAAAGAATTATCTATCTAGCTTTTTATAAATTTCTAGGTATTCTTTTGCTGATTTCTCCCATGAGAAATCTTTTTCCATTCCATTCTTTTGTAATTCTTTCCAGTAGTTTTTATCTTTAAATTTTTCCAAAGTTTGCTTAATTGTTTCTAAAAACTTATTTGCCTTATACTCTTTAAATGTAAATCCGGTTTCTGAAGGAATTACTGTGTCTTTCAGCCCTCCGGTTTCTCTTGCGACAGGGACAGATCCATAGCGCATTGCTATTAGTTGGCCTAGTCCGCAAGGTTCGAAGAAGGAAGGCATTAGAAATATGTCTGATCCTGCATAAATTTGATGAGCTAATTCTTCGTTGAAGGTTGTTTCTAGGCCAAATTTCTCTGGATATTTCTTGGCCATTTCTGAAAGGAAATTTTCATATCTCTTAACTCCTGTTCCCAATATAACTAATTGAATATCCTCTTCCATTAAAGAGTCAAATATTTCTTCAATTAAATCAAAGCCTTTTTGATCTGCTATCCTTGATACTATTCCGAGAAGAGGAATATTTTTATTGGTTTTTCCAAAAAACTTTTCCTGTAAAAATTCTTTATTTTTTTCTCTGTTTTCAATGTTGTCAAAAGAATAATTTGAATTAATATGAGGATCAGTCTTTGGGTTCCAATAATCGATATCTAGGCCATTTATTATTCCCACCAAATTATCTTCTCTCTTTGCCAATTCTTCTTCTAGGTCAAACCCATATTCTGGAGTTAATATTTCTTTTGCGTAAGTCGGGGAGACAGTACTGATTAAATCAGCGCTTTGAATTCCAACCTTTAACGAATTTACTTCTTTATCAAAGTTTGTTTTCAGTAGATCGTTTACTATTTCCTTTGGATAAATCCCTTGATATGCAAGATTATGAATTGTTAAGATGTTGGCTATTTCGATCCCTTTTTCTTTTAGAAGATATGGCATGGTTGATGTATGCCAATCATGACAATGAATAATGTCTGCTTTCAATAACTGAGCTATTTTTATACCGGCTACTGATAAGAAGAAAAATCTTTTTGCCTCACCTTTGCTTCCATCTGAAGAAGCATCTTCTGAAGTATAAACTCCTTCTCCTTTAAAATATTCTTTACTGTCAATTAAAAATAATGGAACATTGCTTCCTGGAAGAAGGGTTTTATATAAATCAAAAGTTTTTTCTTCGCCCTCAAAGGTTACAGTTACATTTTTCTGAAAAAGCTCTAAGTTCTCGTCTTCTCTGGAAATTATTTCATAGAAAGGAAGTACAATAGAAACATCAATTCCTATTTTTTTTAATGTTTTAGGTAGAGAGTTTACAACATCAGCTAATCCTCCTACTTTAGCCATGGGAGCACACTCTGCTGCTACGAATAAAACCTTCATAATTATCTATTAATTAGTTTAATTTTATTAGAGACTATTTTCTTATTTATTTCATCTCCCCAAACCATAACATGAGAGAAATTAAGAAGATTAAAATATTTTTTATAGGTATTATATTCTTCTTCTGCAATTTCCTCTTTTGTTTCTTTTTGATAATTGTTTATAACAATCCTTTCTAAGAGATTAACTTTTTCTTTTTCAATGTTAAAATCAAGACTTGTTTCAAAATGAGAAATTAAATTTGCTAGATCACATACTTTGCTTCCTTGGTGAGCTAAACCAAAATCAATTAGCCTCGTTCTCTCTTCTTTGAAAAATATATTGTAAGGGTTTAAATCTCCGTGAACAAAAACTTTATCTTGTTGTTCGTATTCTCTTATCTCTCTTTCTATTGAGTCAAATATATTTTCTAATTCTTTTCCTTCTTCCTCTCTTCTTTCTTTCAGTATAGAAATGTTGTTTTTAATGTCATAAAAGTCAATTCCTTTTTTAAGAGGAGATTGTTTAATTTTTGTTTCTTGAATTAGTGATATTACTTTTATTATTTCACTGATTTGTTCTTCTTTGATTTCTTTTCCTTCTTTAATTTCTTTCCCAAAATTTTCTCCTTCAAGAAATTGTTCAAGGAAAATCCCTAGTTCTTTGATATAACAGTAGGGCTTGGGAACAATATTCTCTTTATCTATTGAAGATAAATAGTTAAATATAAATTGATTAGATTGAAAAGTGTATTCCTGTTTTTTATCTGAATTTGCTACTCCTATTATTTTCTTCTCTTCGTTGATCGTGTACAAGATTACTAAACTAAAACTTCTCCAATCGGTATACTTTTTGATTGTTTCTATTTTTACATCGAGTATTTCTTTAGAATAATTTATCTCTTCTCTTTTTTCTTCAAAAACTTCTCTCATCTTTTGAGGAGAGAGAAGAGTGTTTATTTCTTTTAGATCTACCATATTAAATTTTTCTTAATTCAGGTTGGCCAGATTTTATTCTCTTATATTTTTCTTTGTATTTATTAAACAATTTATTTAATCTAGGATCTAATTCTTTAAACTTATCTGGTAAATCTATCCTCAAGAGATCGACGATATGCATCATATCGTAGATGTCATTTTTTGTTTCCAATTTCCAAATTCCATCTCTCCATAAAATTGCTTTTTCATAATTTCTTTTCTTGGCAGCCTTTAGCATTTCTTTTTCCATTAATGAAATAATAATTTTGTATATTTCTTCTCCGCCGACATCTAAAGTCCTTTCTTTAAAAGGAATTCTGATTGCTTCTTTGTATTTTTTTGCTTTTTCTTCAATTTTCCCACTTCTTTGCCACCAAAAAGCCATAGATAGTATATCTTTATAATATTCTTCCCCTTTTTTTATTTGTTTTTTTGTTACTTTAGGAATTCCCTTTAATGCTTCCAGAAGCATCCAAGCTCCTTTCTCAATAACTTCAATGCTCCACCAAGGTTCTCCTGATGCCCAAAAGAACTGGTCTGATGCCATTGCTCTGTCAATTCTTTCCTGAGAATTTTTGGTGAGATTTTTTTCCTTAGAAAGATTGACCACATAATCGAAAAATTTCCACTGAAGTTTGTGAACTTCATTTTTGGGATCTTTCCAAGAATAGAATTGAATTCCTTTATCAATATCTTCTTGGGATGATGCCCAAGTAGATTTTATAGGAGAAAAATTTTCTCTTACTTCAAAATAATTTGGTAATTCTGATAAAAATAATTGTTTTGGTTCTTTACCAGAGATTATTTTAAAAAGAGCTTTTTCTAATCCTGGACGATGATGCCCAAAAGTTTCTCCATCCATTGCTGTGCAGAGATATTCATTTTTACTCAAATCTTCTTTTAGTGACTTGATAAATTCTTTCCTGTTCTTAATTAAAGCACTCATTATACAATTTGATACTCGTCTTTCTCTCAAAGCAGCAATTAGATTTTTACCATCTTTCACTTCGACTAAATAATCTTTAGGGATAGGAGTGTACTCTCCTTTATAAGATATTTCATCGAGGAGTATCATTTTGTAGCCAAGTTTAGAAATGATTTTTCCTACCTTTTTTGAATAAGCCATTTCAGGAGGAAAGAAGCAGACTGGGTTATAGGTTTTTCCGAAATATTTTCTGTTAACTTTTCTATTTTTATCAATCTGTCTTTTTATTTGTTCCTCGCTTAAAAAAGGAAGGAGGGCATGGTATTTAGCACTCTCTGTAAATTCTAATCTTCCTGTTTCAGAAAGCTCTCTTATGTTTTTTATAATATCGTCGTATCCTTCTCTTGCTAGAAATTCAGTAAGAGCTCCGTTTATATTAATATTTATTTTGAAGTCTTTGATCTTTAAAAAACCTTTGAATAAAGGTCTATATGATTCATTAGCTACTCTTTTTAGTATTTCTTTTGATTGATCTGAAGGTTGATAAATATGCAAAAAATTAACCCAATACATACGTTTTTTTTAGTATATTATTTCTTTTTCTTTTTAATTGTTTTCTTGAATACTTCTATGTATCCTTGAGCTGATTTTTCCCAAGAGAAGTTTTCTTCCATTGCTCTCTTGATTAACTTTTTCCAGCTGTCTTTGAAGTTGTAAGAAGTTCTGGCTTGAACAATCGATTTGAATAAAGCAAAAGGTTCGTATTCTTTAAAGAGAAAACCATTTCCTTCATTTTCTTCTGGCTTGAACCCCTTTACTGTGTCAGCCAAACCTCCTGTTTTTCTTGCAATTGGTATTGACCCATAACGCATGGATTGCATTTGAGTAATTCCACAAGGTTCAAACTTGGAAGGGATTAGAAAGGCGTCTGACCCGGCAAAAACTAGATGAGGTAATTCTGTATCGAATTCAAACAAATAACCTACCCGTTTAGGGTAGTTTTGAGCTGCATTTTTAATAAATTCCTTATACCTTGACTCCCCATCTCCTAAAAATACAAATTGTAAATCTGTATTTTTAAGAACTTCTTCTATTATTTTTTCAACCAGATCAAATCCTTTTTGTTCAGCTAGTCGCGAAGCCATTCCGATTACAAAAGTTTCATCTGATTGATTTAAGCCAAAATGTTTTTGAAGGTGTGATTTATTTTCAATTTTCTTTTCAATTGTTTTTGAACTGAAATGAGAGGGGAGGTTCGGTGCGGTTTGAGGATTGTATTTATCATAATTGATACCATTTAATATTCCGTAGATATCTGTTCTTCTTTCTTTTAATAACTTATCTAATCCTTCTCCAAACTCCGGAGTCATTATTTCTTCAGCATAGGTTGGAGAAACAGTATTTATTGCATCGCTGTGCATTATTCCTCTTAGCATCCAGTTTAGTTTTGAAAGACGTGGATCAAAGAAATTGGGAATAGGTTCATGCCCGGAATCTTTTTCTGATTCTTTTGAAAACTTGAAATCACACATTCCTTGAAAATGTATATTGTGAATTGAGAAAATAGTTATTATTTTTGAAAGAACTTTATCTTCTCGATAAATAGTTCTAAGATAGTTAGAAATCAATCCAGTTTGCCAATCAGAAGCAACAATGATGTCTGGAACCCAGGAAGATTTTTTAAGAAACTCTAATGTTCCTCGAGAAAGAAGAGCCCATCTTATTGCGTCATCAGAATAACCGTAGACATTGGCTCTTTTTTCGTAATACTCCATGTTTTCAAGGAAATAGACAGGAGCAG
This sequence comes from uncultured Candidatus Saccharibacteria bacterium, assembly GCA_964607015.1. GTDB lineage: Bacteria > Patescibacteriota > Minisyncoccia > Minisyncoccales > JAGGXC01 > CAYUNN01. The sequence goes on from CAZSHN010000004.1 coordinate 9,133, forward strand.
TGTCTCCATTTAATGATTTTTTAACGTTACAAACCAAAAATGGATTCTCTCCAGGCTGATCGGTAGGAACTTTTAAGTTCTCTTCTTCTATTTCTAGCTTGTACTTCTTTTCTTTATCAATAGTTCCGTACTTTGGAATCATTACTCGAGCATCCTGACCTTGTTTTCTTAGAGCCAGGGGAAGGGAGTACATTATATCTCCTAATCCTCCGGCCTTAGCAAAAGGAGCTGCCTCTGTGGCAACGAACAATATTTTAAGTTTTTTTGTTAAAGACATATAAAGAGTTTGGGTATCGGTTAGTTTGATTTCCAGCCAAATTTCAGGTATTATGACTCTTGAATACCCAATAATTAATTTTAACAAATTTTCTCAAAAAAGCCATGCCTTCCTCTCCAATTGATGATATAAAGGAGAGATTAGATGTTGTTGAAGTGATAAAGAGCTATATTAAAGTTGAGAAATGTGGTGCTAATTATAGAGCTCGTTGTCCCTTTCATTCAGAGAACAAACCCTCCTTTTTTATTTCTCCGAGTCGTCAGATTTGGCATTGTTTTGGGTGCGGAAAAGGAGGGGATATTTTTGGATTCGTCAAAGAAATAGAAGGTATTGATTTTGGGGATGCTCTTAGAATTTTAGCAAAAAAGGCAGGAGTAGAATTGAAAAGAATAAAACCAGAGGAAAGAAGTAAAAAACAAAGATTGTATGAAATTTGCGATTTAACCTGTAAGTTTTTTGAAAAACAATTAGAAGCAAGTCAAACCGGAGAGAAAGTTAAGAAATATTTAACCGAAAGAGGGATTAATAAAGAATCAATCGCGAAATGGAGGATTGGTTATGCTCCTGACAAACCAAGAAGTTTAACCAATTTTTTAAAAACAAAAGGATATAGTTTTTCAGAGATTGAAAAAGTAGGTTTGGCGGTCAGAAGTAAAAGGGGAGATTATTTTGACAGATTTCAAAGTAGGATTGTTTTTCCTATTTTTGATCTTCATTCTCAAGTTATTGCTTTTGGAGGAAGAATATTTGGCCCGAAAGCAGAAGAAGAAATAGCGAAATACCTGAACAGCCCAGGAACTGTTCTTTATGATAAAAGCAGAACTCTCTATGGTTTAGACAAGGCAAAGGTAGAGATAAGGAAGAATGATTTTGTTGTTTTGGTGGAAGGATACACTGACTGTATAATGGCTCATCAGGCAGGGCATAAAAATACAGTAGCTACTTCGGGAACTGCTCTTACTGCTTCTCAGCTAAAAATCATTAAACGTTATTCTCAAAATTTAGTTACCGCTTTTGACATGGATCTAGCTGGTAATACTGCTACTAAAAGAGGAATAGATTTAGCACAACATTTTGATTTTAATATTAAAGTGATTGCTATGCCCGAAGAGAAAGACCCGGCAGATGTTATATCTCAAGATCCTAAGTCGTGGCAAAAATTAGTAGAAAATTCTAAGTCTATCCTTGATTTCTATTTTGATACTACTTTATCTAAATTTGACAAAGATAACCCAGAAGACAAAAAAGAAATTTCAAAAATTCTCTTACCAGTTATCAAGAGAATCCCTAATAGAATCTTACAAGCTCATTGGATTCAAAAATTAGCTCAGGAGCTTGGAGTAAGAATGGAAGATATTGAAAAAGAAATGAAGAAAGTAGAAGTTGAGGAGAAAGAAGAAGGTAAGGATAAATCTCAAGAAGAGAAACCAAAAACCAGGGAAGAGAAGATGGAAGAAAGGCTCATTTCTCTGCTTTTCAGAAAGCCAGAATTTTGTAAAGAATTGAAAGAAGAAGATCTTTCTTTCGTTGGGAAGAGAGCTGCTTCCATTATTTCCAAGATCAAGGAAAACTTTAAAGAAGATTCTAGTTTTGACTTTGAGAGTTTTCAAAACAGTCTTTCTCAAGAAGAAAATGAATTTATCAATCCTTTAATTTTAAGATCAGAGATAGAATCAGAATTTCTCGACACAGATTCAGAAGAAGAAATAGAAATATGTTTAAATGAGATTAGATCTTTCGGAATTAAAAATAATCTTAGAAAGATATCTGACGAGATAAGAAAAGCAGAAAATGCTAAAGATTTTGAGAAAACAAAAGAACTAATTAAAAAATTTAATAATTTAGCTCAGAAACTAAATAACAACTAATATGCCTCCTAAATCTAAAAAAAGTAAAAAAACAACAAAGAAGAGTAAAAAGAACAAGAAAGATAAGAAAAAAGAAACAAAAAAGAAGAAAAGCACTGCAAAGAAAAAGAAATCTACTAAAAAGAAAACTACAAAGAAAAAGAAAAGTACTAAGAAAAAAAGCACTAAAAAAGAAGAAATATTCCCTGAAGAAAAAGTAGAGAAGTTGATTAAAAAAGGAAAATCGAGAGGTTTTATAACTCACTCTGAGCTTTTGCACAGTTTTCCTGAAATGGAAAAAGATTTAGAGGGACTAGAAAAGCTTTACAAGAATCTAGAATATCATGGGATTGAGATAAAAAAACCGAAAGACTTTTTAGAAGTGAAGGGAGTCAAATCGAAACCAGTTAAAAGTTCAAAAGTTGATTTAGTTCAAATGTACTTAAAAGAAATAGGAAAGACTGACTTTCTTACTGCAAAAGAAGAGAAAGAATTGGCAAAAAGAATTGAAAAAGGAGACGAAGAAGCAAAGAAGAAATTAGCCAAGGCTAACTTAAGATTAGTTGTTTCTATTGCCAAGAAATACGTTGGAAGATCTCCCAATCTTACTTTACTTGATTTAATCCAAGAAGGTAACCTTGGTTTATTCCGAGCGGTAGAAAAATTTGATTGGAGAAAAGGTTATAAGTTCTCTACCTATGCTACTTGGTGGATTCGTCAAGCAATCACAAGGGCTTTAGCAGATCAGGCAAGAACTATTCGTATTCCTGTTCATATGGTAGAAACTATTTCTAAATATATTAAAACAAGAAGACAGCTTGCTTTGAGTTTGAGGAGAGAACCTTTGCCAGAAGAGATTGCAGCGGAAATGGGAGTGAGTATTGATAAAGTGAGGCAAGTTCAAAAAATTTCTCAGAAAACCGTTTCTCTTGAAACGCCGGTTGGGAAAGAAGAAGGAGACAGCACCTTATTAGAATTTGTTAAAGATGATAAAACTCCCGATCCTTCTTCTAAAGCAGCAAGAACTATTTTAAGAGAGCAATTACGTGAAATATTAGTTGATTTGACCCCAAGAGAACAAAAAATACTTTCTATGAGATTTGGATTAAAAGATGGAATTAATCATACCTTAGAAGAGGTGGGACAAGTGTTTGGAGTTACCAGGGAAAGGATTAGACAAATTGAGGCAAAAGCATTAGAAAAGATAAGGCAGCATAGAGGATTAAAGAAACTTCAAGGTTATAAATAAGTTGTTTACAAAAAATAATTCTTGTGCTATTTTGTATTAGTATTCCGGCGTGGCGCAATGGTAGCGCGGAGGCCTGTTAAGCCTTAGGTTGTAGGTTCGAGTCCTACCGCCGGAGCAAAAATTGCGGTTCGTCTTGACAAGTTTTTATAGTTTTGTATATAATGAAATTACTATGATCACTGCTCCTGCCTTCGGGCAAGGGCAGTTTTTTTTATGCTATAATTAAAGAATAATGGGTAATTTTAATAATAAAAAAGAAAGAGTAGCTGTTTATATAGATGGTAATAATTTTTATGGATATCTCAAAGATAAAGAAATAAACTTTGCTAAAGGGGTAAAGTTTAATTATTCTAATTTTGTAAATTATTTAGTCGGAGATAGAAATTGTGTATCTAAAAGGTATTATGTTGGTATTGCTCGCAATATAGATGACTCACCTAAAAGCAAAAGAATTGTTAGGGGACAGCAGAAATTTCTTGAGACGATTAAAAATGAAGGTTTTATTGTAAAAAGAGGAAGAGTAATGTATGACCAAGGGAAGATTAGAGAAAAGGGGACTGATGTTAAAATTGCAGTGGATTTAGTCATCGGAGCAGTAGATGATGTCTATGATACAGCAATTTTGGTGAGCTCTGACACGGATTTAATCCCTGCTGTTAAATATATTGAATATCGTAAGAAGAAATTAGAATATGTAGGATTTTCTCATAATCCATCTTTAGGCATGCAAAAACATGCCAATTTATCTATTTTATTAAGGTCCAAGGATATGGAAGAATTTAAAATGGAATAATTATTTAATTTTGTTAGTTTAAGATGCAAGACAAGAAAAAGCTTTTACAGTTTCTATTAAAGGCAAGAACTCAAACTTATGCTGGCGGGGAAGGAAAAGTAGAACCAACTTTAAATGGTTCTGTTCAGTTAGAATATAAAGAAGGAGAATGGTTTTACAGGGACATATACTACATAGGGAATGGTATATTTATGGGCTTGGAAGTAGTTCATTTCCAAGAAAAACCAATTTGGTCAATGTCTTATTATGGTAATTTCAAGAAAATGACAGAAGAAGAAATAGATGAAATATTAAGAAAAGCTTTAATGGATAAATGGCAAGAAGTAAGATTATGGAAAAGAGTAGAGTGGAAAAAAGATGAATTTAAATACATTTGTGAACCTGATTTTGAAGGTTCGGTTGATGAAATGGCAGGAATAGAGAAGATTCTTAAATCAGGGGAGCAGGTTTACACTTTCTTCTACGCAGGAGGATATATAAGTTAGTTTGTTATTAACTATTGTTATATAATCTTTATTTTTCAAGACCTCAACCACTTTTCTAATAATTGTTGAACTGGGGAGCACCTGATTGCCATCTCGAAAAAGAGGTGGTTTCTGTTTGACAGATTATCGAACTTAACTTAATCTTTTATAAGGAGGTGAATAAATGAGTGAAGAATGTTTAGGTGAGTCACCGTCTTACGATAAAACCGTCAAAGTAGATAATTTGTTCATTGCTTCGGCAAGATGTCCTAATTGTGATCAACATCCCATGATTCAATTGTGGGAAGGGTGCTTATTATGTCCCAAATGTCGAAAGCAGTACTACGAAGGACCAAATCATAACTTTGCTCGGCATATTTACGAATTTACTGAAGACGTTCCGAATTCACTTATAAAAGAATAATAACCTGTTTTTAAAACAGGTTTTTTATTTAATTCTAGGCTCTAATCTTGTGTTGTCTCGTCACAGGGGTGTTTTTTTGGTAGAATTAATTAAATATAAAATTAATTAACTAAAATATGAAATGGATAATTATTTCAGCAATTACTATTTCTGCTGTTGGCGGAGGAGCTTACTATGTTGCAACTAGTCAGCAAAATTCAGAACCCATATCAGAACCTACGGTAGAGGGTAGCGCAGTAGAAAGTGCTGAAGATGAAATCTCTGTTATAGAGAATATTATTATCGAAACAGCGCAGGAATTAGAATGGCCAGAGGTGCAATTTCATCACGTGGGAAGATTTTATGATTATGGTTCCTCTCATAAAGAAAGATGCCGTTATTATACAGGTAACGAAAGGGAAGAGACCTTTGCAACCGCTCAAACATTTGGGTATTGGCCAGCCTCAAAAGAAGATAGCCCTTGTCGATATGGGTATGCTGTTAAAGAGAGTGTAGAGACTGGAATTAGCGATTTTGACGCGGTTCGTGAAAGATGCTATCAGCTAGCACCGGATTCAGATAAGTATTCTTGTTCTAAGGGGCCTTATATGTACCATGCTGACTATACAATGTTTCGTGTTGGCGATTATAATTTCTACGCTCGTATAGAGAAACAGGGTGGCTCACCAGGAACTAGTGAAGTTTCACAGAATAGTGAGGATATTGCTATGCCGCTCATTAGAAATATTAAAGAACATTATAAGGACGGCAAGTGGTATAAATAAAGAATGAGTTAAATGATAATTATTAGTTTTTATTTATGAGAATAGGATTTTTTACAGATTCATATTTACCGGCAAGTCATGGAGTAGAAATTTCCATAGAAACATTTAGGGAAGAATTAGAGAAAATGGGTCACGAAGTTTTTATCTATGCTCCGGAAAGTCCTGGTTACAAAGATAAAAATCCGAATGTTTTTCGTTTTAAATCAGTCAAGATTATTAAAAATCCAGAGATGTATAATGCTTTTAATTTCTTGCCCGTTGATCATGATTTTAAAGAGGTTAGTCATTTGAAGTTAGATATCGCTCATGCTCATAGTCCTTTTAGTCTAGGAATTTTAGCGAAGTATATATCTGAACGTCAGTTAATTCCTTTAGTCTATACGCATCACACTCATTATCCTGAATATGTTAAAACTTACGTTGGAGAGAAGGTGCTATTACCTTATTTAGCTAAAATTTATAGCACTTGGTTTGTTAATAATTCCGACGCTGTCATTGCCCCTTCTTTAAAAATTAAAAAACTTCTTAAAGAATATGGAGCAAAAGAAGAGGTTCCAATTCATATTTTGCCAACAGGAATTGATTTAAAAACCTTTAAAGAATCTGATCTAGATAAAGAAAAAATAAGGAAAAAACTGAACATTCCTCTTGATAAAAAAATCTTATTATTCGTTGGAAGAATTGGCAAAGAGAAGAATATTGAATTTTTAGTAAAATCTTTTAAAGAGTTATTAAAGAAAAGAGAAGATGCATTGTTGTTAATAGTAGGAGATGGTCCTTTTCTTGATTCATTGAAAAAAATAGTTGAAGAAATGAAAATAGGTTCCTTTGTAAAATTTACTGGAAGAGTCCCTCATGAAAAAATAATTTCTTATTATCAATCTGCTGATGTTTTCCTTTTCCCGTCTTTAACTGATACTCAGGGAATAGTTATTCTAGAAGCTTTAGCTTGTGGTTTACCAGTAGTGGTATTAAAAGATGATGCTTTTGATGGTATTGTTTTAGATGGTAAAAACGGTTTTGCGGTAGAGAAAGAATCTTCCAAAATATTTGCTCAAGAAATAAATTTAATTTTAGATGACCCTTCTTTACAGAAAAAGTTTTCTAAATTAGCGATTAAAACAGCTCAAGATTTTTCAAAAGAAAAAGTAGCGGAAAAATTAGCAGAGATTTATAAAGAAAATATAGCTGAGTATTATCGGGTAAAATAGTTGTTTAATTGACATTAATTTTTATCGAATTATAATGAACATATATGAACCAAGATTTTTCTGAATTAATTCAATATTTAGACAAAAGATTCTCCAATGTAGAAGAAAAGCTAAGTAGTCTTCAAGAAAAGAAAGCAGATAAGTCTGATGTCCATGATTTAATGGACGCAGTAGATGCTTATGCTAAAAAAGCTGATACGTATTTTCAAGAAATGGTTATGCTGTCTCGTAAAGTTGATCGAATGGAAAAATGGATTCATCAAATAGCAGAGAAAGTTAAGATAAAACTTGAAGATTGAATTTCTTAATGAGGAATAATTTTTAGGTTTTTCGAAAAGAAGTTTGCCATCTCGTAACAGAGGTGGTTTTTTGGTAGAATAGATGGAATGAGAGCTAGAAAAATAGATAATTCATTCTTGAAAATCGCACTTTGGATTATAAGTTTTTATTTTTTCATTTCTGAATTTATTTATTTAAGCTCCGGAGGTGCACCAAGATGGTCTCTCTTTAGTACTCAATTACCATCAATAAATGATCTTAGAGTAATTCTGGTTCTTGCTGTTTTGCCAATACTTTATCTGTTTAAGGTAGTAGATCTTTTCTTTAAATATTTTAATATTGAAACTGAAGGGTCAGTAACGGTAAAGGTAGTTCTTCTTTTAGGGAGCTTTTTCTACAAAATTCTTTCTTCTGTCATAATTATTCTAATTATTTTGGAATTGATTAAGGCTATCAATTAATTCTTTAAAGAGATTTTTATATAATAAATAAATATTAATTAACTAAAAAAATATGTGGAAATACTTAAACAAAGGAATATCTACGCCATTAGCAATAGGAATCGTTTTAATTTTAGTAATTGCGGTAAGTGGTTTTACCTGGTGGCAGTATAAAGGATTTAAAGACCTAAAAACAAATTCATTAATCTTTGAAAATTATGAAAACCAGGAAAACGACGAGATTATTAATAATTTATTGTATTTGGAAGTTGAGAAAATAGAAGGAAAAGACTTAGTCGAGGAGGGAGAAATTGATATTAGTGAAACTAAAAAGATTAATTTTAATAATGAATCTTATCTAGCAGTAGTCTTTGAAAGTAATTATCAAAATTATCAATTAATTAAAATTTACAGAATAGAAAATAAGGAACTCGTAGAATTATTTTCTACCGAAGAAAAAGATTATCGCTCTGTTAGTTTTTTGTCAGATCCTAATTTTAAAGATATTAATAATGATGGCTATTCAGAGATTGTTCTAGATTTCTGGTCTGGTGGAAATTGTTTGAGCTGTAATTGGATAGAGATTTTCCAGATTAGAGACCAACAAATTCAATCAGTTGAGATTGATTTTCCGGAGAGAGTTGTTCCTCGGAGCGTCAGTGATCTAAATGAAGATGGATCATGGGAAGTTATTGGGTCTGATACTCATTGGGAGTTCTATGAGAATGTTTGCCATGCTTGCTCTCCTTCTGTCTCTGTTGTTGCAGCTTGGGAGGATGGAAAATATAAAATCGCTTCAAGTGATTTTCTAGATTATTACAATCAGATTATTGAAGAATTAGAAGATGATTTAGATACAATGGAGATAGAAGGTCAAGAGGAATATTATTTTGGTGATTTAATTTCTCTTTTACTTAATTATTTAGTTAAAGGAGATTCAGACAAAGGAATTGAGGAATTTAAAAATTATGCTGAAGTTTTTAATTCTAGTGATGCTTCTTTTTCTAATAAAGAAAAAATTAATGAAATTAAAAATAATTTAGAAGAGTGGGCTAACGAAGAAGAAATCAACAGTATACTTGAAAAATCAGTTGAAGAATAATTAGCTGAGTCTTCCGTTATATTTTTTTATCTCCGAGCGTTAGAGCAATAACGATTAAAAACAAAGAATATCTTGTATACTTTTATAAAGAATCCTGGAAAGAACTACTTGAAAAGGAAGTAAAAGATAAGCTTTTGAAGGCGGCCCTTGAATTTAGAATGAAAACAATAGACGGCTTTTTAACCAATGCCGTCTCTTTTTTTCTCGCAAACATTTTTGTTTTTTAGTAGAATAAGAATACTGAAGTTAATTTTGTAATTATTATGTGGAAATACTTAAACAAAGGAATATCTACGCCATTAGCCATTACTATAATATTAGTTTTAGCGGTTTTGTTTGGAGGATCGATATATCTTCAAAGCAAAGAGATCAAAGACATTAAAATTAAATTACCAGAAATAAGTTTTCCTCAGAGAGAAGCTCCTGAAGAAAATAAAGAAGAGGATAAAGAAGAAGCGGAAGAAGAAAAACCTAAGGCAGCTATCATTATTGACGATCTTGGAAATAATTTTGAAACCGATAAATTGATTTCTGATATAGATTCAAGTCTTTCTTTAGCTATTTTGCCCTATAGAGAAAATACTATCTCAACAGCAGAATATTTTAGCGATCTTAATAGGTTTCAATTAATGCTTCATTTGCCTTTAGAGCCTATTAATCCGGAAGATTCAGAAGAAGACATGATTATGGTTGATATGAGCGATAGTGAGATTGAATTGGCCTTCCAAGGTTATTTAGATCAATTAGGCAGCTACATCGAAGGAGTTAACAATCATAAAGGTTCAAAATATACGGCAAATGGAGAAAAGACGAGGGTGTTATTGGAGAAAATAAAAGATAGCAATTTGTTCTTTGTAGATAGCTTTACTTACAAAGATTCAGTTGCTTATGAAGCTGCAAAAGAGATTGGAGTAAAGACGGGAAAAAGAGACGTGTTTTTAGATAATATTAATGATGAGTCTGAGATTAAAAAGAAGTTAGATGAATTAGTAGAGCTAGCCAAAGAAGAAGGAAGCGCTATTGCTATAGGTCACTCTAAACCAATTACAATATCTGTTCTCAGAGAACAGATTCCTAGATTTGAAGAAGAAGGAATTGAATTTGTAAAAGTTTCAGAAATTTTAGAGTAAAAATTTATCTTTATAACTATTTATTGACAAAATAACAACTAGAGTGTTATTCTATTTTTTAGTTATTTAAAAAGGAGAAACAATCATGGAAAGAAAAATCAAACTTATAATCTTTGATCTAGGAGGAGTCGTTGTCTCTCCCGAAGTTGAAGAAATTCCCAGAACAATGGCAAGCCATACTGAGATTGAATACAATCAATTCAATGATTTTCTAGCAGAACACAAACCTGATTTAGCGAAAGGAAAAATTTCACTAGCAGATTTTTATAAAGAGCTAGTAAAACATTTCAAGCCGAGAAGATTAGATGCTGATGATATTGTTAATAAGCACCTCGAGGTGTTTAAGGAAATAATAAAAGAGTTAAATACAGAAGTTTTGTCAGTTATCGAGGAACTCAAAAAGAATTATTCTGTTGTTTGTCTTGCTAACGCAGAAGTTGACGTTGTTCCTTTGGTAAGGAAAAGAGGTGTTTATGATTATTTCGATAAGGCCTATATCTCTACTGAATTAGGAATGAGGAAACCGGATCCAGAAATATATAAACTTATTCTCAAGGAATTTTCATGCAAACCCGGTGAAGCAGTTTTTATCGAGGATCTAAAAGAAAATGTTGATTCTGCAAGAGAAATTGGAATAAATTCAATCCAATACAAAGATTTTCGTTACTTCAAGAAGGAAATTAATAAGCTTGGTCTATTAGTCTAGGGAAATAAAATATAGCGATCATCTCGTAATAGAGGTGATTTTTTGTTATAATTGTTAAAAGAGCAAAAAAATCATTAATATATAAAAAAATATGTTTAATTTTGTGCACGAAAAAGGAATAGCAAATAGCATTTTAATATTAATTATAATTGTTTTGATAGCTATTATGGGGGTTGGCTGGTACTTTTTTTCAGAATGGAAAGGAGAAGAAAAGAAAGAAGGAGAGATTTCAGAAGTCGAAGTTAAGGAAACTTTTGTAAATAAAATTGTATATACTACTGATCAAGAAAAAGACACCAGTCCTTTTGTGAAAAATTGTTCAGAGCAGGGAGGAACTTTTAATGAATGTGGAACAATTTGTGGACCTGGAGTAGATGTTTGTGCAAATGTTTGTGCTTACACCTGTGAATTTGAAAATATTGATCTTTCCGAGTGGGAAGTTTATAAAAATTCTGAATATGGGTTTAAATTAAAATATCCTTACGACTGGAACATGATGGAAAATCTTGATGATCCTCTTGGTCCAGCAATTAGCTTTTATATCAAACCGGCCGGAGTCCCGGTATCAGATTTCCTTGATCATTTTGCTAATATTAATCATGTTTCAGTTTACCCCGATGGTATTCCTACAGAAGGAATTATTGGAGAAGCAGAAGAGGTAAGCCTAACTTTTAACGGTAGTATTTCAAATTCTTCTAAATTATATCTTTTAGAGGATGAAACTCCTTTTGCTGCTTATCTTCAGTTCAAGAATTCTCCTGCAGTATGGAAAGATTCAGGATTTGCTTGGGCCCGTCTAAAAATTGATAATCTTGAAGAAAATTGTTTAAGAAATGGCAAGGAAATCTCTATGGATCAATGCGATCCTTTCGCTAGCGACGACATGATAGTGCGAAAAGGATCTGTGGATAAAGACATTTGGGAAAAGCAGAAAGCAATTATTCGCTCAATTAAACTTTTTCCCGCAGAAACAGCTGAAGAAAAGATAAGATTAGATATGGAAAATTTACAAGATGATATTTCTTCACCTCTTACTATTACAGGAGAAGCTAGGGGTACTTGGTATTTCGAAGCAAATTTTCCAGTTGTCTTAACTAATTGGGATGGTGAAATTATTGCTGAAGCAGTTGCTCAGGCACAAGATGATTGGATGACTGAAGATTTTGTTCCGTTTGAAGCAACCCTTGAATTTGAGGATCCTTATCAAGAAGGAGACCCAGATTTCATGAGAAGAGGTAATCTTATTCTTCAGAAAGCAAATCCTTCTGGTTTACCAGAGAATGATGATGCTTATGAAATTCCTGTGTATTTTGAGTGATTTAATCTTTTGGAATAGATAGATTAAAACCGCCTTGCAGAAAAGGCGGTTTTTTCTTAGAATAAAAACACAGTACTTTCAAAAGTGATCGAAGATGAATTCGTTAAAGAATTTTATAGAAAGCCTTAAAGAGAGCAAGAAAAAAGAGAATCGGTTTTTCAACCTCTGGTATGCATAGCATTTTCACTTCTTCTTATCGGAACAGCTCAGGGATGGTGGAGTCCTTTGGTTTTCTTTGTATCTCCATTTGCGATATTAATGCTTGGAGAAATCTTTGTCGAAGGAGAAAGAAGAATTGGAGCAATATTGCTCTGCTGGCTGCGTTTTGATCTTGATTAAAATAGAGTGGGTTTACCACTCTTTTATTTTTATTGACAATAAAATTAATTATGTTATTGTTTTATCGGTGACAAAGAGATGAATAGTCTAGAAAAAGATGAAAAAGAATCAGAACAAAGAGTAGAAATGATGGACATAGAAGACGAAGGATCAAGGTATAGATTAAGATCTATATTTAATTCGTTGAAGAAAACTATTGTTTTTGAAATTGAAGTTCTTGGAACAATAAAAGGTCCAGTCCCTGTTGCTAAAGGAGATAAAAGGAGAGGAGAAAAAATTTCCTTTAACAATAGTAGTCATGGAGAATGGGTTTATCTTTTATTGCAAAACGATCATTCTGGAGACTTTGTTACTGGTCCAATAGTTGGTATTCGTTCTCTGATTTAATCATAGCCATTTTTTAAAATGGCTTTTCTTTTTTTAGCTATTGACATTATAGTTATAATCATATACACTTGTTTCTAGTGTAAGCAAGCTTTCCTTGTCTTTTTCCTTCTGAGATAGGTAGGCCAAAAGAAAGGACAAAGTTCATTTAGGTCGGCTTACCTTAAAATTAAAAATTAGTTCAGAAAATGGAAAACAAATTATTTGTTGGTAATCTATCATATGATACCAACGAGGAAGCTTTGAAAGAACTATTTTCACAAGCAGGAACCGTTGAGTCTGCCAGTATTATCACAGACAGAAATTCTGGAAGATCAAAAGGTTTTGGTTTCGTAGAAATGTCATCTGAAGAAGAAGCTGAAAAAGCTATTGAGATGCTTAACGGAAAAGACTTCGAAGGAAGAGGTCTTACTGTTAATAAAGCTCGTCCTCGAAAAGAAAGAAGTTAAAAGCTTCACAGTCAAAAACCCCTGATAGAGGGGTTTTTGCTTTGGTTTAAAACTCTTCCATTTCCACAGAAAAGGCTACTTTTTTGTAAATTTTTAATTGACAAATTTCCCATTTTTAATACAAAAGATAGAAGGGGGTTGTAAATGAGTAACTTAAAAATTAAATATCCTGATGTCGGAGAACATATTTTATTCAAGCTGGAAGAGTCAGGTTCTCTAGAGGAAAATCTATCAGTAGAAAGAAGTATGTCGATGATAGAAGTGTTTTGTTTGTTCCTTGACCAGGATACAAGAGAAAGAATAGAAAAAACTATAGAGGAGTTGAATAAGGCAGGTCTCATTCGTTTCGAGGGAGAGAAAGTTATCATTACAGCAAAAGGTTATCAGTTTTTATTACAAGAAGAGGAAGAAGCAGAAAAAGTAGCAGCTAAGATTCTTAGCGAATTAACAAGAATCGCACAAAACTTTCCCGGAGCAAAAGACTTATTATAAAACGAGGTCAAAAAAGACCTCTTTTTTATTTTAATAAAAAAAGTCCCGCATTTTTAAAAAAGCGGGAAGATATATATTATTCGACAAGGACGTATCCTTTTCCTCTTATTAGCGCTCTAGAGAAAGACTGATCTGCAGGAGGACTTCTTGTGTTTGTGATAAATCCGAATCCATCAAATTCTTTAATTGTTATCCTTACGTTTGTTTGACTTGCTCTGCAGTAGAAGTTGAAACCTTCTCCTGGAGACTTGATAAGAACAGCAAATGATTTTAATGGATATTTTTTGTATCCTTCCTGGGGGATAAATGACAATGTATCGTTTCTGTATTTTCCAAATTTGTTATCAAATTTGTCATCGATTCTTATATTATCCATTCCCATTGATAGGATCGTTATTGTGGATTTAGTTCCGTTTAATTCTTCTCCTGAACTAACAATATCTTCGTCGGTTGGTTTTATTTCTTCGAAATTTTCAAAGTTTAGAACTTTGTCTATTTTTAAGAAATATCCATCGTTCTCAGTCTTTACTACTTTTCCTTGTATTGTTAGCGATTCTCTATAGTCTGGCCTGGGGATAGATTTTATAGGCATGATTGAAGAATGAGTATCTCCTTTTGTTTGCAGCATTCGGATGGCTGCTCCTTGATGACCTCTTTCTTGGTAAAGCCTATATTCTATCGCTAGTATTTTAGAGAGGGAAGTTTCTTGTTTTCCTGAAGCAGAATTAATATTGTAATTATTAACACGGAAATATTGTTCTGCTTGATATTCTGGATAACCTTCTGTTCTTACTACTTTTCCTTCATAATCAGTTATTTTTCTTGCTAAATCATTAACTGAAACAATGATAGGGGATGATACTTTTTCCTCTCCAAAATTTTGTGAAAGTACTACGCTCATGGCAACAATTGATACAACAGCCAAAACTAGCACTAAAACCAATTTCTTCCTTTTCTCTTTCATTTATTATCACCATTGAAACTATACCATATATTTGGTTAAAAGTCAAAAGATGGGGATTGTTCTTATTTCTCTAATATCTATTTTTTTGCTAAAGTATAAATAACATGGAGGATAAAAAATCTCTTAAGGTTATAGAACCAAATCCCAAGCCTGTTCGCTTGTTTTTCTTTTGGGCAGGAATGATAGCTACTGTAGCCTATCGGATAATTATTGTTTTAAATCTTTATAGTTCATTCTTGGTAAAGGTTTCTTGGTATATTGGTACCATTGGCTTTATCTTTTACTTTGCTCATCGCTATAATGTTGCTGCAAAAAGGGCGCGATTAGTTGAAGATTATAATTTAGTTGAAGCTGTGGATAAAGCTAAAGATATTGATCCTCAAAAGAGCTTGGCTCTTAAATATTTGGTTGAAACCAGCTTAACTTCTAAATCTAGATGGAATTCAGGTCTCATCTTTATTCTTTCTGTGCTAGCTTTGATTGTCGGTATTTTTTTAGATTTGAAAATGATACTATAACTCAAGTATGCAAGAGTTTCTTACTTTTTTTATAGTAATATTTGCTGGGGTATTTTTTTCAGAAGCATTTAAGCGTTTTCATTTGCCCTGGGTGGTTACATTGATTATTGGAGGGATAATTATTGGTCCTCATGCTTTAGGCGTGCTTCATGTAAACGAAACAGTTGATTTTATTGCTCAGATAGGATTGGTCTTTTTAATGTTTATGGCTGGGCTTGAGACTGAATTTTCCAGTTTTAAGAAGTTTAAGAAAGGAATATTTGAATTATCTTTATTTAATTCTATTGTTCCTTTCTTGATTGGTTTTTTAATTGGATCATACTTTGGTTATGGTTTTTCAACCTCTATTCTTTTAGGAATTGTTTTTGTTTCTTCTTCTATCGCTATTGTTATTCCTTCGTTAAAGGTTAATAAGATACTTGAGACTCGCTTAGGAAAGTCAATTGTTGCTACTACTGTGATAGAAGATGCTGCTAGTTTGATTCTTCTTTCTTTGTTTTTAAGATTAACTAGCCCTGTTAGCGGAGTTCCTCTTCCTTTATTTTATCTTTTGCTTATTTTCTCTTTATTCGTTATTAGGTGGCTTGTTCCTAAAATTCGTTTCTTTTTTTCTTTATATCTCAGAGATAAAGACGATCTTTTTCAGGAGGAACTTAGATCAATCCTTTTTATATTAATAGGAGTAGTGGTTATTTTTGAGATTCTTGGTCTTCATCCAATAATTGCTGGATTTTTTGCTGGTTTTATTTTATCTGACTCAGTTAATACAGAAAAGATGAGGAAAAAGCTTCATATTTTGAGTTATGGTTTGTTTATTCCAACCTTCTTTATAATCGTTGGAGCGAAAACAGATATTTCTGTTTTTCTGGAAACAACGGGGGTAATGTTATTCGTTGCTTTGATTGTATTAGGGTCTGTTCTTTCGAAGTTTATTAGTGGATGGTTGGGAGGAAGGTTAAATGGATTTAATCAAAACGACTCTTTGATCCTTGGTGCTTCTACTATTCCTCAGCTTTCCACAACCTTGGCTGTTGTTTTTACTGCCAACAAACTTGGTCTTTTTGATCAGAAAATAGTCGTAGCAATGATATTCTTGAGTATTGTTACTACTGTTATTAGTCCTGTTTTAGTAAGATTCTTTTCTAATAGAAAAGAAGTATTTGAAAAAATTAATAATTAAAAACATGAAACTAAAGAAAATTTTCAAATTAATACTTTCTGTTTTAATTTGCCAATCAGCTGGAATAGTTGGTTCTTTTTTTACAGCTCCTGCTATTTCTAGTTGGTATGCTACTCTTGAAAAACCTTCTTTTGCTCCGCCAAACTGGGTTTTTGCTCCTGTGTGGATATCTTTATTTACTTTAATGGGGATTGCTTTTTATCTTGTTTGGGAAAAGGGGATTGACAGGAAGAAGGTAAGGAGATTGCTTTTTATCTTTTGTATTCATTTAGGACTTAACGCTCTTTGGTCTATTCTATTTTTTGGATTGAAGTCTCCCCTTCTTGCTTTTTTTGAAATAATAATACTTTGGTTGTTTATCCTGTGGATAACTTATAAGTTCTATAAAGTTTATAAGTTGGCTGGTGTCCTGTTGCTTCCTTATCTTTCCTGGGTGAGTGTTGCTGCTGTACTTAATTTCTTTATTTGGAAGATTAATTTTTGATTTTTTTTGAAATATTAGTAAGATGTTGGCATAGGAGGTTTTTAAAATTGAATGGGTTAAGACCAGAAAACGAAAAAGAGCTAGAGAAAGTTAAAAAGTTGATTGAAGAATTTCCCGCAATAAAACTTTTTAGTTTGTTTTTTCCAGAAATGAAAGCCAAGCTTTATTATTTTGGTAAAGAAGATAAAGGTTTTGAAGAAGAGGTGAAAAAGTTCTTTTATGAGGAGGTTTATCCCGGTGTTGAGGTAGAACTTTATTCTGTTGGGCCTGGTGTAAGACCTTTTGAAAGATACTATAATTAATAAGGAGAAAAACAATCTCCTTTTTTATTTTAGCCCTTGACAAATTAGGTTTTATTGTGATAAGATTTTAATACTTTGAAGAAGAGTAAATTATTTTTATTTTCTTTTTCAATTATGGAGGTGCTCTTTATCGATCGTTTATAGTTCTTTTAATTTTGATTCTTAGAAATCTAAACTAAATTTAGTTTATATTTTTGCCTACCTTAGTTCTAGGACACAAAATAAGGTGCTAGGACATGGATAGTAAGAGTAGGACAAAGATAGGTCAGTTCAATTATTAATTATTTAATTAATTA
>CAZSHN010000004.1:26644-43120 GCA_964607015.1 uncultured Candidatus Saccharibacteria bacterium
TAGTAAGAGTAGGACAAAGATAGGTCAGTTCAATTATTAATTATTTAATTAATTAAGTTAAGTACTAACTAGCTTTAGTGGTGCCTAGTTTTAATAGGACATCACAAAAAGCTCAACAATAAAAAATTATGAGTAAAATATTAAATTTAACTAGAAAATCAGACTTTTCCAAAAGGGCATTGGTTTTTGCATTCGCTGTTTTGTTTGTCAGCGTTTTTTTGTTTAACCTTAGTCCTATGAGAGTAAGTGGTGGTGAAAGACCTAATCCTCCAAACGCTAGTCCAACTAGTATGTGTGTTGGTTGTCCTCAACCACCAGAAGAAAAGCCTGGAAGTATTACTATTTGTAAGATCATATTAGACCCAGAAGGAAATGTGGTGACAGATGCTTCTGATTATTCTCCAGCTAATTTTCATATTCATATAACTGGAGAATCAGGAATACCTAATCAGAAAAATTTTCAAGCGCAGAATTTTTCTCCTAATACTGTAATCGGAAGCGGTTCTCTTGATGCTGAGTGTGTTACTTATGACGATCTCAAATTAGGAGATTACTATTACGAAGAAGAAAAGATTACTCCAAAAGAAAAAGAAGAAAAATGGGAAGAACCTCTTTACAATGATCAATATAATGTTCAAGTGAACAATATTTCTGATTTCTTTAGCTATAACGGAGATTTGACTGATGAATCAAGGAATATGAATTCAGATGGTCATGTTGTACTGAGCGAACAAAGAAAAGAAAGAACAATAGTTGTACTTAATCAGTACAAAGAGGCTCCTTCTTTTACTGCTGATATCTATGCTTATAAGGTAAACTGTGAATCAGAAGAATTTTTACCTGATTGGGCTAAGAGTTCAAGCAACCCAGAAAAGATTACAACCGATGTTATCAAACAATATATTGATGATATAAATACAGAATACGAAAGAGATGTTTGTTGGTTTGAATCAGGTTGGAGTTTTCAATGGGGTTATAACGGAGCAAGCGGAACTCAAAAAGCAGTAAAGAAACCAGGAGATTTTTATGGACCAGCTAGTTCTTCAGAGGGTTGGTTTACTTTCGGTCCTACTGGTTCTGGAGACAATCCCGCTCATGCTCACATTGAAGATTTAAAAGGAAATTCAGTCCTCTGGGCAAGAGAAGTACTTCAAGAAGGATATATTCCTTTTACAGACAGTGCTAACTCTCAAGGAGATTACAGTGCTGAAATGTTGTGTCACACAGATGCTTACAAATACGACAACTATGATCAGGTTGATATTGGCGTAGTTGACGACGTAGCATCACCAAACGAATATTACTGTGTAGCATTTAATGCTCCTGAAGAAATTCCTACTTATTCTATTTCTGGTAGAAAGTGGAATGATATAAATGGAAATAGAGAAGGAGATGAAGATTGGACTTACGGATTACCAGGATGGGAAATCACTCTTAGCAAAGGAAGTGAATTTATTACTAGTACCACCACTCAAGAAACTAGTACCACCACTCAAGAAAAAGGAAAATATGAATTTAGGAATTTAGAACCTGGCACTTATGAAGTTTGCGAAATAGAACAAGAAGGATGGGAAAGAACTTATCCACAAGGAGAAGTTCCTTGTCACGAGATAACAATAGAAGATCAAAATGCTAGCGATGTTAGTTTCGGTAATAAGAGAATAGATTCCCCAATTTCTATTTATGGTAGTAAGGTAGTTTGTGAAGAAGAGTCTGACTTACCTAATTGGGGTACAGATTCTAATAATCCTTCTCAGATTACAGAAAGTACAGCAAGAGATTACGTTGCTGATTCAAATGGAGCTTGCCATTTAGAAAAATGGGATTTTCAATGGGGGCTTGAAGGAGCAATAGAACAAGTCAGAGACTTTATCGGACCTGCTCCTGTATCAGATGGATGGAATAAATTCTCTTCTTACAATGAAGAATTAATGTCAATTGCCGAAATTAGCGGAGAAACTTCTGTTATTTGGGTAAGAGAAGCATTAAAGTCAGAATTTATTCCTTTCAGTATGGATAATAATCATACTGAAATTGGCGACTACAGCGCTGAAATGTTATGTCATACAGACGCTTATAAATATGACAATTATGACCGAGTTGATAATCCAGAAGCAGGCAATGATTATTATTGTGCTGCATTTAACGCTCCTACCTGTACAGCCTCTTCAAGTGATTGGAATACGGTGGACATGGTAAATCTTGGTGACATAGAAAGTGAAGATGATCACGAAGCTGAAGACTGGTGGGGTGATCCAGGAGTCGGTAATTACGGTGACAGAGACGGCGGAGACGATATTGCCATTGTAAGAGACGGTGGAGCAGAAGGTGAGTGTTCCCAAGAGACTGGTGAAGCAACCTTCGTTTTAGATGCAGGAGCTGGAGCTTCTAGCTTAGTCTTAAGACACTTAGACGGTTTAAGTAATCTTGATAGTTTTGATGTATACGTAAACGGAGAAAAGATTGGAAGATACTTAGACTCTCAAGATAGTGCAGAAAAATGGATTACTACTCACTTCTCATTGCCAGAAGGAACTTCTGGTCAATTAGAAGTTAAAATTGTAAATATTGATGATTCTTGGAGCGATTGTGAAACATACGGTCAATTAGCCTTTAACTGGGCAAAAGTTGGCTATTGTGGAGAACCTCCTCAGCCCGAATGTGCTATTTCAGGAATTAAGTTCAACGACTTAAATAAAGATAGAGACATGAATGAAGGAGAATCAGGTCTTGAAGATTGGACAATTCAACTCAAGAAACCTATTGCTTGTGAGTCTGGCGAAGAATGGGCAGATTCTGTTGTTGAATATAACGAAGGGACTGAGAGCGATGGTTCTGAAATAGATTCTTCAAGAACAGATCCTAACAATGCTTTAAACGAAGCTCAATATGATGATACTTTAAACTTTGTAAGTTTAGGATTTGGAGGATCGCTCATCTTAGAATTTGATAATATAATTCTAAACGAAGATGGTAACGATATAGAAGTTGTTGAAACTTCTTACGGCAACCAAACTTGTGAAACTTATCCAGAAAAAGTAACGGTTCATGCTTCTCAAGACGGAAATAATTGGGAAGAATTAGGAACTGGATGTCTTGACAGTGAATTTGACCTAGGTTCTTTAGCCTGGGCTAAATATGTTAAGTTAGTTGACGCTACTAACCCTGAAGACGATGCTTTTAGTGGGATAGTTGATGGTTATGATGTTGACGGTGTAAAAGCTATCCACTGTGCTTCTGACTGGAATATTGTTGCTGAAACTAGTACTGATTCCGAAGGTCATTACTGCTTTGCGCCTTCTGATCTTGAAGGATTAGAACCTGGAGAGTATTGGCTAGGAGAAGAGCTAAAACCTGGTTGGATAAATATTACTCCTTTAGACTATTTGGTTACTATTCCAGCAAATACAACTATTGAAAAAGTTTTTGGCAACTATCATGATTGTACCGATGCTGATGGAGATGATTATTTTGCAGAAGAAGGGTGTGGAACGCCAGTAGATTGTGACGATGACGATCCTTCAATAAATCCTGGAGCAGATGAGATTTGCCATGACGGAATAGATAATGACTGTGATGGAAATGTTGATTATGATGACGATGAATGCCAAGAACCAACCTGTAAATTAAAAATTAATTTTGTTGGAACAGAAGAGTATCCTCAAGGCTATCAGAATTGGGGTAAAGGAGATTTAGACGAAAAGATCTTTGTTGGCTTGGACGATATTCCTTATAACTTAAACCAATGGATTTCTTTAGAAGAAGAACCAGACTCAGGTCTTAATGAAGACGTAGAGGGTTTAGCTGTCAAAAGAGAAAAAATTGAAGGAGAAAAAAGAGTAAAGATTTTCCTCTTTGGTGGATGGACTCCAGGGGTTGACGAGGATGAAGATGGTTATAAGGATGACAGAGAGGCTGTTCATGGTCTAGCAACTATCGAAGGAGGCGAATTTACCAAGATCGAAAACGCTCCAAGTGATCCTTATGAGAAATGGGATAAAGATGGTTATGAGTTTGGCAATCCTGGAAATGACGAGGCTTATCTTAATAGTTCTACTGAATCAGAATTTATAAGTACAGTAGACGTTGCTAGCGATGCTTACTATATCTACTATACTTGTGGAGATTCTGGCGAAGAGGAGATTTGTGACGGAATAGATAATGACCTTGATGGAGAAATAGATGAAGGCTGTGACGATGACGGAGATGATTATTGTGATTCTTCTATGGAATATGATGGAGAGTTTTTAGAAGTCTGTCCTAACGGTCCTGGAGATTGTGACGACGAGGATGCGGATGTTAATCCAGGAGCAACAGAAATCTGTGACGGAATAGACAATAATTGTGACGGAGAAATAGACGAAGGTTGTGATGACGACGAAGACGGATATTGTGATATGAGCATGGGTTATGCAGAAGGATCTGAGGTCTGTCCTAACGGTCCTGGAGATTGCGACGACGAGGATGCGGATATAAATCCAGGAGAAGATGAGATTTGTGACAATGGAGTAGATGATAATTGTAACGGCAATATTGATTGTGAAGAAGAAAGCTGTTATGATCACGCTGCTTGCGTAGAAGATGAAGAAGAAAACGGTGGCGGATCCTCTGGTGGCGGAGGAGGTGTCGGACCAACTTGGTTAGACATCTACAATGAAGGTAATGAGGGAGTTGAAGAGAGGTCAGCTATTGTTACCTGGCAAACCAACTTGAAATCTACTAGTAGAGTAATCTACGATACAGTATCTCATTCTGAGCTAGGAGATCCACCTAACTACGGATATGCTTTTTCTACTCCTTTAGATCCAGCAAAAGTTACTTACCACACCGTTGCAATTAACGGATTGGAACCAGGAACGACTTATTACTGGAGACCTGTTTCAGCAGCTTCTCCTGAAAAAGTAGGAGAAGAAACAGAAATTGTATTTACAGTTGAAGACGAAGAACCAGAAGGTCCTGGAGAAGAAGAGGAACCTGAAGAAGAGCCAGAAGAACCTGGAGAGCCAGGCGGTGAAACAGAAGAACCAAGCGAACCTGTAGAACCAAGTGAACCTGGAGAGCCAGGCGGTGGAACAGGTACAGACGAAGAACCAGAAGGAGAAGAGGAAGAACCAGAAGAATTAGTAGAAAACGGGGAAGGTCAATCTAGAGCTGAAGAAGAAGGCGAAGAAGAAGTAGCAACATCAAGTCTTTTAGCTGCTATTGGAGAATTCTTCAAAGTAGAGAATCCTTGTTTGATAGCTGCTATTCTTCTTTCAATCCTTGCTGCTCTATATGTCTTCTCAAGAATGAGAGGAGAAAAGAAAGGCGGGAAAGATAAGTACAAGGACATAATTGCAGGAATGATAATATTAGCAATTTTAGCTGCTATATTCGAATGTATTCTATTATTGATTCCTATTATCATTCTGTTAATTCCTTTCTTGAAAGAAAAATTTTCTAAGAAAGAAGGGCAACCTCAAATGTAAGATTTGATTGCTCTGAAGAGGAAGAGACTAGGTTTTACCTAGTCTCTTTTTCTTTTAAAAGAAACTTATCCACAAGAGGAGAGTGTTGACTTAATATTTATTAGTAATAAAATTTAAATAGGAATGATTACTAATAATAAAAAAGAAAGACTAACCTCTCAGAGGAAGATAATTCTTGATTATCTTAAGAGTGTAGATACTCATCCCTCGACAGAAGAAGTTTATCTAGCAGTTAAAGAGAAATTACCCCAGATAAGTCTTGGTACTGTTTACCGAAATTTAAAAAAATTAAAGTGTTCTGGGAAGATTCACGAGATTAACTGTAATTCTTGTGGTGCTGCCCATTACGACGGGAATATTTCTCCTCATGCTCATTTTTTCTGTGAAAAATGTGGCAAAATATTCGATATTAAAGAGAAATTAAAAGAGGTCGATAAAAAGGTTAAAATAGGAAAAGTAAAAAACTATCAAATATATTTTTATGGGATCTGCAAAAAATGTTCAAAAAAATGAAGCTTTTTGCTATGACTGCAAAAAGAAAATTGAAATTAAAAACAATGAAGTACAGAACGGAGTACTTCTTAGCTATAATGACAATGGTAAGAAGTTAATGGTTTTTAAATGCAATGATTGCTATCAAAAAAATCCTTCTTTAGCTAATTTTAGAAAATGTGAAGTCTATTCAAGGATAGTTGGCTATCTTCGACCTGTTCAGCAATGGAACGAGGGAAAGAAAAGAGAGTTTAAGGAAAGAAAAGACTTTAAAGAAGCTTAAATAAAAAACTATGACAAATAAAGAAACAATAATTGGTCTAATGTTTGATAGTCATAGCAGGTTAGAAGATTTCTTGAAGAAGTTTAAACTAGGACTTGAAAAAGATTTTGAAAGCGTTGATAACGATTTTGAAAAATTCAAAGAAGAGTTAAAAAATCATTTACACGTTGAAGAAGAAGCAATATTTAGATTTGTAAGCCCTACCGAAGACGAAAAATACTACGAAGTTGTTCCTGATCTTATTAATGAGCATAATATTTTACTTGAAATGTTAAATGATTTAGAGAACAAATTAGCAACTACTGACAATATTGATATTTCTGATTTTGAAAAATTATTAATTCAGCATAGAAAAACAGAAGAAGAGTATTTTTATCCACAGCTTGAAGGAAAATTAGAAGAAGACCAAAAATTAGAAATAATTAAAAAAATTAAAAACTTATCTAACTAAAAATCATATGTTATCAAAAATCCCAATAGATCTTGAAAAAATCAATAAAGAAGACATAGACAAAGAAATCTTAAGAGCAGGGATAATAGCAGAATATGATGCTATTAATCTTTATGAGCAGATGGCTGCTCTTGCTCAAGATGAAAACATTAAAAGGGTTCTTCTTGATGTTGCCAAAGAAGAAAAAGAGCATGTTGGTGAGTTCCAAACCCTCCTTCTTCAAAAAGACAAAGAATTAGGAGAAGAAATGGAAGGAGGAAAAGAAGAAGTAGAAGAATTAACAAAAGAATAAAATTATGGAAGAAAAAAATTACATGCCTTTAATTGGTGATAATTTCCCACAGGTAACAGTAAGCACTACTCACGGAAAAATTAACTTGCCGAACAATTATCAAGGCAAATGGTTTGTTTTGTTTAGTCATCCCGGTGATTTTACTCCGGTTTGTACTACAGAATTCGTGGCTTTCCAGAAAAGATATGATAAATTTAGAGAAATAAATACAGAGCTTATCGGGCTCAGCATTGATCAAGTTCATAGTCATATAAAATGGACTGAATGGATTAAAGATAATATCGATATTAAGATAGAATTTCCTATTATTGCTGATGCAATGGGAGAATTAGCAAAGAAATTAGGAATGATCAGTCCTTTTAAAGGATCTAATACAGTAAGAGCAGTCTTTATTGTTGATCCAGAGGGAAAATTTAGGACAATCCTTTATTATCCTCAAGAAGTAGGAAGGAATATGGATGAGATTTTAAGAACTGTGAAGGCTCTTCAGATTTCGGACGAGAATAAAGTTGCTGTCCCGGCAAACTGGCCTGAAAATGAAATAGTGGGAGATCACGTAATAGTTCCTCCTGCTTCAGACGAAAAGACTGCCGAAGAAAGAATAGAGCAAGACAAAAAAGGAGAAATTAAATGTCTTGACTGGTGGTTGTGTCATAAAAAAATATAAAAGAATAAAAATTATGGAAGAAACAATCAAAAATTTAACAAAAGCTTTTATTGGCGAAAGCCAGGCAAGAAACAGGTACAGTTTCTATGCTAAAGTTGCTAAAAAAGAAGGCTTTGAGCAAATATCAGAATTATTTCTATTAACCGCAGAAAATGAAAGAGAACATGCTAAGTGGCTGTTCCGCTTAATCAATGATTTGAAGAAAAAGAGTGAGGAAGATTTAGAGGAAATTGAAGTAGAAGCTTCTGCTCCTACCACTCTTGGCAATACTATTGAAAACCTCAAAGCAGCGATTGATGGAGAGCATTATGAAAATACAGAGATGTATCCTGAATTTGCTGATACAGCAGAAAAAGAAGGTTTTCCAGAGATTGGAAAGAGATTAAGGGCTATTGCTAAGGCAGAAGAGCATCATGAAAGAAGGTATAAGAAGTTACTGGCAGAAGTAGAAGGTGACACTGTTTTTAAAAAAGAAGAGAAGGTTTACTGGGTATGCAGAAAATGCGGCTATGTCCATGAAGGAGAAAGACCTCCGGAAGAATGTCCTTCTTGTAGTCATCCAAGTAATTATTTTGAACTTAATTGTGAGAAATATTAATTTAATAATATTTTAAGATGACTGAAAAGAAACAAATCTATAAATGCAATGTTTGCGGAAACATTGTAGAAGTTCTTCATACTGGCCAAGGAGAATTAGTCTGTTGTGGTCAGCCAATGGAATTGAAAGAAGCAAAAACAGAAGACACTGGTTACGAAAAACATGTTCCTGTTATCGAGAAAACAGAAAAAGGAGTTAAGGTAAAAGTTGGATCTAATCCTCATCCAATGGAAGAAGAACATTATATCGAGTGGATAGAGTTAATTGTTGATGGAAAAGCATGTAGGAAGTTTCTGAAACCAGGCGATCAACCAGAAGCAGAATTTGCAGTAAATGGAGAAGAAATGAAAGCAAGAGAGTATTGTAATATTCATGGCCTGTGGAAAACTTAATTTAAGATAAAGATTGGCATAAAGAAAACTCTCATCTTTGTTTTGATGGGAGTTTTTTAGTATAATTATATTAATAGAAAGGGAAAAATGTTTTTTCTTTATTTTTATAATTTAGAAATGAAAATTAGCTCAAAAAAATTAAAAGAACTCTTAACTGGCCCGGGCTTTATTAGTAAAAAAGATTTTGAGAATGCTGAAAAGAAAGCAAAGGAAAGTGGAAAACCAATAGAAGAAGTTTTAATAGATGAAAACTTAATTTCTGATATAGACTTAGGGAAAATCATTGCTGAGGAACTTGATTTTCCTTTCATTGATTTAAGAAAAGAAGGAATTGACGAAGAGGTACTCAAGATTATTCCTGAGCTTGTTGCCAAAGTGCAACGGGTTATTGTTTTTGACAGAGCAGCTAAAAAAGGAAAAGAAAAGAAAGCTGTTTTGAAAGTAGCAATGGCTGATCCTAGTAATCATGAAATGATTAATTGGTTGGAAAAGAAAACAGGAGACGAGGTAGAGGTTTATTATACAACTCCTGCTTCGATAAGAGATGCCCTTAAGTTTTATAAAAAAGAAATTAAAGAAGAGTTTGATGATATTATTCAAAGTCAGGTAGAAGAAGCTCAGAAAAAAGAAGCAAAAGCAAAAGATGTTCCTGTTATTAAGATTGTTGATACCTTAATTAATTATGCTTATGAAAACAGAGCTTCTGATATTCATATTGAACCTTTAGAAGACAAAACGAGGATAAGGTTCAGAATAGACGGTATATTGCACAATGTAGTTAATTTGCCAAGGAATGTTCACAATTTAGTGATTGCCCGAATTAAGGTTCTTTCTAAATTAAGAACAGATGAAAAGCTTGCTGCTCAAGATGGAAAGTTTTCTGTTAAATTTGGTCAGGAGAAATTTGACGTTCGTGTTTCAGTAGTTCCCATCACCGAAGGAGAAAAAGTTGTTATGAGGTTATTATCAGAAAGAGTAAGAAAATTCAATTTAGATAATTTAGGTCTTGTTGGAGAGAATTTAAATAAAGTTGAGAATGCTGCTAAAAAACCATATGGAATGATTTTAGCAACCGGTCCTACTGGTTCTGGTAAAACTACAACTCTTTATAGTGTTTTAAAAATATTAAACAAACCAGAAGTAAACATTTCTACTATCGAAGATCCAGTAGAATATGATATCCGAGGAGTTAATCAAATTCAGGTTAATCCGAAAAAGAACATTAGCTTTATAAACGGTCTTCGTTCTATTGTAAGGCAAGATCCAGATATTATCATGGTGGGTGAGATTAGAGATCCAGAAACCGCTAATATTGCTATTAACGCTGCTATGACTGGCCATCTAGTGCTTTCTACAATGCATGCTAATACTGCTGCTACTAATCTTCCAAGATTAATAGACATGGGGATAGAACCATTCTTAGTTGCTTCTTCTGTTAATGTGATAATTGCTCAGAGATTGGTAAGGAAAGTTTGTACTCGTTGTCGGGAAAGTTATGAATTAACTAAAAAACAAGCGACAGAAAAGAATTTTCCTGAATCAGTTATTAAAAAAGTGTTCAAAGGAAAGGATAAGGTAAGGATTTTCCACGGTAAAGGTTGTAAAACCTGTGTTGGCACTGGTTTTTCTGGAAGAGTTGGTATTTTTGAAGTTCTTGAAATGAAAGATAGGATTCAAAAATTAGTTATGGAAAAAGCTAATGCAGGAGAGATAGAAGAAGCAGCAATTGAAGGAGGGATGACAACAATGCTTGATGATGGAATCCAGAAAGCTGTTTTAGGAGTTACTACCATTGAGGAAGTACTTAGAGCTACAAAAACTTAATTATGAAATTTACTTATATTGCTCAAACAAGAGAGGGTAAGAGCAAGATTGGAGAAGTAACTGCTATTAACCTGAACGAAGCTAAAGAGAAGCTCTTAGGAAGGGATTTGATTTTGATTTCTGTTGACCCAATCAAGCAAAAGAAATTTCTTATCCCTTTTCCTTCCAGAATTTCTCATTTAGACAAGCTTCTTTTCGTTCGTCACTTAAAAATGTTGATCAAGGCAGGGTTGCCTTTAAGAGAAGCAGTGTCGGAAATTAGAGATCAAACTCAATCCAGGAAATTTAGTAGGATATTAGATAGTGTTCTAAGTCAGCTTGATAATGGTCAGTCTTTATCAAATAGTCTTTCTCTTCATCCCAAGGTTTTCGATGAGCTTTTTATTAGTTTAATTGAAGTAGGAGAGGCGAGTGGTACCCTTGAAGAAAATCTCGGTTATTTAGCTGATCAATTAGAGAAAAAGCATAATCTGAGGACAAAGATTAAAGGAGCAATGATTTATCCTATCATTGTTTTAGTTTCCACTTTTGGTTTAGTTGGAATTTTAGCTGTATTTATTTTACCTAAGCTTCTTCCTTTGTTCCGAAGTTTTAATACTGAATTGCCCTTGCCAACAAAAATATTGCTTTTCTTTATCTCTGCTGGAGAAAGTTATGGAATTTATATTTTTTCTCTGCTTGTTGGGCTCGTCTTCTTTCTCTTTTTCATCTATCGTTTTAAACCAGTTAAAAAGTTTTTCCACAGGATAATATTGAAGTTTCCTATTTTCGGAAAGATGTCGAGAGAGGTTAATCTTGCTTATTTCTCTCGTACTCTTGCCATTCTTATTAAAAGCGGAGTTCCGATAGTAGAGGCTTTTGAAATTACAAGTAGAAGTTTAAGTAATGTCGTTTATCAAGAAGAAGTTAAAAAAGTAATTCCAACAATAAAACAAGGAGGGCAGATAGCAGGTTATTTCAAAGAAAAGCCTAAGTTTTTTCCTTCTGTTTTTTCAAGAATGATAAGTATTGGAGAAAAAACAGGAAATATCGATGAAGCCCTCTCTTATTTAGCTGATTTCTACGAAAGGAATATTGATGAAGCTACTAAAAATATTTCTTCTACCATTGAGCCAGCTTTGTTGGTAATAATGGGTCTTATGATTGGCTTCATTGCTATTTCTATTATTATGCCAATCTATGAAATGACTCATGGTTTAAGTGGTTTAAGAAGATAATCTATATTATGAGAGGATTTACTTTTATTGAGTTTTTAATTGTAATATCTATAATTGCTGTCTTATTAATCCTAACGGTTCCCTTAGGAATTGATTTTTATAGAAATCAACAATTAGATAGTGTTACTCAAGAAGTTCTTCAGAATTTAAGAAGAGCTCATATTGATGCAATGTCTCAGTCCGGTTATAGTTTTGGAGCTCAGTTCGGATCAGAGGAATATGTTCTCTTTCGAGGAGAATCTGCTGCAACTGGAGAGAACGAAGAAGTATTTGATATTCCTGGAGGAATATCTTTTAGTGGGATAAATGAAGTGGTTTTTGCTAAATTAACAGGAGAACCTTCTACTACCGGTGATATTAATATTACAAATGGAATTTCAACAACAACGATAAGCATTAATAGCTTAGGAAGACTAGCCTATATCTCTTATTCAGAACCTCAGCCATCACAAGGATGCTGGGGAACAGGAGGAGATTGTGATCCTGACTGTCAGTATACAAGCGTTGGAACACCTCTTGATTATTACCTAGAACCAGACCCTCCTTGTAACAGAGAGTGTAATCCAGCAGGAAGATTCTTTATTAATCCTTCAGGAACCTGCAGCGATGATGGTTCAGGGAATTGCTACAAGATGGAAGACCCTACTACTCAGAACACAGAGTGTAATCAGGGAGATTCTTGTGAGGGGAAATGCGGAGGAAGGTGTGTTCCTTGTGAAGAAATTGAAGACGAGAGAGAATGCTTACAGCAGGAAGGTTGTCAATTATTTAGCACTCCAGAAGGAGATGCTTGTGGAGGAACCTGTACTCCTTGTTCAGAATTTGAAGAAAGCGAAGAAGAATGTATGAATCAGTTAGGTTGTCGCTGGGATGTAGTTGCCTGGTACTGGAATCTAGCAGCACCTCGTTCCGGCTATTTTAATTACACTAACTGTCAATGGTATGAAGAATGAGAAAGGCCAATCTTTTATAGAATTGCTGATTTCTATAGGAATATTTATTGCGATAACTTCTGCCATTACTTTCCTTGTCCTTAATTCTCATATTAGCAATAGATTGGGACAGGAAATAACAGAGGCAAATTATTTGGCCCAGGAAGGGATAGAAGCAGCAAGATCAATTAGGGACAACGATTGGGATGATTTAGTAGATGGAAATTATGAAGTGGAGGTTTCCGGAGATAGCTGGGTTTTTAAGGATTCAGGAGCTGGCATTACCCCCTCTCTCTTTAATAGAGTAATAACAGTAGAGACAGTAAGGCCAGATGTTAAAAAAATTACCTCCAAAGTAAGCTGGGACTTTATTAGCAATAGAAGTCAGAATGTAGAGCTTGTTACTTATCTTACAAATTGGCAAAAGGAGGTTTCAGGAATAGAAGTTTCTTTTAGCTCGGCTAGTTATTCTGTTTTAGAAGATGAAGGAGTGTTGACTGCAACGGTAAGTCTTTCTGGACTAGGAGAGAATCAAGTTAGTGTCAGATATAGAACAGAAGAAGGAACCGCAACTGATCCCGAAGATTATATTTCAGCTGACGATATTCTGGTTTTTGATCCCGGTCAAGCGTCTAAAACTTTTGACGTGACTATTGTGGATAACTCTTTAGAAGAACCAGATGAATATTTCAATTTAATTCTTTACGATCCCCAGGGTGCTATTCTAGGAACTCCTAATCAATCAACAGTAACAATTAGAGATGACGATGCTTATCAAGGATGCTGGGGAATAGGAGGAGATTGTGATGATGGTTGTCAATACACAAATTATGGAACACCTCTTGATTATTACCTAGAACCAGACCCTCCTTGTAACAGAGAGTGTAATCCAGCAGGGAGATTCATCGTCAATCCTTCAGGAACTTGTAGCGATGATGGTTCAGGGAATTGCTACAAGATGGAAGATCCTACTATTCAGAATATAGATTGTAATCAGGGAGATTCTTGTGAGGGGAAATGCGGAGGAAGGTGTACTCCGTGTCGGAATATTACAGATGAAAGACAGTGTTTACAACAAGAAGGATGTACTGGGTTTAATACTCCTTGGGGTTTTGTCTGTCTTGGAACCTGTACTGATTGTGAAGAATTTGTTCAGGAAGAAAGTTGTTCTCTGCAGCTTGGCTGCAGCTGGAGCGCCAGCGCCTGGTACTGGAATCTAGCAACTCCTCGTTCTGGCTACTTTAATTACACTAATTGTCAATGGTATGAATAAAGGAGGATTTACTTTAATAGAATTGATAATCTATATTGCCATTGTTTCCTTGGTTCTTATCCTGTCAAGTAATTTTGCTTGGGATATTATTCAAGGAAATACAAAGTCAAATTCTTTTAGAGAGGTGCAGCAAAATTCCCGGTTTGCTATAGAAAGAGTGTCCCGTAGCTTAAGAGAAGGAAACGATCCTGGTATTTTTACTGTTTCTGAAGGAATTCTTTATGAGAACGAAACCCCTTTAACTACTGAACAGGTAGAGGTTACTAATTTTAGAGTTAGTCCTATTGCTAACACCTACAAAATTAATCTAACTGTTGAGTATAATAATATTAGCGGGAGGAATGAATACGAAGCAGAATCAACCTTAGAATCAACAGTTGCTGTTTTATCAGAAGGAGGAACTCCTCCGCCACCACAGGGATGCTGGGGAATAGGAGGAGATTGTGATACTGACTGTCAGTACGCAGATTATGGAACAGAGATAGGATATTATCTAGAACCAGACCCTCCTTGTAATTCTCAATGTAGTCCGGCAGGAGAGATGATCGTCAATCCTTCAGGAACCTGCAGCGACGATGGTTCAGGGAATTGCTACAAGATGGAAGATCCTACTTCTCAAAGCATAGATTGTAATCAGGGAGAGGCGTGTGCAGAAGATTGTAGAGGTAATTGTACTCCTTGTGAAGAAATTGTAGATCCAAGAACTTGCGTTTCGCAAGATGGATGCAATTTGCTTGCTACGCCAGGAGGAGATTTTAGGTGTTACGGAACTTGTACTCCTTGTTTTAATTTTGGTAACGAAGATGATTGTTCTAGACAGCTTGGCTGCAGCTGGAGCGCCAGCGCCTGGTACTGGAATCTAGCAGCACCTCGTTCCGGCTATTTTAATTACACTAATTGTCAATGGTATGAATAAAGAGGATAATAAAAATGGATATATTGCTTTAGTCTCGATTCTTCTCGTTTCTTCTCTTACTCTTTTTCTTGCTGTGAATGCTAATTTGTTTGGAATTTCAGAGTCAAGAATGGCTTTAGATAGAGCCCACTCTTCCAAAGCCTATTATCTAGCTAATCTTTGCGCAGAAGAAGCTTTGATTAATTTGAAAGATGATTTAGATTATTCTGGAGATGAGACAATTAATATTGCCGGCGGAAGTTGTGAGATTCTTCCTCTTGAAGGAAGTGGAAATGAAAATAGAACAATTAAAACAATTGGAAGTTTTGATAATAAGACAAGAAAGATTAAAATAGATATTGATCTAGTAAATCCTGTAATGGAAATCAATTCATGGTTAGAGGTAACAGATTTTTGATTTAAATATGTTTAAGAGTAATAAAATATTTGGTTTAGATGTAAGTGATTTTTCAATAGAGGCTTTGCAGCTTAATTCTAGGAGAAAGCCAGTAGCTTTTGGTCGTCTTGTTATTGAAGAAGGAATTGTCAGAGATGGCTTTATTCTTGATAAAGAGAAATTAAAGGAAAAGATTAAAAGAGTTGTTACCAAAGGGAAAATTAAAGGAAGAAGGGTGGTTTTATCTCTCCCTGAATCAAAAATGTTTACCAGTCTTTTTACTATTCCTTTAGAGATAAAAGGAGATAAGCTGGAAGAGGTTGTGGAAAACGAAGCAAAGAAAACTATTCCCGTAGAAGCTTCTAAAACTTACTGGGACTGGCAAAGAGTTTATTCTGATTCCAAGAACAATCAGCAGTTAATTCTTTATGTCGGTACTTTGAAAGAGATTATTGATGATTATCTTGATATCTTAAAAGATCTTAAGATAGAGGTGGTTGCTTTTGAACTTGAATCAGTTGCTCTTGCTCGTGCCCTTTTAGCAGAATCCAAGCCAAGAAACGGAGTGATGATTATAGATGTCGGAGCTCGAGTTACTGATATTAGTATTTTTGATAAGAACATTATATTAAAAGATTCTAATGTAGTTTCAGTGGGAGGTGATTATCTTACTACTGTTTTGTCAGACGATCTTGGTGTTTCAGAAGAAGAAGCTGAAAAGTTGAAAAGAAAATTTGGCATTGATGGAGATAAAGAAAAAGTAAGCAATATCTTGAAAAAGGAGTTAGAACCTGTAATTGAAAGAATAAATAAGTCTATTGAATATTACGAAGGAAAACTAGATGGAGCATTCTTGGTTGGCGGATCAGCTTTAATCCCTGGGTTGTCTAGCTATATTGCTTCCAAGATTAATCTCAATGTTAGCATTGGAGTTTCTCCGGTAATCAAGCAATTAAACAGAAAATCAATTCTTTTCAATACAGTGGCTGGTCTTGCTTTGAGAGGATTAGAGAAAAATCCCAAAGAAGCAGGAATTAATCTTTTGCCGGTGAAAGAAAAAGAGCCTAGTCTTGTTAGCAAAGAAACAAGCAAAAAGAATTATTTCAAGATTTTAGCAATTTTAGTTGGAATAATAGGAGTGATATTCTTTAGCTGGGTAATGTTTAAGTTTGTTTTAGGTCCCTTTCAAAAACCAGAACCAAAGCCTTTGCCTGAAGAGAGTATTCCGACTAGCACTGAGCCTGAGCCTGAAGTAGAAATAGATGTTGTTATTGTTCAGGAAACAGAAGAAGGTT
>CAZSHN010000005.1:0-10489 GCA_964607015.1 uncultured Candidatus Saccharibacteria bacterium
TTTAGTTACCTGGTAGGTTCCAGCAGAACTAACTAGCGGGACTAACAGAAATATGAAAAAAAATAAAAATAAAAATAATTTTTTCATATGTGCCCTCGAGAGGATTCGAACCCCTATCTTTTGTTCCGAAGACAAACATGTTGATCCGTTACACTACGAGGGCTACTGGAAAATATTCTACCAGAAATATTGAAAAAAACAAGGTTATAGATTAAGATTGAGTTAGGAGAAATATGAGTATTCCAAAAGAGATAGAAAATATTGTAGGAAAGCTAAAGAAAAATGGTTTTCAGTCCTATATCGTAGGGGGTTGTGTTCGTGATATTTTAAGAAAGGAAAAGCCAAAAGATTGGGACATAGCAACCAATGCTAAGCCTGAAGAAATAGCAGGTATTTTTAAAAAACACTACATCAATAATAACTTTGGCACAGTTACCGTTTTGACTGATTCGAAAGAAGAAAGCTTAAAAGAGGTAGAAATTACTCCTTACAGAACAGAAGAACAGTATAGTGACAAACGTCATCCTGATAAAATTCATTGGGCAGAAACTATAGAAGAAGATTTATCAAGAAGAGATTTTACTGTAAACGCAATTGCAGCAGAAATTTCTAAAAGCAAGATTAAAGAAATAGTTGATCCTTTTGACGGACAAAAAGATCTTAAAAAGAAATTGATTAAAGCAGTAGGAAAACCAGAAGAAAGGTTTTCTGAAGATGCTTTGAGAATGATGAGAGCAGTAAGGTTTGCCACTGTCATGGGCTTTGATATTGAAAAGAAAACTTTCAAAGCAATAAAAGATAATTCAGATCTTTTAAAAGAAATATCAAATGAAAGAATAAGAGATGAATTAGTTAAGATTATTACGGCTGAGAAGGCGGCAGAAGGAATAGAATTATTACGAGAATTAGATCTCCTAAAATATATTCTTCCTGAGCTATTAGAAGGATATAAGATTTCTCAGAACAAACATCATGTTTACGATGTTTATGAGCATTCTCTTCGTTCTTTAAGGTATGCCGCGGAACAAGGATATAATAAATATGTGAGGTTTGCTGCTCTGCTACACGATATCGGGAAACCAAGATCAAAAGAAGGAGAAGGAGAAGATGCTACCTTTTATAATCATGAAATGATTGGAGGAAAGATGGCCCATAAGATACTTACTCGATTAAGATTTTCCAAGAAAGACATTAAGAAAATAAGAAAACTAGTTCGCTACCATCTGTTTTATTATCATCCTGACGAGGTTGGAGAAAGTTCTGTTAGGAAATTAGTAAGACAAGTGGGTCCAGAGAATTTAGAAGAATTAATTCAAGTAAGAAAATGTGATCGAATCGGATCGGGTTGTCCTAAAGCAGAACCTTATAAGTTAAGACATCTTAAGTATGTAATAGATAAAGTTTCTCAAGATCCTATCTCTACTAAGATGCTTGAGCTTAGCGGAGATGATATCATGAAAATAATTGGAATAAAGCCAGGTCCTAAGGTAGGACAAGTATTAGATATTCTTCTTGGTTTTGTCCTAGACGATCCAAAAAAGAATAAAAGAGAAATTTTAGAAAAAGAAGTTAAGAAAATAGCTAAACTTTCAGAAGAAGAATTGTCCAGAGTAGCAAAAGAGGCTAGAAAAAAAAGAGAAGAGATAGAGATGAAAAGAGACGAAATGACCAAAAAGAAATACTGGGTAAGTTAGCCGGGGTGTGGCCTAGTGGCTAAGGCGCTACGTTCGGGACGTAGAGATCGTCGGTTCAACTCCGACCACCCCGACCAAAAGTTATATTAATTTAAATAATTTTAAAATGGAAAACAAAATAGAAAACAACAATCAAATAGAAGAAGATATTAAAGAAAAAGAGTTCTTCTCATTAGATAAAAAAATTCCTAGCACCGTGACTCTTCTTAAACAAGCTTGGAATATATATAGAGAGAATTTTTTAAGGCTTATCTTGGTTATTTTAATTCCTACTATAGTTACTTTTCTGATTACAGCTGTTGGAGCTCTTTTAATGGCAGATTCTGTATCTAATATTTCAGAAGAAGCTGAATTAACAAGTCTTCCTTGGGGGTCTCTTTCTTTGGCTTTTGCTGCGATAGTTATCCCCATAATTATTATTCAATCGGTTGGTTATCTCGCTTTGATTTTTGCAGTAAAGGATCGTGATAAAAAGTTAAGCTTATCTCATATTTATAGTATTGCTTTTTCCAAAATAGTTCCTTATTGGTGGACATCTTTAATGGTAGCAATTGTTGTTTTCTTTGGTTTTATTGCTCTTATTATCCCTGGCCTTCTCTTTCTTGTCTGGTTTGGTTTTGCTCCATTAATATCTGCTGTTGAAGATAAAAGAGGATGGGAGGCATTAAAAACCAGTAAACATTATGTTTCAGGAAGAGCTCTAAAGATAGCTTTTAGATTGATTGTGGTGTTAATAATTGCTCTTGTTGTTTCTTTAATTTCTGAAACAATAGCAGGAAGACTTGGAAGTCAAATAGCTTCTTTAGCTACTGCTCCATTCTTTATGGCTTATTATTTCCTTCTTTATAAAGGAATTAAGAAAGCGTAAACGAAAGGGCCTGTAGTTTAATTGGCAAAATAGCGCATTCGCATTGCGTAGATGGCAGTTCAATTCTGCCCAGGTCCACATGTGTATTGAATTTTTGCTTGACATTAATCCTTGTTCTGCTACATTGAGGTATTAATAAAGGTCGTCTCATTCACAAAATGAGACCTTTTTTAACTATAAAAGATATGGATATAAAAACATTTACTTCAGCTATTGCTCAAATCGCCGAGGAAAAAGGAATTGAAAAAGAAAAAGTTATTGAAATTATTGAACAAGCAATTGCTGCAGCTTACAAAAAAGATTACGGAGAAAAAGGACAGAAGATAAAAGCAAAACTTGACCCTAAATCTGGTGAAGTTAATTTTTGGCAGGTTAAATTAGTTGTCGACGAAGACATGCTTCTTACTGACGAAGAAATAGAAGAGTTAAAAGAGTCAGGAAAAGAAGAAGACGAGGAAGAAGATGATGACGAAGAAAAGAAAGTAAAATTTAACCCAGAAAGACATATTAAAATAGAAGAAGCCAAAAAACTTGAATCAAAAATAAAACCAGGGGAAGAAGTTGAAATTCCTTTAAAAACTCGCAAAGACTATGGAAGAATTGCTGCCCAAACTGCTAAACAAGTAATTCTTCAAAGAATAAAAGAAACAGAAAGAGAAAATGCCTTTGAAGGGTACAAAGAAAAAGAGGGTGATATTATTTCTGGAATAGTTCAAAGAATTGAAGGAAAGACAGTCTATATGGATATCGGAAAAACTTTAGGAATTTTACCTCCCGAAGAACAAACTCCTGGAGAATTCTACAGAGTTTCTCAAAGACTCAAGGTTTTTATTCTAAAAGTTGAAAAAACACCTAAAGGTCCTTTGGTATTTTTATCTAGAATTTATCCGAAGATTGTTTCTAAGCTTTTTGAATTAGAGGTGCCAGAGATTTCTTCTGGAGAAGTTGTTATTAAATCTATAGCAAGAGAAGCAGGTTCTCGTTCAAAGATAGCAGTTACCGCAACTGACGATAACATAGATCCGATTGGTTCAGTTGTAGGGCAAAGAGGAACAAGAGTAATGGCTGTTATTAACGAGCTTGGCGGAGAAAAAATAGATGTGATTGAATGGTCAGAAGAGCCAAAAGATTTTATTGCAAACTCTCTTGCTCCAGCAAACGTAACGGAAGTGAAAATTGCTCCTAAAAACAAGGCAGAAGTTGTTGTTCCTGAAGACCAGCTTTCTTTAGCGATTGGAAAGAATGGTCAAAACGTTCGATTAGCTGCTAAGCTTACTGGTTGGAAGATTGATGTAAGAAGTGAAAGTGGAACTAAGGTTGAAATGGAAGAAATAGAAAA
This sequence comes from uncultured Candidatus Saccharibacteria bacterium, assembly GCA_964607015.1. Classification (GTDB taxonomy): domain Bacteria; phylum Patescibacteriota; class Minisyncoccia; order Minisyncoccales; family JAGGXC01; genus CAYUNN01. The sequence continues at coordinate 3,902 of CAZSHN010000005.1, forward strand.
GAAAAGCGATAAAAAAACAGATGGGATAAGCGAAGAGGAGTCAAAAGAGGATAAAGAAGAAGACAAAAAAGAGAAAAAAGAAGAAAAGACAGAAGATAAAAAGAAAGAAGACAAGAAAGAAGACAAGAAAGAAGATAAAAAAGAAACAAAGAAAAAGAAAAAATAAAAATAATTAAATTATTATGAATCTTTTTAGAGATATTCCTTCTGGGGATAACATCCCTGATACTATAAATGTAATTGTTGATGTTCCAAAAGGGGCAAACAACAAGTATGAATATAATGAGGAAAAAGGATATTTTGAATTAGACAGAACTCTTTATTCTCCTTTTTTCTTTCCTTTTGAATATGGATTTATTCCTCAAACTGCTTCTGGAGACGGAGACTCTCTAGACGTAGCTCTTTTAACTAGTTTTCCTACTTTTTCTGGCTGCGTTATAAAAGCACGCCCGATTGGCGTTCTTTTAATGGAAGACGAAAAAGGAGGTGATAATAAGATTATTGCTGTTCCTGATAAAAAAGTTGATCCTAGGTTTGGAAAAGTAGAAGACATTAAGGATTTAAGAGAACATATTAAAAAAGAAATTGAAATTTTCTTCGCTGATTACAAAAAACTGGAAACAGAAAAGTACGAACATGTTAAAGTCAAAGGATGGGAAGGAGTAGAAAAAGCAAAGGAAATGATTAAGAAAGGAATAGAAGATTACAATAAAGAGTAATTAGAATAAAAAAAGTGTGATTAATCACACTTTTAGGAAATAATAGACTACGATACAAAGCATTGCTACTCTGAAGGCATTGGCGGCTAATAAAATAGGAAGTGCGTATTTCAACTTCATTATTCTTGCTGCCGCAATGGTTATTGTCGGAAGTTCTGGGACAAATGGGACAAAACTTAAAGAGTAGACAATCCAAGCTTTTTTCTCAGACAAGCATTCTATTATTTTCTTTTTTCTTCGATTTAAAGGATTTTTATTATTATATTTCTTAATAGTTTTCTGGAAAGATTCAATTGATTCTTTGGTTATTTTCCATTTACTTAAAGTCTTTACTAACCAGCCGGTTCCAAAATATGTTAAAAGAAGAGTAAGGGACCAATAGGTAGTTAGCATTGCAAATGATAACCAAAAAGAAAAACCTTGCAATCTCCAGTAAATTATTACTGCCCAACCGTTAAGAATCATTAATAAGAATCCTATTATTTCAGAAATCATCTTTTCACCTCCCAATAAAAAGAACTAATATTAAATTATCACATTTCATGAAAACATCAATAAAAAACAAGTCAAAAAATGAAGTTGAGATAATTGTAGAGCTTTCTTCAGAAAGCTTTGATCGTTATTATCAAGATGCTTTAGAAGATTTAAGAAAAGAAATTAAGGTTAAGGGGTTCCGACCAGGAAAAGTTCCTCAAGAAGTTGCTGAGAAACAAATAGGACAAGAAAAGATATTGAATCAAGCTGCTCAGCAAGCGATAAAAGAGAAATACGTGGAAGTAATTAAAAAGAACGAACTTGAGGTCATTGAAAGACCAAGGGTAGAGATTTTAAAACTTGCTCCTAATAATCCTTTAAAGTTTAAAGTAGAGGTTACTATTTTGCCGGAAATTAAATTGCCTGATTATAAGAAGATAGCAAGTAAGGTAAAAGGAAAACCAGAACCGGTAAAAGAAGACGAAATTAAAAAAACATTAGAGTGGGTTAAAAAATCTCGCTCTAAGCTCAGCTCTCTTGACAGACCAGCAAAGAAAGAGGATTTTGTTCATGTTGAGTATTCTTCTCCTCAAATAGAAGGAGGAGAGAAGAAAAAGGACGGTTTTATCTTAGGAAAAGGACATTTGGTTCCCGGGTTTGAGGAAAAACTAGAAGGAATGAAATCAGGAGAAGAAAAGGATTTTTCTCTGAAAGTTCCAAAAGATTTCTCTCTGAAAGGACTTGCAGGAAAAGAAGTTAAATTTAACGTTAGAATGGAAGGAGTGAGCAAAGTAGAAGAGCCAGAGCTTAACGATGAATTTGCCAAATCCTTAGGAGAATTCAAGAGTTTAGATGATCTTAAAAAGAATGTTAGAGAAGGCCTTGAAAAAGAAAAAGAAAGGAAAGCAAAAGAAAAAGTTAGAGGAGAAATAATAGATAAGATTATTAAGAGTATTGAATGGGACCTTCCCGATTCGTTGATTGACGCAGAAAAGGAAAGACTTTTTGATGAATTTAAGCAAAGTTTCTCTCAAAACCCTAAAGCTTCATTTAAGGATTATTTAGAGAAAACAAAAAAATCAGAAGAAGACGTTAAGAAATCTTTTCAAGATCCAGCCGAAAGAAATGTTAAAACTTATTTAATTTTGAAAGAGATTGCTAAAAAAGAAGATATTGAGGTTTCTGAAAAAGAAGTGGAAGAAGGAATTAGCCAGCTTTTAGCAGCTAACCCTGCTATTAAGAAAGAAAGTCTTGATTTAGAAAGAGTGAAGTATTATACTAGAGAGAGACTAATTCATGAAAAAGTTTTTCAATTGTTAGAAAAACAGTCTAATAAGTCATAAAAAATATATGCCTTTAGTTCCAACGATAGTTGAAAAAAGTCATCGCGGAGAAAGAGCTTACGATATTTATTCTAGATTATTGAAAGAAAGAATTATCCTTTTAACAGGACCGATTAATGATGCTTTAGCTAATTCAATAATTGCTCAATTACTTTTCTTAGCATCTCAAAGTCCTAAAAAGGATATTTATTTATATATTAATAGTCCAGGCGGATCAGTGACTTCTGCTTTGGCTATTTATGATACGATGCAATATGTTGATTGTGATGTTTCTACTTTCTGTTTAGGACAAGCAGCTTCAGGTGGAGCGATTTTACTAGGAGCAGGAGCTAAAGGAAAGAGATATGCTCTTCCTCACTCTGAGGTAATGTTACATCAGGTAATGGGGAAGGCATCAGGTCAAGCTGTGGAGGTTGAAATTTGGACAAAACACATGTTGAGAGTAAAAGATAAGATTAATCATATTTTATCGAAACATACTGGACATCCAATAAAGAAAATTGAGAAAGATACTGATCGTGATTTATTCCTTTCAGCTAAAGAAGCTAAAGATTATGGAATAATTGATCAGGTTTTGAAGAGTAAAGAAGAAAGAGACAAGGATTCAAAATAAGAACTCAGACTTTTTTGTCTAACCTTTAATCGCCACACTTGAGTCAATATGTTATTTTTGACTTTTTGGCGATTTTTCTGTATAATATTAGTCAGAAATAAGAAATTTAAATTGAATTTTTGGTACTTTCTACAATATTATCTTCGACATAATATGTTGAAGTTACCAGTTATCAAATTGAAATATGGAATTATTAATTTTAGTTATTGCGGGGACTATTTGTTTGGCCGTAGGATCAGTCCTCGGTTATCTCGCCCGCCAATCAATAGCTCGAAAAAGAATAGGCTCGATTGAAGAAAAGCTTCAGAGAAAGATAGCTCAAGCAAAAGAAAAAAGTGAAGAGTTGTTATCCCAAGCTCAAGAAAAAGCTTCCAGGATAATGAAGAACGTCCGTCAGGAAGAAGAAAAGAAGAAAGAAGAGCTTATTAGAGCACAGAATTTACTTCTTAAAAGAGAAGAAGAATTAAACAAAAAATCTTCTGCTTTAGAAAACCAAGAAAGAGAAGTAAAAGAGAGGATTAGCAAGGTTAAAAGAATTAAAGTAAATCTAGAAAAGATAAGAAAAGAATCTTTAAAGAAATTAGAGAAGATCTCTGGTTTAAGTAAGTTAAGAGCAAAAAAAGAGCTTTTTGCTAACCTTGAGAATGAGTACAAGGGAGAAATGTCTGAAAAAATAAGAAAGTTGGAACAAGAAAATAACGAAAGGTTTCAGAAGAAAGCAAAAGAGGTTCTTGCCACAACTATTCAGAAATTATCAGTTCCTCAGGCACAGGAACTTACTACAAGTACAGTAAGTTTGCCTAGTGAAGATATAAAGGGAAGGATTATTGGAAAAGAAGGAAGAAACATTCAGGCTTTTGAGAAAAAGACTGGAGTAGAGTTGGTAGTAGACGAAGCTCCAGAAACTGTAATAATATCTAGTTTCGATCCAATAAGAAGAAGAATTGCCAAGGTTGCTCTTGAAAGATTAATCTCTGATGGTAGAATTCAACCAGCTAGGATTGAAGAGACAATTGACAAGGTAAAAGAAGAATTGTCTGAGCAAATTAAAGAATCAGGAGAGAAAGCAGTTTATGACACAGGAGTAGTCGGGCTCGATCCTAGAATCGTTCATCTTTTAGGAAGATTGCACTTCCGACAGAGTTATGGTCAAAGTGTTCTCCTTCATTCAATTGAAGTAGCTCACTTAGCTGCTGGCCTTGCTTCAGAGATTGGAGCAGATCCTCAAATTGCAAAGAAAGCAGGGTTATTACATGACATTGGAAAAGCAGTTGACCATCAAGTTGAAGGTTCTCACGTTGATATTGGAATAAGGATCTTGGAGAAGTTTGGAGTTCAGGAAGAAGTGGTTAAGGCTATGAAGTCTCATCACGAGGAATATCCAGCAGAGACTATTGAAGCAATCATTGTCCAGGCAGCTGATGCTATTTCTGGTAGTAGACCTGGAGCGAGAAAAGATACTTTAGAGAATTATTTAAAGAGACTTGAAACTTTAGAAAAGACTGCCCTTGCCTTTAATGGTGTTGAAAAAGCTTATGCTCTTCAAGCAGGAAGAGAAATAAGAGTGTTTGTAAAACCAGAAGAGATTGATGATATTGGTTCGAAGAAGCTTGCAAGAGACATTGCAAACCGAATTGAAGAAGAGTTGAAGTATCCAGGAGAAATTAAAGTCACCCTAGTAAGAGAGTCTAGAATCGTTGAGTATGCTAAATAGGGATGATATAATTAAATAAAGCTAAAACAAAGGTCGGAAAGTAAACTAAAAAAGAAAAATTATGACCAAAGGAGACTTAATTGAAGCTTTAGCTAAAAAAGCTGATTGCTCAAAAGCTGAAGCTACTAATTGTCTAAATACTTTAATAGATGAAATTACTGCTTCTTTAGTAAAAGGAGAGGAAGTAACTTTAACAGGTTTTGGAACTTTCAAGGTTAGCCACAGAAAAGCAAGAACTGGACGTAATCCTCAAACTGGGGAAACTCTCCAGATCCCAGCAATGAAAGTTCCTAGGTTCAAAGCTGGAAAGCAATTAAAAGAAGCTGTCAAATAAAAGCTTGGATTACTTTCCTTGCAAGAGAAAACCACCAAGAAGACTTGGTGGTTTTTCTTTTCTGGAGCGGGATACGGGAGTCAAACCCGTCTCTTCACCTTGGAAGGGTGACGTTGAATCGCTCAACTAATCCCGCCTTCGGGGCGCCGAGATTCGAACTCGGAATAAATCCTCCCAAAGGACTCGTGCTAGCCGTTACACTACGCCCCGACAATTTGATATTCTACTATGAAAAACTATAATTTTCAAGCTTTTTCTGTTTTACCGTTTCATTCTTTTTATGCTATAATAACGAAACAATTGAAAAAGAAAAAAATAATAATTTACAATGAAAAAAGAAGAAATAATTGATCAATTGAATATAGTAAAGCAGTGCAAGAAATACAATCTTCCATTATGGCAATGCCCTCAATTTGTTTTTCTAACAATGGGTGTTGTTATAATCATTTCTTCCTTGCTTACTTATTCTATAGGTTTTAAATATGTCGACGATCCTTTGATGATTGCCTTGATAGTTCTTCTTACTAGTTGGGTTTTATTAATACTTGCTTATTTTGTTACCAGTAGTGTTCAGCAGTTAGCTGATGCTGCTCGAATGAAATTAGAATTTTTAACAATAATGACTCATCAGATTAGAGCTCCTTTCGCTAATCTGAAGTGGGTAGTAGACTTATTAATTTCTAATAAAGTTGGAAAGATTGAAGATGATCAAAGAGAATATCTTGATATTTTAAAGGAGAATAGTGAAAGATTAGAAGAGTTAATAGATAAAATAGTTACTGTTTCTAAGATTGAACAAGGGAAATTGCCTCTTAACAAGAAAGAGATTTCATTAAAGAAATTGACAGAAAAAGTTGTCAAAGAATCAAAAGCTTATGCAGAAGCTACTAATGTTGATTTAAAATTAGATATTCCTAAAGATCTTCCTAATGTTTATGCTGACGAAAGTCAAATTAGAGAAGTAATAGAGAATTTAGTTAATAATGCAATTAAGTACAGTAATAAAAAAGGAGATGTTGTTTTGTCTGCAGAAAAGAGAAAAGATAAAGAAGTATATTTTGAAGTAGAAGACTCAGGGGTAGGAATTCCAAGGGGAGATCAGAAGTTTATCTTTTCTAAATTCTTCCGCTCTGGAAATGCAATAAAACATCAAACTCAAGGGTCTGGCCTTGGGTTATATATCATTAAATCAATAGTTAAAGCTCATAAAGGAAAAGTAGGCTTTACTTCTGAAGAAGGAGTAGGAAGTACTTTTTGGTTTACTTTACCTCTTGAAGCTAAAAAAAATAAAAATTAACTTACTATGGCAAAAGAAATATTGTTTATTGAAGACGAATCTACCCTTCAGAAAACCTTTGGTAAATTATTAAGACAAGAAGGATATAAAATGA
>CAZSHN010000005.1:10589-31587 GCA_964607015.1 uncultured Candidatus Saccharibacteria bacterium
ACTCTTGAAAAGACTACAGATTGATTTAGAAACTGAGTTTTAAAAAGAATATTTAAAATTATGAGAGTAGACCCTCAACAACTTAAGGATTTTTTATTAGATGCAGGGTTAATAACTAAAAAAAAGTTTAGTCAAGTTCTCAAGAAAGCAAAAAAAACCGACCAAAAAGTGGGGGATCTTTTAGTTTCAGAGGGACACATTTCTGAAGAGGATCTTATAAAGATAGAAGCTTATGTTATGGGAATTCCTTTTGTTGATTTAGAAAAAGAGGAAATCCCTCCCAATGTTTTAAAAATTATTCCAGAACCAGTTGCTCGTTCTCATAATATTGTTGCTTTTAGAAAAAAAGGAAATAATTTAGAAGTAGCGATGCTTGATCCTGCCGACTTGAAGACAATAGAGTTTATTAAAAAGAAAGCAGGTTTAAAGATTTTGCCAAGATTGACTACTTCCGATGGTATTAAAAATGCTTTAAAACAATATCAGAAAACTCTTGAAGCAGAATTCGGGGACATTATTAAAAAAGATGCTGGAGTTATTTCTCCAATTAAAGAAGAAAAAGAACCAGAGGGACAGAAAGAGCTTAAGAAGGTTGCTGAAGAGTTGCCTGTTATTAGAATTGTAGACACTCTTATTCACCATGCTATTTTACAAAGAGCATCAGATATTCATATTGAACCTTTGGAAAAAGAACTTGTTGTTCGTTATAGGATTGATGGAATATTAAGAGATGCCATGGTTTTACCTAAAAAGGCTGCTTCGGGAATAGTAGCCAGAATTAAAGTATTGTCTGATTTAAAATTAGACGAACATCGTCTTCCTCAGGATGGAAGATTTAAAGTAGAAACAGAAGATTACAAATACTCTATTCGTGTTTCGGTTCTTCCGGTAATTAATGGGGAAAAAGTAGTGATGAGATTATTGTCGGAAAGCGCTAAGGCTCATACCTTAGAAGGAATTGGTCTCAGGGATCAGGCGCTAGAAAAAGTTCAGATTTCTTTAAAGAAGCCAGTTGGAATGATTTTAGTAACTGGGCCAACCGGTTCTGGTAAAACCACCACTTTATACACAGTAATGGATCTATTGAATGATCCTCAGGTAAATATTTCTACCATTGAAGATCCAGTAGAATACAGGATGCCGCGAATTAATCAAACTCAGGTTAATAAGAAGATTGGATTAACATTTGCTTCAGGACTAAGGTCATTAGTTCGTCAGGATCCAGATGTAATTATGGTGGGAGAGATAAGAGACGAAGAAACAGCTGCTCTGGCTACAAATGCTGCCTTAACCGGGCATTTGGTTCTTTCTACATTGCATACTACTAATGCTGCAGGAGCTATCCCCAGATTGATTGATATGGAAGTTGAGCCTTTCTTAATATCTTCTACTTTAAATGTTATTTTAGCTCAGAGATTAGTGAGAAAGCTTTGTGATGACAAAGAGAAGTACAATCTTAAAAAATCTGAAGTAGACGCTCTCAGAAAACAAGTTGATGTAGACAGAATTCTCAAGATTTTAAAGGAAGAAGAATTAGCGAAGCCCAATGATAATTTTGAAGATATAGTTTTCTATCGTCCTGAGAAGGGAGAGAAAAAAGAAGGAGAAGGATATTCAGGAAGAATTGGGATTTTTGAAGTACTATTAGTTTCTGAAACAATAAAGGAACTAATTAACCAAGAGGCAAATACAGATACAATTCAGAATAGAGCTCAACAGGAAGGGATGAGAACTATGGTAGAAGATGGATTTATTAAAGCTGCTCAAGGAGTCACTTCTATCGAAGAAGTGCTAAGAGTAATTAAAGATTAATTTTTCAAATTGATGCCCAAGTATTTTTATACAGCCACTTCTATTGAAGGAGAATCAAGAACTGGATCGATCGAAGCGCAAAACGAAAAAGAATTAGCAAAGACCCTCAGGAACAGGGGCTATATTTTAGTTTCTGCCAGCCAGGAAAAACCAAAAAGTAAAATAGATATCTTAGCTTCAATCGGAGGAGTTCCTTTAAAGGACAAACTTTTCTTTACTAGAAATTTCAGATTAATGATAAAAGCGGGAGTTCCTTTGCCGAAAGCGTTGGAAATGCTTTCTTCTCAAACGAATAATACGAAATTGAAAAAAGTTCTTTTAGAAGTAAAAGAAGATATTATTAAAGGGAAGAAACTTTCAGAAGCTTTAGAAGGAAGGCCTGAAGTTTTTTCAGAGCTTTTTTGTAATATGATTAAAATAGGAGAGGAAACAGGTAACCTAGAAGAAGTTTTGAAGAACTTAAACGAACAGATGGAAAAGAATTATATTTTGAGAGCAAGAGTCAAAGGAGCTCTTATTTATCCAGCAGTGATTATAGTGGCAATGCTTGGAATCGGAATATTAATGTTGGTAATGGTTGTTCCTCGTCTTTCTCAAACATTTGATGACCTAGGGATAGAATTACCTTTTACCACTCAGCTTATTATTAAAGCTGCAGAAATCATGACTGGATTTTGGTATATTTTTGTTGTTATCTTTGCTCTTTTAGCTGTTTTAGCCCGATTTGCTATGAAGACAAAGGGAGGAGGAAAGCTTCTTGACAGAATGGCTCTTAAAATTCCAGTTATTTCAGCAATTGTGAGAGGAAGTAACACAGCTTATACTGCTCGAACTTTAAGCTCTCTTATCAACTCCGGAGTTCCTATTGTTAAATCTTTAAAAATTGTATCGAGGACTCTGGATAATTATTTTTTCAGAGAAGCAATGGTTGAAGCAGCAAAGGATGTTAAAAAAGGAACAAAGCTCTCAGAGGCAATTGCTCCTTACGAAGAACTTTATCCTTTTTCTTTTTCTGAAATGATTGCTGTTGGAGAAGAGACAGGAGAAACAGCTGAGATATTAGAAAAGTTAGCTGACTTTTCTGAAAGTGAAGTGGAAAATCTCACCAAGAATCTAACTTCTGTAATTGAACCAGTTATTATGATAGTAATTGGGGCGGCGGTTGGATTTTTTGCTGTCTCCATGATCCAACCAATGTACTCTATGTTAGGAGGGATATGATTAAAAAAAATAGAGAAATTAAAAAAAGAAATGGGTTTACTGTAGTAGATGTTCTTATTGGTGTTTTTCTTGCCCTAATTATCTTTTTAGGAGTTTTTGCTGCTTTTAGATTAGGAATAAAAGTAGTTAGTCAGTCACGAAACAAGATTGCAGCAGTAGCTATTGCTAATCATTGGATAGAAATGACTAGAAACCTTCCTTATGAAGATGTTGGAGTGGAAGGAGGCTTCCCCGAAGGAGTATTAGAATCTTCTACTACCACTGTTTCTAATGGGACTGAATTTACTGTGACGATTGGAGTGGATTATGTAGTTGATTCTTCTGACGGGATAGCTGAGCCAGAAGATTCTTGTCCTAATGATTACAAGAAAGTAGAAGTGAATGTCTCTTGGTCTGATCCTTTTGAAGGAGAAGTTTTCTTAACAACTGATATTTCTCCTAAAAATTTAGCTCAAGAATGTTCGGACGAAGGAGGAATTCTTTACGTCTCTGTTTTTGATGCATATGGCTTGATGGTCCCTTTCCCTACAATAGAAGTAAGAAACCCTGATACTGATGAAATAATCAAAACAGCAACTCCTAATGACGGAGAGCATTATTTCTCTTTAGCCACCTCTACTGGTTATAAAGTAGTTGTTAACAAGACAGGATGTAGCACCGCGCGAAGTTATAGTATTGACGAGATAGCTTCTCCAGAAAAAAAGAATCCGATAGTAAACGAGGGAGCTTTAACTGAAATTAGTTTTTCAATTGACGAAACAAGTAGTTTTTCAATAGACACTCTTTCTCCATGGGCTTCAGAAAGTTTTTCTGACTCTTTTGATGATACTAGTAATGTTTCAAAATTATCAGATGTTTTAGTTGAAGGAGGAGAGGCAAGGCTTGCTTCTTCTTCGGGAATTTATTCCTTATCTGGCTATCTTTTTTCTACAAGTGTTAGCCCGACAAATTTAGTTCAATGGGATGAGCTTTCTTGGACTGATTCGGAATCTCAAAATACTGATATACTTTACCATCTTTACTATGCTTCAGGGACAGATTGGTATATTATTCCTGACAGCGATCTCTCTGGAAATTCAACTGGATTTGATAGTTCTCCTTTGGATTTATCTTCCTTGAGTACCAGTGAATACTCTCAAGTTAAAATTAAAGGAGCTTTATCAACAAATGATTCTGCAATAACTCCAGCTATTGATAGCTGGCAGCTTTCTTGGAGAACAAGCGCTACCACTGCGATTCCTAATGTTGCTTTTTCTCTTCAGGGACAAAAAGAGATTGGTACAGACTCTGATGAAAATTCAGTTTATAAATACAATGAAGATCATACTTCTGATAGTTCTGGTCATATTAATCTTTCTGGGATGGAATGGGATCTATATAATTTCTCAGTCGATCCTTCTACCGGTTTAGATTTAGTAGACATTGATCCTTCTCCGCAACCAATTAATCTTTTACCTGACAATGTAAATCAGGACGTTGTTCTTTATCTTGACTCTGAAAACTCTCTTTTGGTTACAGTTAAAAATTCTGAAACCTTGGATCCTATTTTTTCTGCCGACGTAAGACTTTATAATAGCGGATTAGGATACGACGTTACCAAACAAACAGACAATAGCGGACAAGCTTACTTTATTCCTTTAGATCCAGCTACTTATACTCTAGAAGTTGATGCTACAAATTATGCTTCTACCTCTATGGCTATTTCTGTTTCTGGAGACGAAACCCAGAATGTTTCATTAGAACAAATAGAGTAATTAATAATGAAGAAAATATTTAAAAAAGAAAAAGGATTTACTTTGGTAGAATCTTTGGTAACAATAGTTATCTTTGCTTTGGCTATGGGGGCGGTAGCTTCTTTTATATTATTTTCTTATAGAACTTATGCTTATACCTGGCAGCAGTCATTAGCAATTAACGAAGCAAGGAGAGGAATAGAAACCATGGTTAAAGAGATAAGAGAAGCTCGAACAGGTGATGACGGTTCTTATCCTATAGAAGTAGCACAGGACAAAGAGTTTATATTCTATTCTGATATTGATGAAGACGGAGACACAGAGAGAGTAAGGTATTTTTTAGGAACTGCTAGTTCTGGAAACCAGGTAAAAGAATGTGTTACTTTCTCTGACGGAGGATCTTGTAGTGTCTCTTTTGATGATTTTTTAAGTGGAGAACTTGATTCGGCAGAGCTTAGAGTTTCTGTTGAAGGAGATTTTGGCTGGGTTCAAGAATACGCTGAAATTTATGTTGACGGTATCGACTTAGGCACTCGACTTTGTAGGACCGGCTGTCATGATTGTCTTGGAGCATGGGAAGGTGATACTGTTTTTGACGTTACAAGTCAGGCATCAGATGGAGTTCTTCAAGTGCTTATTGATTCTAATTTTAGAGTAAATGACTTTTGTGATTGGGAAGACCCTAATCATGCTATGAAAGTTAGACTCGAATTGAGCTGGACAGAGACATTAACTTCAGGGGAAACTAATTTTAAAAAAGGAGTTATTAGTCCTGTAGGAGATCCCCCTCAGTACCCTGAAGATCAAGAAGAAATAACTCTTTTAAGTTCTTACGTTAGAAATTCTCCTCCAATTTTTAAGTATTATGACGAGGAAGGAAATAGGATCGAGATTTATCCTTCTCGGTTAATTGATACCAAATTAATGAAAGTTTTTTTAGTGGTAAATGTTGATCCCAATCGTGCTCCTTCTGATTTTGAATTAGAGTCTTCAGTTCAATTAAGAAATTTAAAAGAACAAGAATGATTAATATCTTTTCAAAAAAAGGGTCAATGGTAATCTATGTTCTAGTTTTTGGAGCAGTATTTGCTCTTTTAATTGCTGGATTATTAGGATTCATTCTTGTTCAGATGAAGCATACTGCTCGAAGAGAGGCTTGGAATAGATCTCTCCATATTGCTGAAGCAGGACTGGATTATTATAAATGGTGTGTAAATAATGAAATTGAAGCTGGTTGTGAAGGAGAAAAAGAATATTATGATTCTGCTGGAAGCCCGATAGGAAAGTTTTCTGTCCAGGCCACTTCAACTTTTAATTGTGAAGAAACGATAAAAAGAGACATTGTTTCTACTGGTTGGACTTATGATTTTCCTGATATTAAGAGAGAGGTTGGTATTTTCTATGGACGAACTTCAGTAGCAAAATATGCTTACCTTATTAATGATAATGTTTGGGCGGGTTCTGATAGAGAGGTAAGAGGAGTTTATCATTCAAATGGTGGGGTCAGGATGGACGGAGAAAATCAATCTTTAGTAAGTAGCGCTCAAGATGAATGGGTTTGTACTGATTCTTTTGGTTGCGATCCTTGTCCGACCGGTGATGGTTGTAGAATAGAAGGGAGTGATTGTATCTGCCCAGGAGTTTTCACTACAACTGAAAATGCAGATCTTGATTTATTTGATTATCCTGTTACCCCTTTTGACTTTGATGGAATTACAGTAGACCTAGCTGACATTAAAAGCAAAACTCAATCCAATCCTCAAGAATATTATTGGCCACCAGTTGATGATATTGATACAGACGGAGAAGGTTATCATATTAAGCTTGTTAATGATGGAACTTTTGAAGTTTGGATTATTACTGATCTTGATTCAGACTGGGGGTACAACAATGAAGAGGGATGGCATATTGATTATCTTTCTATTGACGATGAATATTATCATAGTAGCCATTCTGTAGATTCATCCTGTCCCTTAATCTTTGTAGAAGATAATCTTTGGTTAGACGGAGAAGTAAAAGGAAAAGTCACTATTGCTTCTGCTAACCTTATAACGCCTGGAGAAGAAACTGATGTTACTTTGCCTGGAGATATAGATTATACTACTTTAGACGGGTCAGACGGTTTGGGCGTTATCTCTGAAAGGAATATCTTAATTTCTCCCGATTCTCCTAATCAAATGGAAATGAGAGGAATTTTTATTGCTCAAAAAGGAAGATTTGGAAGAAATCATTATGATTGGAATATTAGAGACAAGCTAGAAATTTACGGATCAATAGTTAGTAACGGAAGAGTTGGCACTCAATGGACATCAGGTGGAACAATTGTTTCTGGGTACAGAGAAAGAGAAAACTATTTTGACTCTGAGTTAGTATATGAGCCGCCTCCTTTTATTCCTTATGCTTCTTCTGATTTTGAAACCATAAGTTGGGAGGAAGTAGAATAACTGATATAATAGGTTATACATATTTTGAGTTAAACTTTAAAATGCCTAAATTTTTAGAAATAAAACCTGAATCTTTTGGACTTGATATTTCTGATACATCGATCAAGGTTGTTAGATTGAAAAAGAAGATGAATAATTTTTCTTTAGCCTCTCTAGGAGAAGAAAAAGTAAATTCTGGAGTTTTGGAAAATGGTGTTATTAGAGACCAAGATTCTTTGGTGGAATCAATCAAAAAAGCTGTATCTAATGTAGAAGGAGAGAAGTTGAGAATTAAGAACGTGGTTTGTTCTCTTCCTGAAGAGAAGAGCTTTTTAGAGGTGATAAAAATGCCCAAGATCAAAAAGGAGGATTTAAAAAACGCTGTAAAATACGAAGCAGAGAATTATATTCCAATGTCGATAGAAGATGTTTATCTCGACTCCCATCTCCTTAAATCTGCCCATGAGCACTTAGAGCATGCTGAAGTTCTTGTTGTTGCCTGTCCGAAAATTGTAGTTGATCCTTATATTTCTTGCTTAAAGAAAGCAGGGCTTCAACCAAGGATTCTAGAAGTAGAGTCGTTAGCAATTGCAAGAGCGTTAGTTAAAAACGAAGTAGTTCCCCAGGATATGCTTTTGATTGATATTGGAGCTAACCGAACTAGCTTTATTATTTTCTCTGGTTATTCTTTGAGATTCACCAGCTCTATTCATACTTCAGGAGAAGAGCTTACTAGGGCTATTTCTGAGAAGCTAGCAATTAGCCCTAAGAAAGCAGAAAAAATGAAGATTAAATATGGTTTGGCTGGTAGAACAGAAAAGGGGAAAGAAGTTCTTAATGCTCTTTCTTCTCACCTCCAAATATTGGTGGACGAAGTGAGCAAGCATTTAAGTTTTTATAGAACGCATGGCCACGGAAGAAAAGGACCTTTGCCGTCTAATGAACCAGGTATCGAGAAAATTATTATTTGTGGAGGAGGAGCTAATCTTGTTGGTTTAAATAATTATTTAAACGATAAATTAAAAATACCAGTAGAAGTAGGTAATCCATGGGTGAATGTATTAAAAGATCCAAATAAGGACCAGCCGCTTTCTCCTGAGAAGTCAATTAAATATACTACCGCTATTGGATTGGCATTAAGAGGAATAAGAGAAAAATCATGATCAATCTTTTACCTCCAAAAGAAAAAAGAGTTTTACAAGTAGAAGAAAAAAGAAAGATAGTTTTAATTCTTGGTCTCCTTTCTTTTGTTTTCCTTGCTTGTTTGATCATGATCCTTGTTTCAATAAAATTTTATATCTCTGGCCAAGTTTCAGTAGAAAAAATAATTTTAGAGCAAGGAAGAGAGGAAATGGGACTACCCAAAGACGAAGACTTAACAGAGAAAATAAAAGAAGCAAATAAGTCTTTTGTTAAAATTAATTCATTTTATGAAAATCAATTTAAGCTAACTGATGTTATTGAAAAAGTTTCTGGGACTGTTCCGGAAGATGTTTACTTAACTATCTTTTCTTATCAGCCGAAAGAAGGACAGATAACTATTTCTGGTTTTGCCGAAGACAGAGAATCTCTATTTCAATTTAAAAAGAGTTTAGAGACAGAAGAAGAATTTAAAGAATTATTTTTTCCGCCTTCTACTTGGATTACGGCTGAGGATATAAATTTCAATTTAAACTTTAAAACAAGGCCAGATGAAGATAAGTCCAAATAAAAAATTTTATATTTCTATAGTAGGGCTAGTAGCAGGATTTCTTGCTCTGGTTGTTTTAGTTGTTGTTCCTATTGTTCAGGCAATAGAAAATGATGCTCGTGAATTGTGTGAAAAGAAAAAGGCTCAAAATACTCTTTATGAAGAAAGAGAGACTCTTAAAGATTTTAAAGATATTTATAATAAAGTTGAGCCTGATTTAAAAAAAATAGATCAGATGGTTATTGACTCCGAAGTCCCTATTGATTTTATCGATTTTTTGGAAAGAACTGCTATCGATTCAAATATTTTTATAGAGATTTCTTCTGTTAATAAAAAAATAGAAAAAGAAGATAAACAACTTTATGCTGTTTTTCAAATGGAAGCAATGGGATCTTTCTCTGATTTTATGGTATTTCTTGAGAAGTTAGAAAATGCTAATTATTTAATTGAGGTTGATGGGTTGACTATTAATAGAATGGGAGAAGAGAGCACAGAAAGAGTAGTTGATTTTTCTCCTGATGACATTTCGGCAAAAATTTCATTAAAAGTATTTGCAAAATGAAATTAAAATTAAAAGTAAAAGGATTAAAAACAAAAATTAAGAATTTTTTCAGAGGAGCTGCCTTTCATCCTTTTATTTCTTTTTGGATTATGTTAATTATTGCTGGATTAGCCGGAGGAGTAGTTTATTATAAATGCGTCCTTCTTGTTTCCGAAGATGACAATGGAGGGCTTGAGAAACATGTTAATTTCAACCAGAGAGTATATGAAGAAGTTCTATCTCAATGGCAACAAAGGGAAGAAAAATTTTCTCAGACAGGAGAAAGAGAATATGTTAATCCTTTTTCAGGGCTTGGAATAATTTCTACTTCAACTGAAGAATCTACTTCGACCGAAGAAAATTCTACTTCAACTCAAGAGAATAATCCAGAAGAAGATCAATCCGAGGAAACAGAAAAACTATTAGCCGCAAAGAGTCTCTTCACTTTCTACTACTTAAAAGGAGAAAAGCTACCTTTAATAAGCGAGAGGGCAATTATTTGGGAAGAGAAAGGACTGGGAACAAGAGGGGAATATAGTGGATTAAAATATCAAAATCAGATCTTATTAGAGGCTCTTAAGGAAGAGTTGACTAGTTAGCTTAATTTAGATAAAGTATATAGTTGTTAAGCCCTCGTAGCTTAACTGGATAGAGCAGGACCCTTCTAAGGTCAAGGTTGCAGGTTCGAGTCCTGCCGAGGGCACTTGATGGTGGCCGTAGCTCAACTGGTTAGAGCATCGGGTTGTGGTCCTGAAGGCTGCGAGTTCAAATCTCGTCGGCCACCCAAGTTTTAAATCGCCTTGAAGGCGATTTTTTGTAAAATAAATTATTACTTCTCTTTTTCTGTGCTATAATAAAAACAAGTAATTATTTAATTATGTTTAAAAAAACAGTACCTACTTCAGTAGCTTTTACGATAATCATTGTTTTTGCTGCGGCAGTAGGGTATTTCACTTATTTACAATATATAAGTTTTTAATTTACTCTTTTAAAATTAATTTTAGTTTTTAAAGACTAATTTTTGATAATGGGAATAAAAAAAATAGGCGAGAGGCCTATTTTTGTTTTTTTACTTTTAAGAAAATTATTTTTTGTCAGTTAAAACTGTTTTTAATTCTAATTCTTTATTTCCCCTTAATATCTTTAATTTAATTCTTTCTCCTACCTCACACTCATTTAACAAATCTTCAAAAGTATCTTTTTTGCTTATCTTTTTTTCTTTAATCTTTAAAATTATGTCTGCTTCTTTTATTCCTGCCTTATCTGCGGGGCTTCCTTTTATAATTGCTTTTCCTTCTGGAACTTGTTCTCTTACTACTAAAACTCCATTATTTGTTGGAAGTTTATATTTTTCTTTAATTTCTTTACAAATTGGCACATACCTTATTCCTAAGAAGGGCTGTCTTATCTTTCCATATTTTTTTAAATCATCCAATCCTTTTTTAGCTGCATTAATAGGAATGGCAAAACCTACGTTTTCTGCTCCAAAAACCATTGCTGCATTCACCCCTATTACCTTGCCATCAATATCTACTAATGGGCCACCTGAATTCCCAGGATTAATAGCAGCATCTGTTTGGATTAAGCCTCTAAGGTTTTGCGTTTTTTTCTCTATAATATCTACTGCTTTTATCTTTCTGCTTAATCCGGAAACAACTCCTAGAGAAATTGTGTTTTGAAAACTTCCTAAAGTATTACCAATAGCAACAGCTGTTTCTCCTAAATCAAGCTTATCAGAATTTCCTAGTTTTAGCGTTGGCAAGTTCTTTTTTTCTATCTTAATTATTGCTATATCATTTATTGGGTCTCTGGCCAAAACTTTTGCTTTTGCTTTTTCTTTTTCATTGATTACTGCAATGTATTCGGCTTTAGGATCGATAACTACATGGCGGTTTGTTATTATTATTCCTGATTTATCTACTATAAAACCGGAGCCACCAGAGATTCTTACTTTTTTCTTCTTTTTGGAAGGTGAAAAGAATTCGTCAAAACCAAAAGGATCGTCTTCAAAAGGATTTTCATAAGCAGGTAAGTATTTTGAAACAGTGATACTTACTACTGCGGGAATAGCTTTTTTGACGATTTTTACTACTTGGTTTTTCTCTGCCATTTAGTAATTTTAACATACAAGCTAATTGAAAACCAGAATGAATTCTGCTATACTATTGAACGATAAAGCCCTCGTAGTTTAACGGACAAAACGCCTCTCTCCTAAAGAGGAAATGGAAGTTCAATTCCTCCCGAGGGCACGTTGATTTTATTTTAGAAACTGATATTGTTTTTATATGGGCCCGTAGCTCAGTTGGCTAGAGCGTCTGATCGGCATTCAGGAGGCCGAGGGTTCGAGTCCCTCCGGGTCCACCATAATATTATCTTTATAGAAACGAACTATATTCGTATATTCGATTTACTTTCAGATTACAAAAATCTTAACAAAGAGCCCTGAAAATATTATTAGTTATGGACTTAGATAAAATTTTTAAAATTCCGATAAACGGAAGGGAAGTGTTTAATAATAAAATTCCCCCAGACAAGATTATAAAAAAGAGATTTAATTATAAAAAAGATTCAAAAGAATTGTATATTTTGCTTCCTCCTTGGGGAGGACGCATTTTTTATAATTTTTTCCTAAGACATCTTTTAATGAAAAAAGGTTATTCATTTTTAGAGTATGAATTTCCAAAAGCAATTCTGTCAACAAATTGGAAATTTACATTGGATTATTTTAATTTTATCCGCGAATCTGTGGTTAAGGAGTCAGAAAAATTAAAAAAGAGATATGGATTTCAAAAGATTAAAATAATTGGAATTAGTTTAGGTTGTGTTAATACTTGCATGTGTGCCAATAATAATGAATCTATTGATGAGATTTTTTTAATACTTCCTACTCATTGTTTAGCAGAGCTGGTATGGCAAGGGATAAGCACGCAAAAAATTAGGCAGGAATATGAAAATCAAAAAATATCTTTAAAAGAATTAAAGAATTACTGGCACGCCTTAGCCCCAGAAAATAATATTACCAAATTGAAATCCAAAAAGGTTTCAATATTTCTCAGTAAGGCAGATAAAGTAGCTCCATATTATTGTGGAAAAAAATTATTAGAGAAATCGAAATCTTTAGAATATAATCTTTTTTATAATATAAACGATAATCTCGGTCATTATTTAACTGTAATTCAATTTTATCTAAATCCTAAAAGATTTTTATTTGATAAGCAGGGATAAAGTAAGCTTTAAAATTTTCCTTTGGAACATTGCGCTAAGCCCTAATTTTTAAAACATACCTGTTTATATGGGTATGTTTTGCTTGATAAATTAATATTTTTAATTAAGATAAAGATTAGTGATTGAATTGAATCTAGTAGCTAGTACAGGAACGTACCTTTTTGCAATCGGAATGCTTACATTCCTTATGACAATAGTCATAAATTGGACTGTATTAATGCTCGCAGGTCAAGACGGGGCAGGGCCAGGAAATTACCTTTTTTACTTAGTATTAAAAGATGGTAAATTCTTTAATTCAATAAAAATAGGGCTTCTTTCAGGAGCGTTATTGATAGTTGCTGGAGCATTAATATTTGGAATAGGCATTCTAATTTCGTTATTTATATGAGGTGTAAACACACCTCTTTTTTTTCTTGCCAAACCGCTAATTATTTGATACTATAGTTCCAGTTAAGTTTAAATTTTAACGGGCCACGGTAGCTCAGGTAGTAGAGCACAGCTCTGAAAAAGCTGGGGTCATCAGTGCAAATCTGATCCGTGGCACCAAGTTTGCGGGTGTAGTTCAGTTGGCTAGAACGCAACATTGCCAATGTTGAGGTCGGCGGTTCGAATCCGCTCACCCGCTCATAAAAACTGCTAGTTTTTCTAGTAGTTTTTGCTTTTTTAGGGCCTTAAACGCCCTTATTGGAAAAACCCTAAAAACCCCTTGACAAACGTTTCTAATTGGGTAATATACCCCAATGTCTAAAAAACACAGAATTTTAGCCATTTCTAGTATTTTTGGTTTATTGATAGCAACAGTGTCTTTATTCCTTCTTGATATAGACCCAATAAGGGCTTACTTTTATCAAGAACCTGAAATAGTAACCAGGAAAGTAGAAGATATTAATCTGATTACTATTCAAGAAAACACCTTAGTTTCTGTCAGTGATCCTAATACTGAAGTGGTAGAAAAAAGAATAAACGTTGTAATGACCGGGTATTCTTCTTGCCCTATGGAAACAGATTCAACACCATTTATCACTGCTAGTGGTAAATTTGTAGAAGATGGAATAGTTGCCAATAATCTTTTTCCTTTTGGAACAAGGATTAGAATTCCTGAGCTCTATGGAGATAAAGTATTTATCGTAGAGGACAGAATGCATTGGAGAAAAGGCTATTACCACGTTGATATCTGGTTCCCAGCAAAAGAAGAAGCTTTAGAATTTGGAAGTAAAAGAACCTATATTGAGGTTCTAGATAGTTAAAGGTTAAATAAGAAATCAAACAACAAGAAAAGCTCCAGGCAATGCCTGGAGCTTTTTGGTGCCGAGGGCGGGAGTCGAACCCGCACGAGGATTGCCTCAAGAGATTTTAAGTCTCTCGTGTCTACCATTCCACCACCTCGGCTTTACTTGAGGCCACGGTGGGAGTTGCACCCACGTATAGCGGTTTTGCAGACCGCTGCCTTGCTACTTGGCTACGTGGCCATTTACTAACTATTTTTTATCAGTTTTTTTTGATTTCTTCAAGTATTTTTTCTATTTTATCTGCTTTTTCAGTTCCTTCTTCTTTAACAAACTTTATTCTTGGAACTACTCGTATTTCCATTTTCTTGTTTAGTTTTTTCTGGACCTGAAAGATTCTTTTGTTTAGTTTTTCTATTACTTCTTGGTATTTTTCTTCAGGGAAAACACTAATATATACTTTTGCAGAAGATAGATTATTAGAAGATTCAACCCTAGTAATTGTTGCTAGGATGTCTCTTGGAAGTTCTAGTTCTCTAAAGATTATTTCTCCCAACTCTTCCTTGATGAATTGGTTTATTTTTGAGAGACGTATTTTATCCATAGATTTGAACCGATAAAATGTTTCCTTCTTCTATCTTTGTTCCTCCTTCAAAAAGGATTCCACATTCGTCTCCTCTTTCAACTTTATCTGCTCTTTTTTGTTCTTTTTGAAGAGTGACTATTCTTCCATTTCCTAGTTTTTCTTCATTTTCGTTGAGAATTTCTATCTTTGCCCCTTGAATAGCTTCTCCTTTTATTACTTTTCCTCCAATAATTTGTCTTTTTTTCTCTGTTCTGAATATACCAAGAACTTTTACTCTGCCAACTTCTCTAAATTCCTTGTCTGGCTTAAATCTCCTTTCCATTAGTTTTTCTACCTCTTCAATCAAATTGTAAATAACATCAAATGTTTTTATCTTTACATTCCTTGATTCTCCCATTTTGGCCATTTGAGAGTTAATCTTTACCTTAAATCCAAGTATGATTGCATGAGATGACTGAGCCATTCTAATATCATTTTCTGTTATTTCTCCTATTCCTTTTTTGATAATTCTTAATTCTCCTCCTTCTTGAGGAAGGCCGCTTAAAACCTGTTCTAATGCTTCAAGAGAACCTGCGACATCAGCTCTTAAAACTATATTTAGACATTTTTTGTCTCCACTGTTATCAAATTGTTTTCCGCATTCATCTTCTCTTTCAATGTTTTCTATAGCTTCTTCTGCAGTATTGAATACTTTAAATCTTTCTCCAACATGAGGTGTTTCATTAAACCCTATTGCTATTGCTGGCATTGAAGGAATTACTTTTTTAACTGGATTTCCTTGAAAATCTTCAAGGATTTTCATTTTTCCATAAGTAAAAGGAGTTCCAATAATGTCACCTATATTCAAAACGCCGTTTTTTAAAAGTAGAGTAGTGGTTGGTCCTCTTTGATTGTCTAAATAGGATTCTATTATTACTCCTTCAGGAGTGGCAGATAAGTCAGCCTTTAGATCTTCCATTTCTGCTACTAAAGTAATTAAGTCAAGAAGATCTTTGATTCCTTCTCCTGTTTTAGCAGAAATATCTACGCTTGGAATCTTTCCTCCTTCTGATTCTAATAATAAGTCATTTCTAGCTAGTTCTAATTTTACCTTAGCTGGATCAGCAGTTGGTTTATCTATTTTATTTATTGCTACAATGATTGGGATTGAACATTCTTTAATATTTTCTATTACTTCTTTTGTCTGAGATTTTACTCCTTCTTCAGCAGCTATTACTAGAATTGCAATATCAGCAACCTTTGCTCCTCTTGATCTCATTGCAGAAAAAGCCTTATGACCTGGAGTATCAATAAAGGTTATTTTCTTCTCCTGATGCTCAATTTCATAAGCTGCGATGTGTTGAGTAATACCTCCTGATTCTCTTTCTGTTATTTTGAAGTCCTTGATAGCACAAAGCAAACTTGACTTGCCATGATCAATATGACCCAAAACAGTAACAACAGGTGGACGGGTTATTAAATTTTTTTCAGGTTTTTCTGACATAAATAAAAAAGAATTCTATTTAAAATTCAATTATTAAGTAGTTTCTTAAAAAGCTTTCTTTGCCTTGTCTAAAGCAACTTGCTCTTCTTTTGATAGAGAATAATCTGAAGTCCCGTTCTTTACCGGCTTCGCATATATTCTATTTCCTTCTCTACCATAAAGACTGGTAATTATAAAGCCATTATCTTTTTCGTTCAAGAGAGCAATAGAAAAACTTTGATCTCCTCCAATATCTTTATAAGGATTAAACCTTACTATTCCAGTTTTCTGAAGAGCGAAATGGTTTTTCTTCTTCAGTTCTTCTAACTCAGAAGATACTTTTTGAAAATCTTTTTTAAGATCTTTAAAAGAACCCAAAATTTCTTTTAAATTCTCTGGTTCTTTTTCTTTGTTAAACATTTTAAACATAAGCGGAGAGGGTGGGACTCGAACCCACATGGCAAATAATTGCCGCCGCTTTTCGAGAGCGGTACTTTAGCCAATTCAGTACACCTCTCCCTTGAAAGGGCAGCTTAATACTTATTTAAAATAACATTAAATTTTCTATTAATCAACATCTTAAAAACAAAAGCTCTCCAATGAGAGAGTTTTTGTTTGTGTGGGCGGTGAAGGATTCGAACCTACGGCCCCTTCGGTGTAAACGAAGTGCTCTGGCCAACTGAGCTAACCGCCCCTTACTTTTTGTGGGCGAGGAGGGACTCGAACCCTCACGCCAAAATGACCTACGCCCCTCAAGCGTAGATGTCTACCAATTCCATCACTCGCCCCTTAAAGCCTTTTATCTTTTTTTCTGTTTCTAATATTTTTTCTATTTTATTGTGCTTTCTTGTCAAACAAGGAAGATCGTCCTTGTAATACATTTTTGAAAACAAAATTATCGATTCTCTTTTCGCGTACTTTAATTGGTATATTGGTTTTCTATTATCCTTTTTTAACTCGTCTAAACTTCCTTTTATTCCTGATAACTTATTTATTTTAGATCTTAACCACAAAATATGTTCTTTGCTAGCAGATGTAAATTTTATGTAGAACATAAAACTATTTTTCCACCTTTTGTCCCAATAAGAATAGCAAGAACCATCTCCATCAAAATGACCTCTTAGAAAGTCAAAGAAATATTTGTTAGGAATTTTAATCTCTTTTAATGTTCTACTTTTATTAGGGAATAAGCCAATTCCAAGAAGCCAATTATAAAGTTTAGTGTTACTAAATTGAACGTGAAAAAACTTTCTTTTAGTAGTGCTACTTTTCTTGATGCCAATCTTTATATCCTTCAAATTCAAGCATTCGATAAAAGTTTTTACTAATTGGATGTCTTTAGATGTAAAATCAAAGTGTCTACCGTCTTTTGACAAGCTACCATCTGTAGTTATCAAACCTATAGAATAAGCGAAATTGGGAGACCACTCTATTCTATAATTTCTATTTTTTTGGCTTCCCCTTGCCATGAATTTACTCTTCTTTTTTGTTTTCCTTTTTTGGTTCCTTCTTTTCTTCTTTTACCTCTTTCTTTTCTTCCTTTGTTTCTTCTTTTTTGTTTTCTTCTTCTGATTTTTCTTCTGGTTTTTCCTCTTTCTTTTCGTCAGTTTTAGTTCTTCCTTTAATTTCTACTCTTTTTAATCTTGCCTTTCTTCCTTTAGCTGTCCTTAAGTAGTAGATCTTAGCTCTTCTTACTTTTCCTCTTTTAATTATTTCTATTTTTTCAATAGTAGGGGAATGAAGAGGAAATATTTTCTCTACTCCTATTCCAGAAATTTCTCTTCTTACGGTAATAGTTGACCGTAATCCTTTTCCGTGTTTTCTTGCCAAAACTATTCCTTCAAACATTTGAGTTCTTTCTTGATCTCCAAATTTAACTTTCTGGTGAATCTTAACAGTGTCACCAGGCTTTATATCTGGTAAATCTTTCCTTAAATATGACTCTCTAAATTTTTCAGTTTTTGTTGTCATTTTTCTTTGAGATTTTTAATTACTTCTTTTAAATCTTCTGGAAGATCTGCATTAAATTCTTTTTGCATTAGACTGATCTTGATATAGCTGGCATGCAAGAAATGTCTTTTAAGACCTTCTGGTTCTGGTTGGTTTTTGAAACCATACACTTTGTCTCCAGCGATTGGATGATGCATCCAGCTAAGATGACATCTAATTTGATGTTTTCTTCCAGTTTTTGGTTCTACTTCTAATAAAGTATATCCTTTAAATCTTTTAACGACCTTATAACTTGTTTTTGATTTTCTTTTGCCTTTTGATTCTGGATCTCCAGGCAAATAAACTTTTTGCTTTTTCCTGTCTTTTTTTGATCTTCCAATAAATGTTTCTATTTCTCCCTTACTTTCTTTTACTTCTCCAATGACTAGTGCTAAGTATTTTTTAGCTACATTTCTCTGTTTAAACTGATTCTGCAAAAAGTCAAGTGTTTCATTGTCTTTTGCTATCAATAATGTTCCTGAAGTATCCTTGTCTAGTCTATGAACTAATCCATAACGAGGAGAAGCTCCTACTTGTTTTAAAGATTCCTTTTCTTCGACTAGAAGATCCATTAGGGTTTGTTCTTCTTCGTTTCTTTCTGCTGCTACAATAATTCCTGGTGGCTTATTGACTACCAGGAGTTTTTCATCTTCAAAAATTACTTCAATCTTCATGTGGGCGATAGAGGACTTGAACCTCTGACCTTTCGCACGTCAAGCGAATGCTCTAGCCAACTGAGCTAATCGCCCCTTTTTATTTAAACCTAGATTTAACTTTTTCTAGTTTCTTGAAATATTCTTCCTCTATATCTATGTCAAGAATAGCACAGATTTTCAAGAAATAGATAAAAACATCAACCAACTCTTCTTTTAATTCTTCTTCTGAGATTTCTTCCTCGTCTTCTCTTAATTTTCCGTATTTTTCTTTTCTGATTTTCTTTTTAACTAAATTAAGGAATTCTCCTAATTCTCCTGAAATAGCAATTGAATTAAAGGTTAAATCATCTAAATCATGAGGTTTATTGTTATTAAACCCCTCTTCTTTGTCAAAATCCAATTGGTGTTTTATAAGTTGTTTAATGTTCATAATGTGGGCATGCCAGGACTCGAACCTGGGACCACTTGATTATAAGTCAAGCGCTCTAACCGCTGAGCTACATGCCCTGTGATCATTAATCAATGTTATTTTTTAAAACCTTTAAGCCCATAAAGACCTTTTCTGCTAGAATTACGTTAGTTGCTGTAACATTACAAGTTCCATGACCAAACCCTCCTTTATGGTTTATTCTTTTGCTAGAGCTTTTTTTGATGTAGGGCTTATAGAATTGGTTTTTAGGTAATTTTATTTTTTTTGACCAAAAATTAATTTCTTTTTCTATTTCCATGTCTTTATATAAATGGAGATGAACTTTCATTTTTCTTTCTGGAACTAGCAAGCTTTTATTAAGCCAGGCAATAAAGAATTTGATGACAGAGGGATCTGAATTCGAAATAGAAAGACGTCCTTTTTGAGATTTTGATCCTTCTCCCCAGTAAAGAAACAATCCAGCTATAAAAAGATCGCGATTGCTCAGCGGAAGGATTATTTTTTCTTGGTTATTATATGTCCTTTCTAGTCTTTCTTTTCTTTTCTTTCTCATTGTAATACGAAACTTTTCTCTACTTGCTTCACTTTTCTTCCATCCCTTTTTCTGTAATTCTTCCACTCTTTTCTTAGATAAAGGGTAGTCTCTAAGCCAGTAACTTAATGTGCCCTTACTTACGCCTAAAATATTTTTAATTTGACTATAACTTTTTTCCTGCTTTCTCAAAGCCAGAGCTTTTTCTCGGTCTTTTATTCTGGCCATATTTGAACTAATAGATTGTTATTTATTAATGGTAACCTACTAGTTCATTTTACCATGATATTTTAAAGGAACAAGCTATTAAAACAAATATATTTTAGCTAATTTTAATCAGTTAGTCAACGTATTTATTCCTTGACGAACTATGAAAAACTAGGTAGTATTCTGGGAACAAGGAGGGCAAAGCCCTTTTTATTGTTTTGTTCTTTAAAAAAGAATAAGGAGATGAAAAAAATGCATGAAAGATATATAGATAAAGATATTGAAAAAATTTGGAAAGACAAGAGTAAGTTACTTCACTGGCAACAAGTTGAGTTAGCAGTAATTGAAGCAAGGCTAGGAATGAATGAGCTGGATCTACGTGATTTTCAGAAAATCTCAAACCTTCTTATAGGCAATCCAATTGACATTGATTGGTGGAAGAAAAGAGACAAAGAAATTCATCATGATCTCAAAGCTTTTATAGATGAAAGAGCCCGATTTTTACCTGAATACCTTCAGAAGTATCTTCATAAGAAAATTACCTCTTATGACACCGAGGAACCTGCTTTTGCAATAATGCTTTTAAGCTCTTGCGAAGTAATTGAAAGCATCTATTACGCATTAAGGACGGTCTTAAAAGAAAAAGCTTTGAAATATCGATATACTGTGATGAACGGAAGAACTCATGGACAAGAAGCAGAACTTCAAACTCTCGGGAAAAGGTTTCTTTTCTGGTATGCTGATCTTGAATTAGATTTTAATAATCTAATGGAAACAAAGAAAAGAATAAGGAGATCTAAATTATCTGGAGCAATAGGTAATTATGTAGGGATAAGTCCTGAGCTAGAAGAAAAAACCTTGAGAATTCTTGGTTTAGAACCATATTATGGATCAACCCAGATAATGCCAAGAGAAAACTACGCTCCTCTTGCTGAAGCTTTATGTCAGATAGTTTGTACAATTAGCAAAATTGGAATAGCAATAAGACTAGGAGCAAGAAGCGGGAGGCCAATCTATCAAGAACCATTTGGCAAAAAGCAAAAAGGATCTTCTACTATGCCTCACAAAAAGAACACAATCAGAACAGAACAGCTTGAAGGGATGGCAAGGATGGCAAAAGGATATCTGCAGATGATTATGGACAATATTGAAACTTGGGAAGAAAGAGCTATTGAGCAGTCTTGCGTAGAAAGAGTAGCTTGGCCTGATCTATTTCACGTTGTCTCTCGTTCCTTGAAGGTGATTACAAAAGTAATTGAAGGGCT
>CAZSHN010000005.1:31687-34478 GCA_964607015.1 uncultured Candidatus Saccharibacteria bacterium
TATTTCACGTTGTCTCTCGTTCCTTGAAGGTGATTACAAAAGTAATTGAAGGGCTGCAAGTTTATCCTGATAATATGCTATTAGAGATTCTAGATTCTCGAGGGTGTTATGCTTCTAGTGAAGCAAAAGAGGTGTTGCAAGAATTAGGGTTTTCCCGGGATGATAGCTATGGCATCATTCAGCTAGCTGCCTTTAATGCTTTTGACGTTAAAGAAGGAAGAAAGAATATGAGAAGATATCCTCCTGACAGCTTTGATCCAACCGATGCGTTAATTTCGAACTTTAATTCTGCTTCAGAAATGTTAAACCAAGAAAGAAGATCTATCAGAGAAATTATCAGATATGGTGAACTAGAAGTTTCCTCTGAGCTTGACTTTGAAAAGAATGAAGTGCAACACTGGAATAATAGATTGATCGAAGTCTTTTGCGAACAAGAGAATATTGATAAATGGGAGAAAATATTCTTGCCTTCGTATCTTTTAAGAAACGAAGAAGTATTATACGAAGAAATATAGCTAACACAACAACAAGAGTAGGAAATAACCTACTCTTTTTTTATTCCAATATTTCTTGACAATTCAATATTTAATATGTATTCTGTTTTAAAAGGAGGAGATAGAACCTTTTAGGTTGCTAGCTCTTTTTAATTTAATAGGAGAAGTTAAGATGAGAGAAAAAATAGGAGAAGGAAAGACGAAAGTAATTTGGAAGCTTGATGAAAAAACTGTAGAAATCGAAAGTAAGGACATGATTACTGCTGGAGATGGAGAAAAAAAGGATCAAATCAAAACTAAAGGTGTTTGGTCAAATAACACAACCTGCAATGTTTTTGAACTTTTGGAGAAATACGGAGTAAATACCCATTTTATCCGCAGAGCAGCAAGCAACTCTTTTCTAGCCGTTTTGTGCGAAATGTTCCCCGTTGAAGTGGTAATGAGAAGAACTGCTACCGGAAGTTTTCTTAAAAGAAATCCTGAAACTGAAGATGGAACAGTATTTGACGAAATAGTAATAGAATTTTTCTTAAAAGACGATGCAAGACATGATCCATTTATTCTAACCGAGGGAAACGATGGTTGGCCAGCAGAAAAATGGGAATTATATAAGCCAAAACAACCAATAAACGAAGCAGGATATCTTGAGTCAATTGATCCTATCTGGAACAAAAATCAGATCAATTATGTAAAGAAACAAGCTGAAAAAGTGTTTTTGATTTTAGAAGCAGCATTTCAAGAGCTAGATATTAACCTGATAGACATGAAAATAGAATTTGGGAAGCATGTTCCTGTTGACCAGATACAACCTGATGACATTGGTGTTATCATCGTGGCCGATGTAATCGATAATGACAGTTGGAGAATAAGGACAAAAGAAGGCGAACAATTAGACAAACAGCTCTATCGAGATGGAGAAAAACTAGAAACAGTCAGCAACAAATACGAAATCGTATCTAAATTATCTGACAAGTTACTTTCTGTAGAAATAGATCTCTAATTTTAAAAAAATAAATAACCGCCCTTTTTCAAGGCGGTTTTTTTTATTCCTATTCTTTCTTGTTATTTTTTCTTTCCTTTCTTTTTCTTTGTTTTACTTTTTGTTTTTGTTTTCTCCTTCGAACTTTTTCTTTTAACAATCTTTTCAAATGCTTTCTTCTCAATAGTTTCTTTTTCAATTAAAGTTTGAGCTAATTTTTCTAGGGTCTTTTTATTCTTTTTTATAACTGTCTTAGCTCTTTTAGCAGCTTCATCTATAAATCTATTTACCTCTTTATCTATTTTAGCTGCTACTTTTTCAGAATAGTTTCTTTGTTCTGTTATTTCTTTTCCAAGGAAAGCAGCTTTATCGCCATCCCCAAAAGAGATTGGCCCGAGAGCTGACATCCCATATTCTTTAACTAGTTTTCTAGCTATTTTAGAAGCTTTTTCTAGATCATTTGAGGCGCCAGTAGTCATTTCTCCAAACTTTATCTTTTCTGCTATGCTTCCAGCTAATAGCACTGATAATTCAGAAAGAAATTCAGATTTAGTTTTTAATCTTCTGTCTTCTTTGGGTGTTTTCAATGTATATCCTGCAGCCATTCCTCGAGAAACAATAGATACTTTTCTCACTGGCTCTGTGTCAGGAAGAAGAGTAGAAACTAAAGCATGGCCTGCTTCATGGTAAGCAGCCACTTTTTTCTCTCTTTCAGTAAGAATATGACTTTTTCTTTCTGGTCCGAGCATCACTTTTTCAATTGCTTCTAAAAAATCTTCCTGGTAAACTTTTTTCTTGTTTCTTCTGGCAGCCAGAATTGCCCCTTCGTTAAGAACATTAAATAAATCTGCTCCGGAAAATCCAGGAGTTCTTTCGGCAATTTCTCTTAGATTTACATCTGAAGCTACTGGTTTATTTTTGCAATGAATTTTTAATATTTCATTTCTTCCTTTTATATCAGGTAGGTCAAGAACAACTCTTCTGTCAAACCTTCCTGGTCTAAGTAGGGCAGGGTCTAGGACATCAGGCCTATTAGTTGCGGCCATAACAATAGTTGTAGCTTCTCTTTCAAAACCATCTAACTCAACTAGAATCTGGTTTAAGGTTTGCTCTCTTTCGTCATGCCCACCTCCAATGCCTGTTCCTCTTACTCTTCCAATTGCATCTAGTTCGTCAATAAAGACAATACTTGGTTGGTTTTTCTTAGCCGTGGTAAAGAGGCTTCTCACTCTTCCAGCTCCAACTCCTACAAATAATTCAATAAATTCAGAACCAGAAATAGAATAGAAAGGAACTTTTGCTTCATTAGCAACAGCTC
>CAZSHN010000005.1:34578-39928 GCA_964607015.1 uncultured Candidatus Saccharibacteria bacterium
AATTCAGAACCAGAAATAGAATAGAAAGGAACTTTTGCTTCATTAGCAACAGCTCTTGCTAGCAATGTTTTTCCAGTACCAGGAGGACCTACTAGTAAAATTCCTTTAGGGATTCTTGCTCCAATTTCTATAAATTTCTTCGGTGTTCTTAAAAACTCTACTACTTCCTTTAATTCTTCTTTTGCTTCTCGTAAGTTTCCTACTTCGTCAAAGGTGATTTTTTCTTTTTGTCCGTCTGTCTTAAATAAACGAGGTTTTGCCTGAGTAAAACTAAGAGCTTGCATTGATCCTTTCTTTGCTTGGCGAGAAATACTAAAAAAGAAAAGCCCAAAGATTATTAAGGGTAAAATTAATAGAATAGGAGTAAGCCATGTCAGAAGATCTGAGTCACCTTCGTAACCTATTTCTACTTTATTGATTTTTTCTATTCCAACGTCTCTTTTGTCAAGTACTTCTACAAGAGAAGTTCCTTCTTCTTTTCTTGATATGGCCTTGCTGTCGTCATTATATATTATCTCTAGTTCAGCTCCAGAAACAGTAATTTTCTTAACCCTTTCCTCTCTTACATCTTGAACTAATTGAGAAAATGGGATGTTTTCTTCAGGCTGAAGACTTCCTGAGGTTAAAGCAAAAACTCCAGCAACCGTTAGAAAAACAAGGATGATTATTATAAGGTTCTTGAATAAATTCTTCATTTTTTATGATTTGTTAGCAAGTTCTAAGATTATTTTATGTTCAGATGGATTAATTGCATTAATCTTAAACTTATAATCTTTGCCCTCCTTTAACTTACTTTTCATCTCCTCCTGAGAACCAAATTCAGAAATATGAATTAATCCCTGTATTTTTGGCGTAATTTTTATTAAAGCTCCAAAAGGTTTAAATTCTGCAACTTTTCCTTCAACTTCATCACCTTTTTTATATTCTTTTTCGATGTCTTCCCAAGGATTTTCTTTAAGAGCTTTAAGAGAAAGAAATACTCTGTCTTTTTCAATATTTATAATCTTTGCTTCAACTTTATCTCCTACGTCTACTATTTCAGAAGGATCTTTGACTAATTTCCAATCTAATTCAGAAATGTGAATTAATCCTTCTAGGTTTTCTTCGCCAAACTTTATAAAAGCTCCAAAGTTCAATACAGCTGTTATTTCTCCTTCAATTACCTGTCCTTCTTTGTATTTCTCTAATATTTCCTCTGTTTTCTCGGCACTCTTAGCTTTTTCAGAAATAATTAGCTTATTATCTCTTTGAGAGAAATCTATAATTTTTACTTCTAATTCTTCTCCAACAAACTCTTGAAGTTTGTTTAGTATCTTTGAAGGATCTCCGTCCTCAACTCTAGGATAATGAGTAGGGGATAATTGAGAAACTGGCAAGAATGCTTGAATTCCAAAAACTTTTGCTATCAATCCTCCTTTATTTGCACTGTCAACAATTACTTTTATTGGTTCGCTACTCTTCTTCTTTTGCTCAATCTTTTCCCAGGCTATTTCTTGGCGAGCTTCTTTCAAAGAAAGCTCAACGTAACCTTCTTCTGTTTCTAGGTTTGTGATCTTTGCTGTTATCTTGCTTCCTTCTTCTACGTCTTTCAGAGTTTCCTTCGCTTCCTTAAATTCTCTTCCATAAATCATACCAGTACCAAAGGCTCCGAGATTAAGATAAACAGCGGATTTTCCTATTCCGATAATTTCTCCTTCAATCATTTCTCCTACTTTTGGAGGTTGGAGCAAACCTCTTGTTTGATTAGTGTTTTTTTCTGTTTTTGTTATTTCTTTCATAATTTCCCAATATATAATAAAAGATTAATTAAATCAAGCCTTGTTGAAAAAAAATCTTTCTTGTGATAAATTTAATTAAGGACAAAGAAATTTAATTTTTTATTTCCGAAAAGTATGAAAATAAAATGGTACGGTCATTCTCTTTTTGAATTAACTACTAAGCCTAAAAAACAGGAAAAAGTAAGAGTAGTTATTGATCCTTATGATAAAAAAATAGGACTGAAACCACCTAAGATCAAGAAGACTGATGTTTTGTTGGTTTCCCATGACCATCATGATCACTCTAATACTGGAATAGTCAAAGGTGATCCTTTTTTGATTAATGGTCCAGGAGAATATGAGATTAAAAAGGTTTACATCAAAGGTATTCCTGCTTTTCATGATCAATCGTCAGGAAAGAAGAGAGGACAAGTAACTATTTTTGCAATTGAAATGGCTGGTTTTACAATCTGCCATCTTTCTGATTTTGGCCAGAAAGAATTAACTGAAGAGCAATTAGAGAAAATCGGAGAAGTGAACATTCTTATGATTCCTGTTGGGGGGAATTTCACAATTGGTGCAAAAGAAGCAGCAAGTATTGTTGGCCAGATAGAACCTCAGATTGTCATTCCAATGCATTATAAGATTCCTGGATTGAAAGTTGATCTTGATGGAGTGGATAAATTTTTGAAAGTAATGGGCGTGCAAAAACCTGATAAAGAAAAATTCCTTTCCGTGAATAAAAAGGATTTACCTGAAAACGAAACAAAAGTAATTCTTTTAGAAAAACTCTAATGAGTTTTTTAGATAAAATAAGAAAGCTTCCAGAGAAAAAAAGAAAGATGATTGCAATAGGGATAGTTATTATCCTAGGAATAATAATGTTTTCTGCTTGGGCAATGTTTTCTCTGAAAAGAGCTGGACAGTTTAAAACCGATCAATTGTGGCAGGATCTAAAGATAGATAAACTTAAAGAAGATGTTGAGCAGGATCTTCCTAAAATGGAAGGCCTTGATCAGTTAAAAGGTATTGATCTTCCTGAAAATCCACAAGATTTTAATTAATAATTCGTAAAATGGAAAAGAAAAAAAAGAAAAAAAAGAAAAAGGAAACGGAAATAGGATATGTAAAAGAAAGAAATATTACAGATGAGATGGAAGAATCCTACATTAATTATGCGATGTCAGTCATTGTTTCTCGTGCTTTACCTGATGCGAGAGATGGCTTGAAACCTGTTCATCGTAGGATTCTTTATGCCATGTATAAGATGGGATTAAAGCATAATGGTGGATCTCGAAAGTCAGCTGCGGTTACCGGTGAAGTTCTTGGTAAATATCATCCTCACGGAGATGCTGCGGTTTACGATTCTTTGGTTAGAATGGCTCAAGATTTCTCTCTAAGATATCCTTTAGTCATCGGACAAGGAAACTTTGGTTCTATTGATGGAGATCCTGCTGCTGCTCAAAGATATACAGAGTGTAAAATGTCTGCTATTGGAGAGGTGATGCTGGATGATATTGAAAAAGACACAGTAGATTTTATTGAAAACTATGATGGAACCAGAGAAGAACCGATAGTTTTACCTTCTCCTGTTCCTCAACTTTTATTAAATGGAATACTTGGTATTGCAGTTGGAGTGGCAACTAATATCCCTCCTCATAATCTATCAGAAGTAATTGATGCTTCTATTCATCTTCTTCATAACCCCAAAGCTGACACTGAAGATATTTTTGAGTTTATAAAAGGACCTGACTTTCCAACTGGAGGTCAGATATATGACCAAGAAGGAATCTTAACAGCTTACTCCCAAGGAAAGGGTTCAATAGTTATGAGAGGAAAAGCAGACATCGTTAAGAAAAAAGGGCGATCGAAAATTATTATTACGGAGATTCCTTATCAGGTTCAGAAATCAGGATTAGTCGAACAGATCGCCAAGCTGATTCAAAAGAAAAAGATAGATAAGATTAGGAACGTAAGAGATGAATCAGATAAAGAAGGTTTGAGAGTTACTGTTGAACTACAAAAAGGAGCTTTTCCTAAAAAAGTACTTAATCGCCTTTACAAATTTACTGACCTTCAGAAAACGTTTTACCTAAATATGGTTGCTCTGGTTGATGGAATTCAACCTAAGGTTTTGTCTTTGGTTGATATTTTAAATTATTTCCTAGAGCACAGGAAGACAGTAATTAAAAGAAGAACTAAATTTGAGCTAGACAGAGCCAAAAAGAGATGTCATATTCTTGAAGGTCTTGATAAATGTCTTGCTGATATAGATAGAGTTATTAAAATCATTAAATCGTCTCAGGATCGCCAGAAGGCAAAGGCCAATTTAATGAAGAAAATTAAATTGACTGAAGTTCAAGCAGAAGCAATTCTAGAAACAAAACTTTCTACTTTGGCAAAAATGGAGAGAGACAAGATCGCTAAAGAACTTGCTCAGAAGAAAAAAGAAATTAAAGAACTTACTGCAATCTTAAAGAGTGAGAAGAAAATCAATGAAGTTGTAGAAGATGAGCTAAAAGCAATAAAAGAGAAGTATGGAGACGAAAGAAGAACAGAGGTTTTTGCTCAAAAAGTAGGCAAGATTCCAGAAAAAGACTTAATACCTAAAAAACCAACTGTAGTTACCTTAACTAAAAATGGCTACATTAAAAGAACTAGCCCTAAGTCTTACCGTGTTCAGAAAAGAGGAGGAAAAGGAATATTAGGAATGAAAACAGTAGAAGAGGATGTCATTGAATATTTCCTTTGGTGCAGCACTCATGATTCTTTGTTTTTCTTTACTGATTCTGGAAAAGTATTCCAAACTATAGCTTATGAGATTCCAAAAGAAGGAAGGGTAGCAAAAGGAAGAGGTTTGGCTAATTTCTTAGATATTTCTCCGGAAGAGAAAGTACTTTCTTTGATTCCTAAGAGCAAGGAAGAACCATCAAGCGTGAAATACTTAGTAATGGTTACGAAAAATGGTATAATAAAGAAGACTCCTCTTGAGGATTTCAAGAATGTAAGACGTTCAGGATTGATTGCCATTAAGCTAAAGAGGAACGATCTTTTAAGAAAAGTTTCTGAGGTTAAAGAAGGTGATCAAATAATACTTGTCACTAAGAAGGGTCAATCTATCAGATTCAATGAAAAAGAGATAAGAGCGATGGGAAGAACAGCTTCTGGAGTGAAAGGAATAAACCTTAAGAAAGAAGATGAAGTTATTGGAATGATAGTTGTTGAGCCTAAACAGAAAGGAGATCTATTAGTTATGACTGAGAATGGATACGGAAAGAAAACTTCCTTGAGCAAGTATAAGCCACAGAAAAGAGGAGGCGTTGGAATAAAGACAGCAAAGGTAACCAAGAAAACAGGTGACTTAATATGTTCTCAAGTTATAACCGAGCAGAAGAACCTAATTGCTATCTCTCAGAAAGCCCAGGTTATCAAGATAGAAGTTTCTTCTATTTCCAGATTAAACAGAACAACTCAAGGAGTGAGAATAATGAAATTGAAAAAAGGAGATAAGGTTGCTTCAGTGACCTGTGTATAACTTTAACTAAAATTATGGTTAAATCATTAAAATTTTTAGACCCAGACAAAGTAATTAA
>CAZSHN010000006.1:0-38851 GCA_964607015.1 uncultured Candidatus Saccharibacteria bacterium
CTCCAAGAGAAATAACAGCCACCTCTGTCGTTCCTCCTCCAATATCAATAATAAAATTACCTCCGGCATCCTGGACAGGCAATCGAGCCCCAATAGCTGCAGCCATTGGCTGTTCTATTAAATAAACTTCTCTTGCTCCGGCACTCTTAGCTGCATCTTGAACTGCTTTCTTCTCTACTTCGGTAACCCCACAAGGAATTCCAATAATTACTCTTGGTCTTAAAAATAAGCTAAATTTTCCTTGGTGAACTTTTTCAATAAAATATTTAAGCATTTGTTCTGTTACCTCAAAATCAGAAACTACTCCTTCTACCAAAGGTCTGGTAGCAACAATGTGAGCAGGAGTTCTTCCTACCATTCTTTTTGCCTCTTCTCCTATTGCTAACACCTGTCCTGTTTTCTGATTAACAGCAACAACGGAAGGCTCAGAGATAACAATCCCCTCTCCTTTCACATAAACTAAAGAATTTGCTGTTCCTAAATCAATAGCTATATCTTTAGCAAACTTTTCCTGAAATTTGTCTAATACATTAAAATGAAATTTCTTCTTTTTCATATTATTTCTTTTACAAAACTAGAAAGATCTTTAATCTTTACCATTTTTATTTTTTCCTGATTTCTTTTTTTAATTTCAACCGAATCCTTCTTCAAAGTTTTCTCACTAACTACAATCCTATAAGGAACTCCTATTAAATCACAGTCAGCAAACTTTTCTCCTGGATTCTTGTCTTCTCTATCATCATATATTACTTCTGCTTTAGCCTTTTGTAAAGTTTGATAGATTTTATCTGCTTCTTTTTTAACTCCTTCGCCTAAGGAAATCAAATGAAAAGAAAAAGGAGCAACTTCTTTTGGCCAAATTATACCTTCTTTGTCATGAGAAATCTCCACTATCGCTCCCATTAATCTCGGCAACCCTATTCCATAACATCCCATAACAACCATTTTCCTTTCACCGTCTTTGTCGGCAAACTTAAAGTCAAAAGGCTTAGTATATTTTTCTTTTAGCTTAAAGATGTTTCCTACTTCTATTGCTTTCTTCTTTTCAGTTAATTTCTTTCCGCATTCAGGGCAAGAAGAATTTTCTTTAATTATCTCATCGTTAACAGCAATTTTACATTTAGTAGGGCAAATGTGAATAATATCCTCTCCTGAATCAGTGATAGTCTGAAATTCATGAGAATAATCAGAAAAGGTTCCACCAGAAGCTAAGGTTAGATAAGTTTCTTTTTCAATCCCAAGTCTTTTAAATATCTTGAAATAGGAATTCTTAACTTTCTCGTAATAATCATTTAAATCTTCCTCTGAGGAATGAAAAGAATAAAGGTCTTTCATTAAAAACTCTCTTGTTCTTAAAAGACCTGACTTGGCTCTTAACTCATCTCTAAATTTATCCTGAATCTGAAAAGCAGCAAAAGGAAGATCTTTATAAGAAGAAATATGCTTCTTAACCAAAGGAACTATTACTTCTTCATGAGTAGCCCCTAAAGCATAATTCATTCCTGTTCTTCCTTCTAGCTTAAATAAAACATCTAAATCTTCCCATCTCTTAGTTTGATTCCAATTCTTTTTCGGAACCAATGCTGGCATCAATATTTCTTGAGCAGAAATATCTCTCATCTCTTCAGATATAACCTCCTTAATATTATTCAAAACTTTCAACCCTAAAGGAAGGAAACTGTAAACACCAGCAGCTAATTTATCAACAAAGCCTGCCCTTATCAATAATTGGGCAGCTTTGCTTTCTTCCTCTTTGGAAGACTCTTTAATTGTCTTTGTGAAAAGTTTTGATTGCAACATTTATTTCACAGTTTTCTTAAGTTTGTCTACGCTTTCTGGATTAGCTAAAGTTGACAGGTCTCCCATCTCTCCTCCAACAAATAAATTCCTTAATATTCTTCTCATAATCTTTCCTGATCTAGTCTTAGGCAAGTCTTCAACAATGTATGCTGCTTTAGGTAAGGCAGTAGGACCTATCTCTTTTTTAACTTTATCAACTATAAGTTTCTCAATCTCTTTCTGAGATTTCTTTTCTTTAAGAATAACAAACGCTATTGGAACTTCTCCTTTTATCTCATCTGGTATTCCCACAACAGCAGATTCATTAATAGCAGGAATATGATTAATAGCGTCTTCTAATTCACCAGTACTCATTCTATGTCCAGCTACTTTTAAAACATCATCTACTCTCCCGACAATTCTAATCAAACCATTTTTATCTTTAACAGCAGAATCTGAAGTAAAGTAAATCTCTTTTCCATATTCACTCCAGTAAGTGCTAAGATATTTTTTAGGATTCTTGTAAACTCCTCTCAGCAAAGAAGGAGCAAAAGGAGGACGTAAAACAAGATTTCCTTCTTCTCCTTTTTTAACTGATTTTCCATTTTCATCTAAAATATCTGTTTGAATCCCTGGGAATGGCAATCCGGTACGAGAAGGTTTAAACGGACCAATTCCCGGCAAAGAAGTTAACAAGATTCCTCCTGTTTCTGTTTGCCACCAAGTATCAACAATAGGACACTTCTTCTTTCCAATCTTCTCAAAGAACCACTTCCAGGCAGATTCATCTATTGGCTCTCCAACTGATCCAAGCAATCTTAGATTCTCAAAATCATGACCCTTGAGAATACCTTCTCCTAATTTCTTAAACATTCTGACAGCAGTTGGGGCGGTATAAAAGATAGTTACTCCATATTTATCAATAATATCAGCCCATCTGTCTTTTTCTGGCCAATCAGGAGCTCCTTCAAAGAGAAGATAAGTAGCTCCGTTTAATAAAGGAGAATAACAGCTATAGGTATGACCAGTTACCCACCCCATATCAGAAGTGGACCAAAATATATCGTTATCTTTCCAATCGAATATTAATTTTCCTGTCCATAATGCTTGAACAGTATAACCTCCGCAGGCATGAACACATCCTTTTGGCTTTCCAGTACTTCCAGAAGTGTATAAGATAAAGATTGGATCTTCGGCATCCATCACTCTTGGCTTACAATGTTCTGATTGTCCTTCAACAACATCATCCCACCATTTATCTCTATTCTTTTTCCAGGAAACTTTATTGTCAGCTCTTTTAACTACAATTACATCTTTAACATCAGTATTCTTTACTCCCTCATCTGCTTTTTTCTTCAAAGGAACAATCCCGCCTCTTCTGTAATAACCATCTGCCGTAATTAAAACCTTAGCTTTGGTATCTTGCAATCTTATCTTTAAAGCATTTGCACTATAAGCGGAGAAAACAACTGAATGAATTGCTCCTATTCTGGCACAAGCAAGCATTGCAATAACAACCTCTGGAATCATTGGTAAATAAATTCCTACCTTGTCTCCTTTCTTCACTCCCATCTTCTTCAAACCATTGGCAAATTTATTTACTTCTTTGTAAAGCTCGTAATAAGTAAAAACTCTTGGTCTTTCTTCTTCTGGTTCTGGTTCCCAGATAAAAGCAACTTTATTCTTTCTTTGGTCTAAGTTCCTTTCAAATATATTATAAGTAATATTCAATTTCCCTCCTTTAAACCATTTAAAATAAGGGGGTTTGTGTTCAAAAATCTTATCCCACTTTTTAAACCAAACAATTTCTTCAGCTAAGCTAGCCCAGAACTTCTTTGGATCTTTGTTTGCCTTTTTATAAATCGACTTATTGTTAGCCCAAGCCTGTGCTTGAAATTCTTTTGTAGGATAATAGAGCTTCCCTTTTTTCTTCATAGATAACTTTATTTTTTATTTATTAATTACTCTATTTTAACAGAAAGAAGGTTTTAAATAAAGTTTAAAAAAAACACTGTTTAGAACAGTGTTCTCAATGCAAGAAGTCAAATTATCTCCTATTCTTCAATCTTTTCCAAAATCTCACCTATTTCTACAAATTCTTCAGGAGGATTAATGTTTTGTTCTTGATTAAAATCAGAAAAATTAATCTTCGTCACCAATGATCTTGAACCATCATTTTCTTCATATTTAATTTGATAGAGATAGTAATCATCTTGATCAATCCAAACTTCAAAATCTAAATCTTTTAAGTCACCAATCTTTATTTCGTCCTCTAAGGTGTTGCTCTGGTAATCAGCAAAATATTCAGAAACAAAATCTAACCTATTCGCCATTCTCTGAATCTCTTCTTCATTTAAACTTATCAAATAATGATAATACATCTCCCCGTCAATCTCTTCATCTTCTAGCTCAGCCTTTATCTCATAATACTTTCTTTCAGTAAAAAGTTTTATTATTTCTTCGGTAAGCTTCTCCCACTCCTCTTCTGGCATCGAAAGAATAGGATGAGTTTTTGATATTTCTGAATCTGATAAACTGTCTAATGATTCTTGATCAATTTTAATCCATTTATAATCTCCGAATACAAATCTATTCTCTGTCATTTCTTCAATATTAATAGCGTAAGGTCCTGGGTTTAAATAAAAAACATCGTTCATAGTTAAAAACTCTACTCTTTCTGAAAACATAGGAATTTTAAAGCTTCCTTTTATTTTAGATTGATTATCGTTAACTTTTTCTAGATCAAGATCAAATTCCGAACTAACAATAATGTTTTCCATTTCTAATTTAACTTCTCCTAAAGCATGGAAAGCATCCACTCTTTTCATTCTAAAAGCCATTTTAGCCAATGTTATCGTTGGAGAAGGACGAAACGGATTCCAGCTAGGATTCCAGACTTGAAGATAGAGCAAAAGATTGACTGCTAAGACAGCAAAAATAAAAACAAAGATTAGATAGATTTTTTTATTTTTCATTCCACCAAAATTAATCTTGCCATATTATAACACAAAACCCCGGTATTTTATTACCGAGGTTTCAACAGTTCAAATAAATCTTCTTTAAATTTTCTTTCCAATAAACTCTATAAAGTCAGCGAATCTAGAGGCATATCCCCATTCATTGTCATACCAGGAAAGCACTTTTACCATGTTTCCAATAGCATTAGTTGACTGAAGATCAACAGTAGAAGGTGTAGGATTTCCCTTATAATCAGAAGAAACTAAAGGATTATCCTCTACTGCTAATGCTCCTTTTAAACTACTTTCCTTTGAGGCCTTTTTAAAAGCAGAATTAACTTTTTCAACAGTAACCTCTTTTTCTAGTTCACATACTAAATCAACAATAGAAACAGTGGGAGTTGGAACTCTTAAGGCCATTCCGTCTAATTTTCCATCAACTTCCGGAATAACCTTCCCAATTGCTTTTGCTGCTCCAGTGGTTGTAGGAATAATATTTTCTGCTGCAGCTCTTGCTCTCCTCAAATCTTTATGAGGCAAGTCCAGTATTCTTTGAGTGGTAGTATAGCTATGAACAGTAGTCATAAAACCTTTCACCAGCCCAAATTCCTCATTCAATACTTTAACAACAGGAGCCAAGCAATTAGTAGTACAAGACCCCATATCACAAATTAAATCCTTTTCTGGGTCAAACTTTTCATCGTTAATTCCTAAAAGATAAGAAGGAATTCCCTCGCTTTTAGCAGGAGCAGAAATGACCACTCTCTTTGCTCCAGCTTTTAAGTGCTTCTCTGAACCTTCTTTGTCTCTAAAAGCACCAGTACATTCTAAAACAACATCTACCTCTAATTTTTTCCAAGGAAGTTTTTCTGGATCCTCCTCAGAAAAAACTTTAATTTCTTTTTTCTC
This sequence comes from uncultured Candidatus Saccharibacteria bacterium, assembly GCA_964607015.1. Taxonomy (GTDB): domain Bacteria; phylum Patescibacteriota; class Minisyncoccia; order Minisyncoccales; family JAGGXC01; genus CAYUNN01. The sequence continues at coordinate 5,646 of CAZSHN010000006.1, forward strand.
TCCCCCTTTCTTTACTACCAACCTATCCTTTGTCATAGAAACTTCATGATCGTAAATACCGTAAACAGTATCGTATTTTAAAAGATGAGCAAGGGTTTCTGCGTCTGTTAAATCATTGATAGCAACGATCTCTAACTCAGGATGATCAGCTACAATGCTTTTGAAAGCAATTCGACCTATCCGGCCGAAACCATTAATAGCAACTTTAGTCATAATATTATATTAAATTAATTATTAATTATCTATATTTAATAATTTAGAAATTTTGTCTCTATCAAAACCAATCACAATTTCTCCGTCAATATCAGCAACAGGAACTCCCATCTGTCCTGATTTTTCAATCATTTCTTCTTGAGCTTTTTGGTCTTCTGAAACATCGATATCTTCAAAATCAATATCGTTCTTTTTCAAGAACTGTTTCAAGGTCACGCAGTAAGGACAAAATTTAGTAGAATATACTTTTACTTTAGCCATAATAGTTTTTAAATTAATTTTTATTCTTGAATAAGAGGCCTGCCCCGATTGCACCAGCAAACTCTCCTAGCTTTGTAATCCTTATTTTAGCAAACTTCTTAGACTCTGTTAAGAAAACTCTTTCTTCCAACTCTTCCCGAAGCGGTTTAAGAATAAGGGAGCTGGCTTTTGAAAAGCCACCTCCAATCACTATAACTTCTGGATCTAAAATATTAATTACGCTTGCCAATCCATCTGCTAAATTTCTAGCAAATTCTCTATAAAGATATTTAGCCTTCTTGCTTCCTTTTTTTGCTTTCTTCTCTATTTCTATTGAAGAAAGAGAAGTCCTCCTTTTAAAGAATTTTTCTGAAGCATAGCCCTCAAAACATCCCTTGCTTCCACAATTACAATCAAAACCTCTGTAGTCAAAAACCATATGCCCTATCTCTCCTGCTCTACCAAAAGCTCCTTCGTAAATTTCATATTCATTTCCTCTTTTAAAAACAATTCCTCCTCCAATCCCTGTTCCAACAGTGATCCCTACAATAATAGAACACCCCTTCCCTGCTCCAATCATTGCTTCTGCCAAAGCAAAGCAATTACTATCATTTTCCAGCACTGTCTTAATTCCAATATCTTTTTCAATAAACTTTGCTAGAGAAAATCCTGTTAAGGTTTTCAAATTCGGTGGAGCTAATATCTTTTCCTTCTTTTTATCTAGCAAAGAAGGAACTCCTATTCCGACACCAACAATCTCTGAGTCAGAAACATCTTCTGTCAAAATCCTAATATTCTTTTCAACAACAGCAACTATTTCCTCTTTTGTCTGAGGAGTCATTACTTTTTTAGTTTTTTCTTTTTTCCAATTTTTTAATAAAGCAAAGTTGATTTTGGTTCCTCCAATATCAACACCAACAGAATAATCCATATAATTTTATTTTAATCTTTGTTTTATTTTATCATAATTTTAAAAAACTCTCACTTCAAAGAAAAAAAATTAATGGTACAATGGAGGAATAGAGCATGAATCAACTAAAAATAAATCGAAAAAAAGAGCTTTTAAAGAGCATAGAAAAAAGCACCAAGTCCGTAAGATCAATGGTGTTTAGTTTTATTTTACTCTCTGCCCTTTTAAAGTTTATTTTTGGAATACCTCTGCCATATACAGTATTTATAGTAGAAATCGCATGGTTATCTCTGAGTTACGTTTTCTTCCATATTAACAAGAGAGCAAAAACAATATCTGGGATAAACAATATCCATTTTACTTGGATTATTCATGAATTATTATTTATTGCTATTATTATCCACTACATAGGAGGAATAGCTTGGATTGGCCCTCTACTTTATGTTCTTTTTCCTATCTACGGAACGTTTCTTTTTGAAAAAAAACGAAGAATAATGATGGCTATCTTGACTCTTATTTTTTTCATAATCCCTTCCCTGCTTCAATACTTAAAAATTATTCATCCTCATATTATATTTGAAGGATTAGATATTTATAAAAACAATTATTTTGCCATTACTCTCTTTTTCGAAACAGGAATAATTATCTTCGCAATTATAGCCACTTCTCTTTTCAGAGATAAATTAGAAAATAGGATGAAGGAACTTTCTTCTGCTTACAATAAATTAAATAAGATTAAAGAAAATCTTAAAAAACGAGACGAGGAATTAAAGAAAAGAGTGAAAGAGCTGGAAAGATTTTATAATATGACTGTTGGCAGAGAAATTAGAATGATAGAATTAAAAAAAATAATAAAGAAATTGAAGAAAAAGAATAATAATTGAAAAATAGGATTATTGCATTTTTGAAAAACATGGAAAAAGACATATTAACTGAACAAAAAAAATTAGTAAAACTTATAGAAGAAGGAGTCAAGTCTCTAAGAATAACGCTAATTGGCTTTATTGTTATTGGTCTTATTATCAAATTTCTCTTCGGAATGCCTTTTTCTTACAATATTTTCTCGTTATTAACACTATGGACTTTTGCAACTTTTCTCTTTGCTTGGTCTAGCAAGAAAGCAAAGACAATTACAAAAATAAATATTATACATTCTTTCTGGACAATTTTTCAATTAATATTAATAACGATACTTGTTTACTATATGGGAGGAATAACCTGGATAGCTCCTATAACATATATCTTTTTCCCTATATATGAAACATTTCTTTTTGGAAAAAGACAAAAACTATTACTTATTATATCAAGTATGTCCTCTCTGGCTGGATTAGCCTTTTTACAATACTTAGAAATCATTCATCCGCCAGTTGTTTTTACAGGAATTAATATACATAAAGGAAATTATTTTTATGCTACGCTTCTTATCGAAATAGGAATAATTATCTTTGCCACAAAAGTCTCTTCCTTATTCAAAGAAGATTTTGAAGAAAAAAGAGAAAAGCTTTTTTTCGCTTATGAACAATTAAACAAAAACAAAAAGTTCTTAGAAAAGAGAGAAAAAGAATTAAACAAAAGAATAGAAGAATTAGAAAAATTCCATCGATTAACAATAGGAAGAAAAGACAAGATGACAGAGCTCAAAAAAGAAATAGCAAGACTCAGAAAGGAAAACAAAGAATAATAAAAAAAGCAAAAAAAACAAAAAACGCAGTTTCAAGACTGCGTTTTTAAATTTCTAAAACTTCGATAAATATTACTCGCAACTTCCACTACCAGATCCGCCTGTTCCGCTACCAAAGCTTGGCGCTGGAGTTTCTTCAGATAATGTTTGATTACATTCTTCAGGTTGATTATTGAATGCCTGGCAAATAATATTCTTATAACCTTCTGGGGTTCTGGTAAAATCAGGAACGACTACATATTTAGGAGGAGCATATTCTGGTTTCGGCTGAGAAGAAAGAATAACACTACCATTAATAACAAGGGTTGGAGATCCACTTACTCCTAATTGATCATTCAAATAACCATGGATATCAAACACAGGATAAGATCCGTTAAGCCAAGTAGACTGATCATTATACTTCTCTGTTATCTTATACTCTTCGTCAGTTGCAGAAACACAACTGGAAAGCTTTCCAGTGTCAATTCCTGTTTGACTTAAACAAGTTTCAGAATCATCACTTTCGGTAAAACAACCTAAATAATCAACATATTTATCTCCTTGTTCTTTTTGTATACAATATTGAACCAAGTTCTCATCAATCTCTTTTTTACCGTGCATGATATAGTCAACAAAATAAACTCCAATATCAGCCTTGTCTCCTAGTGACTGATAAACAGGAATCATAGTCTTCTGAGATTGAAGACCATAAGGACAATAAGACATCACAAATAATCTGACATCTGGCTTGTCTGATTTTGTCAATTCTCCTTCAACTGGTGTTTCCTCTTCTTTTTGATTCAAATTAATTCCTTGAACAAATAAAAGCTCTCCGTCTGGACTAACATATGATTCAAACTCTTCTTCTTCAACTTTGAATTTTATCTTATAAACTCCATTTTCTTCCATAGTATCAATCAAAGAAGCAGTTACTCCTTCTACAAGAAGATTTTCATTGATAAATTGAACTGCTTTTTCTCCTGCTTTTTGAGGAGATAAAACATTAGTAACATCTTCACTAAAACTGCCCTGGCTCATAAGAACTAAAACCAATGCAACAATTATTCCTGCTCCAATAATACCAAGACTTATTGAATTAATATTTTCTTTATTGAATATCTTCTTTAAAGAAATTTTACTAAAATCCCATTTCATGTTTATTAATCTTTTTTATTATTTTTTATTAAAACCCAAAACCTTTTTCATTAGATCATCTTGATTAAACTTGCCGAGAACTCCTTTCCGACATTCTTTTTCAGAAAAAGAATTTATTTCATCCTTCTCTGCTCCACTTAACAAAAAAGGAATTGGCTCTTTGCAGTGATCTTTTTGCTTGCAACAAGTAGAATGATCTCCAGTAATAATTATTAGGGTGTTTTCTAATCCTAGCAGAGAATTAAGGTGTTTGTCAATTTTTTCAATAAACATTTTTTTGTTCTTAAAATCACCATCGTGAGCAAAAGTATCTGTCGCTTTTATGTGTAAAAAGACAAAATCATGATCTTTTAATCCTTTTTTAACTCCTTCAATCTTTCCTTCAAGGTTAGTATCAGCTTGACCGGTAGCTCCTTCTACTTTAATCTCTTTCATCCCCAATATTTTTGCTACTCCTTTATAAAGAGTGCCACCAGCAATAAAGGCAGCATCAAGACCATACTTTTCTTTAAAGCTTGGAATTTCACTCATTTTTCCCGGTCCTCTTATTAAAAGATAATTAGCAGGAAGTAACTCTTTTTCTTTCCTTTCTTTATTCAAAGAATGATTTTCCAAAACATCATGAGCCCATTCAAGAAATTTATTTAAAACATTAGCGGTAAATTCAGCTTCTTCTGATTCATCCAAAGCATTAATCTTATTAACCTTTGCTCCTACTTCGTGAGGATCTCCGTCAGAAACTTTCGCTGATAATCCCTTTTCGGATCTCATCACTAAAACTCCTCTGTGCCCAAAAGAACTTTTTAATAAAAACTCTACTCCGTCAATCTCCTTTCCAGATATTGTCTCAGAGAATGGTTTTGTTTCATTTATTCTTCCTGCTCTTCTATCAACTATTTCAAGATTATCGTTTACTGTTCCGAAATTAACTCTAAAAGCAATCTCCCCTTCTTTCATTTCCACTCTTGCGCCAGCTGCTTCATAAGGACCTCTTCCAAGAAAATAATCTTTATAACCAAACAATGCTACATGAGCTCCTTCCGAAGTTGGCCCTTTTTCTCCAGGAAAAAGATAAGGTTCTACCAAGCCACACATCCCCTCTTCTGCTAACTTATCCATGTTAGGAATATGAGCTGCTTCAAGAGGAGTTTTATCTCCTAGTTCAGGAATAGGAGTATCTCCTAATCCATCTAAAATAGTTAAAAGTATTTTCATAAAAATTCTATTTTAATTTTAATATTTTCTCTTACTTCTATTCCTTCTTTTACTTTTTCAAATTTTACTTCTTTTATACTGCCAACTTCTTTTAAGTCTTTTATAAAGTTATTAATCTTTTCTTTAAAGGAGCTTTCGCAATCAATAGTTAGCTCTTTGATTTCTTTTTTAAGAGATAATCCTTTCTCTGATTTTTCCTTTCTAATAACAGAAGTTAAGTCAATTAAAAGATCCCCTAATTCTTCTGATTCTTTGTTAACTTTATCAATCTTTGGCCACAAACAAAGATGAATACTTTTTTCTCCTTCTTTTTCTTTGAAATAAAGCTGATATATCTCTTCTGTAATATGGGGAATATATGGAGCAAAAAGTTTCAGAGTAGAAAAAAGAACAAAATAAAGAGTTTGTTTTGCTGAATCTTTTAATCTCTCATCCACTTCTCCATATAAACGCCATTTAATTAATTCTAAATAATTATCACAAAAATCATTCCAAAAGAAGTCCTCTATTAAAATCCTTGCTTTAGCATATTCATACTTCTCTAGGTTTTCTTTTGCTTCTTTTGTAGTTTCAGCTAATTTAGCAACAATCCATTGGTCAACTAAACAATCTCCTGTTTCTTTCTTTTCAAAATCTTCTAAATGAGATAAAGCAAAACGGCTAGCATTCCAAAGCTTTGTCATTAAGCGATGGCTTTTCTTAATCTCTTTTTCTTCAAACCTAATATTTCTTCCCAAAGAAGAACTAGCTGCCCAATATCTCAAGGCGTCAACCGGATATTTCTCAATCATTTCCTCTGGCCTTATAACATTCCCCTTAGATTTAGACATCTTCTCTCCTTTAGCATCCAAAACAAAACCAGAAATCATAATATCCTTGAAAGGAATACTGTCAAAATGAACCTTTGATCTAACAACAGTATAAAAAAGCCAAGTATTTATAATATCGTGAGCTTGGGGTCTAAGATTCATCGGAAAAAGATCTTTTCCGTCTTCCAAAATATTCAAAGCAATTTTAGGAGACAAACTACTAGTAAACCAGGTATCTAAAAGATCTTTCTCTCCTATTATCTCTCCGCCACAAGAACATTTCCCTTTTGGCTTATCAATCAAAGGATTGATTGGTAGATCTTCTTCTTTTGGCGTTATAATCTTCCCACATTCTTTACAATACCAAAGAGGAATAGGTATTCCATAAAATCTTTGTCTTGAAATACACCAATCCCAATTTAATCCATAAATCCAATTCTCGTATCTTTGTTGGATATAATCTGGATACCAATTCATTTTCTCTCCCAGCTCAATAAAATCTTTCTTTAAATCAAGATATTTAAAGAACCACTGCTTGGTATTAAGTATCTCTATCCCATGACCACATCTTTCATGAACATTAACAGTATGGGTAAGCTTTTCTTGGTTCTTTAAAAGACCCTCTTTTTTCAAATCTTCGATTATTTTCTTTCTTGCTTCTTTCGTTTTCATTCCTTTATATTCCCCTGCTTTTTCATTCATCGTTCCTTTTTTATCTATAGAAACTTTTAAAGGAAGTGAATGAGAAAGATACCATTCAACATCTGTTGTGTCTCCAAAAGTACAACACATAACGATACCAGAACCTTTTTCTGGATCCACTTTTTCATCGGCTCTTATCTCCACCTCTTGTCCAAAAAGAGGAACAATAGCTTTCTTTCCAATCAAAATTTTGTTCTTTTTATCTTCTGGATGAACAAAAATAGAAACACAAGAAGGAAGAAGCTCTGGCCTGGTAGTAGAGATAATAATTTCTTCGTTACTGTCTTTTAATTTAAAAACAATATCATTAAAAAGAGTTTCTTCTTCTTTGTCTTCTAGTTCTGCTTGAGCAATAGCTGTCTGACATTCAGAACACCAAATAATTGGAGCTTCTTTTTGATAAACTCTTTTTTCTTTTAATAAATCTAAAAATAGTTTCTGGCTTAATTTTTGAACTTCTTTGCTAGAAGTAAAATAGAGCAAGTTATTAAAATCACAACTCATTCCAATCTTCTTCCAATTTTCAATAAGTTTTGGCTCTTCTTTTTCTAAAACATTCTTGCAAATTTCAATAAATTCTTTTCTATCCATCTCGCTTCCTTTTATCCCTTTCTTCTTCTCAACCAATCTTTCTGTTGGCAAACCATTATCATCTAAACCAAAAGGATAGAAAACTTCTTTTCCTTGTTGTCTTTGGAATCTAGCAATAATATCTTGGTGGGTATAAGAAAAAAGATGACCTAAATGCATTTCTCCGCTTACTGTTGGAGGCGGAGTATCAATAGAAAAAACTTCCTTTGCCTTAGGATTGAATTTATAAATCTTTTCTTTCTCCCAATATTCTTGCCATTTCTTGTCTAAATTTTCTGGATAGTGCTTGTCCATTAGTTCCTTCTTTTTATTTTATTATTTTAACAAAAAAAAGAGCTGTATAGTAGCCTCTCAACAAATTCTTGAGATCAAAATAAACACTTATTGCAAAAAAAACAAATAATATCTAGCTAACTTCAGGAAATTCTCTTGACAACCTCTTGTAGATTTACTAAAATAGACAATAGAATTCACAGGAAAAAGCACGCCAAAAGGTTTCGTCCCGAGGGGTGCTTTTTCATTTGTATTCTAATTTATGCTTCATACTTCCTAAATAACTAATCTTCCCTTTTGCTGTCTTCTTTAACAAAGAAGAACAAGTTTCTCTATAAGGACTAAGAACTATTCTAAGTTTATCTTTCTTGTTTAGGTAATCAACCAGACAGTAAAAATCCCCGTCACTTGAAACAATAACCGCTTTATCATATTCTCTGTAATTAATCATTACCTGCAGAACTAAGTCAGCATCAACGTTACCTTTCAATCTTCCCTTCTCATCTGGGATAGTTGGTTTGTAAATCAAAATATATCCTGCTTTTTGCAAGAAGGAATAGAGAGCTTGATTAGTTGGAGTAAAACCAATGAAATAATAAGCAGTAGAGACATTATACTTCTCTTTTAGGTATCTCCTGAACTTTTTGAAATCTATCTTCCAACTTGCTTCCTGAACTCCTAAATAAAGATTTTGACCGTCAATAAAGGCGTAGTTATTTCTCATAATTCTTTTACATATCTCTTTTCTTATTTCTTATCTAAGTTTTCTGGATAGTGTTTATTCATTAATTCTTTCTCTGAATTCTTTTATTATCTTATCATATCCTTCCCTTTGGACAAGCTCCCACGCTCTCCTATAATCTTTATGCTCTTGAGCCCATTCTATATCTCTATTTAATCTCTTTTTATTGTAAATTTCTAAATAAATGTGATTATGGACAGCATGAACTAATATATGGATCTTTGTTTTTCTAGTTTCTCCTTTGTAGTTATTATTAACCCATTCCCAAGATTTCTGACAAGCTTTTAGGTTTTCTTTTTCAGAAAATATTCTATGTATAGTTTCGTGAACTAAATTATCAATCAAAAACTCTAGATCTTTGAAAGCTCCTTCTCTGTAAATTACCAAAGTCATAGGATCAGATAGTGAGAAATCTCCTTCAGCTACTAGATAACAATAAATAAACTTCTCCTCCCATTCTAGTCCTGTAATTTTAGATATTTCTTTCAGAACTCTTTTTTCTTCCTTTATCCAAGCACCTTCAAACCTCTTCCTGAAATCCAAAATATCCTTTCTTGAAGGATATTTCTCGTTCTTATCTTTTCTCATTGATTTTAGAAAATCATCGTAAATCTGTGAATATTTAAAAATAACTTTTGGGACACTCATAAATTTTCCGTTATTTTACCTCATAGGCAACTCAATATAGAAAGTGGAGCCTTTATTCTTTCCTTCTGATTCTGCCCAGATCTTACCACCATGCATTTCAACAAACTTCCGGGAAATGTATAGACCAAGACCTGCTCCTTTGGTATATAGTCTATTTCCTGCCATTCCCCTAGAGAAACTCTTGAACATCTTGTCTAATTCTTCTTCGGTCATTCCAACGCCAGTATCTTCAACAATAATTCTAATCTTAGATTTTAATTGCTTTACCTTTACTGTAATACCTCCTTCCTCAGTATATTTTATATCATTATTAACAACATTGGATATTACTTCTGTCATCTTCTCTTCGTCTATCACAATTTCTGGTAAAGGATTCTTAGGTTTTTCAAACTTAAGATATATTCCTTTCTCTTTTGCTTCTATTTGGAAGATATCTACTACACTAGAAATAACATTCTCAATTGAAGCTCTTTTTGCTTCTAACTTAAGTTTTCCTGATTCAATTCTAGAAATACTCAATAAGTTATTAACCAAACTAATTAATCTATTATTAGACTCATATACCTTCTCCATTGGTCCTTTTGCCTTCTTTGGTATCTTTCCATATGTTCCCTCTAGAATCATTGAGATATATCCTTTGATTGCTGTCAGAGGCGTTCTTAATTGATGAGAGGCAATGGAAATAAACTCTGATTTAGCTCTGCTTAATCTTTCTACCTCTTCCCTTCTCTCAATCTCATTAATAACACTTCTAATTAATAAATAGCCGAAGTATAGGAAGATTACCAAAACTATTCCTTTGAATAATTGTAATATGAACTGATTAGTAAAGAATAAGGTGTCAACAGCAAGCAGAATAGCAATTAATGCAACAAAGATTGTAGTAATTACAACTTTTGTTCCAAACAATTCTCTCTTTACGATTGCATATGCTGTAAGTCCTAATAAGAAAATTGCAGAAAAATCACCAAAATGTTGATATCTCACTGAGTCAAAAGCAACAGGAAAGATAATATTGAAAATTAAATTGAATAAGAAAAAGGCGAATCCTCCTATTAGAAAATATTCTATTTTCAATTTCCCCTCGGAAGAAGAATTCAAGTATTTTTTAAAAAGAGTTCCTATAATTGAAAGTAGCCAAAAAGCAGATATTATTGAGAAAAAATCTCCTGCAGCTCCAAAAATAATATCTGGTCCCCATTCCATTAAATTAACCTCTTTAATTACCAGGTTAGTAAAAACAGAGATAAAGAAAAAAAACAAAGTAGTAATTGATACAATTACGTCTAAAACAAAATATCGTTTTGTTTCTTTTGGAAAATAAACAGCAAAAAAATATCCAGCTAAGGCAGACAAAGCAACAACTCCCCAGTTAAATCTGTAAAAAATAGTTGCTCTGAAAGTTTGATCAGCAGATGTTCCTAGGTAAGCAAAATTTGCCCATAGAATGAGAAAAACAGTCATCGCCGAGAACCATCTGTTTGATTTCTCTTTAGGATCTGCTAAATAAACCCATGCCGCCAACCAAACCCCTAATATGCTAATTAAAAAAACAAATATCTGATTAATCATAGTATGATTTTACCCAATAAAAGAAACGGTGGCCATAAAAAAAGCTCTGCGTCTATTATAACATTATATAAAAAATCATTTTCTATTTTATCATTCTTTGCTATTTTCAGGAAAAATAAAGAATACAAAAAAACAAAAAAAATAAGAATCAAAGAATAAAAAGGGAAATAATTAAGATATACACCCATTATTAGGGGTAATAAAGAAATAACACTTAAGAAGACAAGGACTTTTATTAATTTATTTTTTCCAAGAATAATAGCAAGGGTTAATAATCCTTCTTCTTTATCGCTATTAATATCCTTAATATCAAAAGAACTTGTATTAATGAAAAACCTCAAAAAAACAAAACTCATTATCAAAAGAAGAGCGATATTTATAGAAGCAGAATAATATAAAACTAAAAAAGCTGGCAAAGAAGCCCACATCAAAGAAACAAACACGCTCTTAAACCCAGGTATTTTACGAGTCATATTTTTCAATCCCTTGCTATAACTATAAGAAAGACTAGCAGCAAGCAAAAACAAACCAAAAAACAAAACTGTTGGTTCGCTATAAAAAACCAAAATTAAAACAAGTAATATTAAAAAAGAGATAATTATAAAAGGAAGCTTATTAACTATTTTTTTAAGATGCTTGGTTCTTTCAGGATTTGTTAAATAGTCTTTGTGAAATTCTTTATAGCGATTATAAAGATAAGCAGAGTGCATTCCTAAATAAACAGCGACCAAACAATCCCAAGTAACTTTTATCCCCAGCAACAAAGCTGAGGCAAAAACAATACTGACTGCTCCAAGAGAAAGGAGATGACCTCCATACACAAATTCGTTCCAAGCTAATTTTTTAATATTAGCCATATTAAACGTTAACTTCTTGAGGTATTTTTTTATAAATTTTCATATAATCATTCATTGATATCTTCTCTCCATGTTTCTCGATCAACTTACTTATCATTTTTCTTTGTTTTTTAACTCCCATTTTTTTAAAAAACATTCTTCTAGAATACCTTCTTTTTAATTCTTCTCCAAAACAATCCTTCCATAATTTATCATAATCCTTACCTTCTATTATTGACTGAGCAGCTAGATAGCCAGACATGATCGCATAATGAACGCCAAATCCGGTTGTAGCATCTAAGAATCCAGCGGCTTCTCCGACATACAGCTTCTCTCTTTTTACTGCAGTTTTAGGAACCTTGAAATAGGCGTAGCCAAAGAAATCATTCTCTAGCTTTGCATTTTTAATAACCTTACTAATGACTTTATTATTCTTAAAAGAACCGAGTCTTCTCTTGAGATAATCTTTCTTTTCTCTTTCTGGTGAAACAATTGCTACCGAAGCTTCCTTTTCAAAAGGATTAACATAAGTATATCCATAAGAAGAACGATTACTGTTCAAGAAAAAATAAATAGCATTCGGCTTCATTGAAACATTCTTATAATGATAACCATAAACCAATCCTTTTCTATAACGAGCGCCTGAAGCAATAATATCCATGCTATTCTTTTTCGGATTTATCTTCTGATTAAAGACAACTTCCACTCCTCTTTTTTTGGCCTGTTCGAACAACTCAACATCCAGAGATCTCTCATCGTCATATCCTCTGATTATATTATAGAACAAAGGTTCCTTCTTGGAATAAATCTCAATATTTTCCAGAGAAGAAGAATAACGAACTTCTTTGTAAATAGGATAAAAATTAGAAATCTTTATTCCTAACCTTTTATACTTCTTAATCACATCATAATTATAGGAATAATTCCTCAAAGAATGAACGTCTTTCTCTAGGAAACTACCAATCCGAGAACGCTTCTCAAAAACCTTAACTTTATAGCCTGCTTTGGCCAAAATAATACTTGCAGTTAAGCCAGATATCCCTGCTCCTAAAATCTTTATTTCTTTTTTAGATTTCTCCCCAGATTTAAATCTTGACAGGTTTTTACCCTGTTGATACGATGTATCTGCCATGGCGAATTTGTTGCGGTCTTTTTTATTTTAAGAGCCTATCAAAACAACTTAAAATAAATTGACCGTTCTTTCTTTTTTTAAAAACCCAACAATTACTGTTGGGTTTTGTTTTTAATTATTTAATTATAAGAGAAACGGAATTCAAAAATTCCCTTTCCTGAGAACTAGATATATTTAATATATTCACATTTCTCTTCATTACTATATATTTTCATAGTTTTTTTGCTTTTTGTCAACAAAAAAAGGGCTTTCAAAAGAAAACCCTTTTTGCAATACAATCATAGAATAACTCCAATAATATGATTTTTATGCATAATGATGAATTTAACATCAAAATCTATTGCTTTAGAAAGCTGTTCTCTGCAATCTTCACAAAAGCAATTGTAATGTCTGCAAGCATACTCTAGAGAAACAACAACTATATCTTCAAAGAAAAGATTTCGATGATCGTTAGGCTCATTATTCATTGTCTTGTATTATTAAATTTTCAGAGAGCCGACCTTACTCCCTCTATCCTGGGCCGGGGAACCTAACGAGGAAAACCGACCCAGGACAGAAGGAGCAAGATCAACTTATTTATAATTAGAAAATAAGATTTTGTCAATAAAAAAAGAGGATGTATTAAATAAACATCCTCAATAGATTATAGAAAGTTTCTCCTTAAATTATGTTGCGCGGGATAAAGACAAATAACCAGACGCTCTTCCCCACTCTTTATCTTCTCTGTTCATGCGACCTGTCCAATCAAGATTAAGTGTGTTTTTACCTTCAAGCTCTACCGTACATTTCTCAAGCCTTCCTTGGTGATCAATTAAATACAATATTCCGTCTTTAAGCCAGTAATGCCTAGTATAAGAGAATGAAGAATCGTTTTCATAGCACAGATTGTTCTTAGTATATTCAACTGTTTTTGTTTTGTATTCGGTTCCTTTTGATCCACTCGATATCATGTATGTATATTCCCATTTTCCGATAATTCTTTTATCGCTAATAATCGTAGGAGGTTCTTCTCCGTAAACAAGAGTGGCATAATCAGTCCAAATCGTTAGTTCAAAATATTTGCTAGAAGAATATACTGGATCACTTCCGTCTCCCATTACTTTTGAATCAATTATTTCGAAATCAAATACTTCACCAGCTTCTACATTATTCTTTTCAAACGAGAGATTAAGAGTAATACCACCGTAAGCATTTAGGAAAGTAGCTTTAATTACTACTAATTTCAACATTTCTCCTGCTATATTCTTTGCTTTACCGGAAATAACATGTCTTTGGTTATTTACTTCGTAACCATATTGATCTTCTCTGATAACTCCGAAACCGTCTGCTTCTTTAGCCCAATCTCCACGATATCCTTTTCTTTCGGTAAAAGCGTTGTATTCTAAAATTTCTATCTTGCTAATACACCCAGTAACATTAATCTCTCCGATTTTTTCTGTTTCTAGGGTATATTCCCAATCGTCTTTATATATTTTGGTTTTTATATCATCAGTACAACCAGACAAAGTAACAGTTAATAGCATTATCGCAATTATCGCAATCAACAGCCTGCTATTCAACTTACTGTCTTTTTTCATTCATTTCACTTCCATATTATTTTTTAAAAGACTTTCTATTTTTAGCGTACTACTACAATCAGGCTTTGTCAATGAAAAATTTACCTTAAAAATATTTTTCCATAACCATACTTCCCAAGAAAGGACTCAATGTCAGCATATTTTTTTCCTGCTAAAAAACCTCCCGCAATAGCTTCTTCTTGAGTTACATCAGCCAAACAGAAATCTGGAATTGAAAATTCTTCCTTCTCTTTCACAGAATCAAATTCAAAATCCACTAAAGCAAGCCTTTTTAGACCATCAAGAAAGACATCTATTTCTGCTAAACGCTCACCAAAAGGATAATAATAACGAACCTTTCTTAATCTCTTTCCGGGAATTTTAGAAAGCTCTATATATTCCTTTTCTGATAACATTATTGTTTGTTCTTCTTGAACAGAAGAATCATTCTCTATAGGACTTTTCTTGGTCAGAGTAAGAAAGCTCCCCTTCTTACGTAATCTTAGAATAGGATGAGGAGCGCTTAAAGGAAAATAAATATCCAAGACCTCAACTGATTTACAGTTAGCTATATTCTTGGGTAACTTTTTTAACAAAAAGGTCCGTTCCAGCTCTATCTTCATATTTTTTAACTAATTTATCCAAATATATGAAACAGAGCTCTTCTACTTCTTAATTCCTAGATAAAGCCCTCTTTCATTTTGTCCTAATCCTTTTTTAATAAACTTTACTTCAAAACCAGAATTTTTCATTATTTTCAGGAACTTATCAACCTTAAACATGCCTAATTCGTGTCTATCAGAGAAGTATTTAACATCTTTATCTCTCTCAGCAATTAAGTAATGCATGTCTAAAATTGATATGTTACCTTTTTTCTTAGAAATGTTTGCCCTAGCAATTTTAACGTCCTTGCCATCATAGACCGTCAGATGAGGTGAGCCAACTTTATAAACTTTTTCATTAAGCCAAGGCTCAATTACTAAAACTCCACCCTCTACCATATGATCGCTAAAATTACTAAGAGTTTTTCTTAGATTTGAATAAGTTTTAACGTAACCAATTGAACTAAACAAGCAAGTGATGACATCAAACTTCTTGTTTAATCTCATTGTAACCATGCTAGCTTTTTTAAACTTAACTCCCTTAACTTTCCTCCTGGCAATCTTTATTATTTCTTTATTTATATCAACTCCTATGCAAGAAAAGTATTTCTTTAAATATCCTAGGTGTCTGCCGGTACCACAAGCCACGTCAACCAGCCTTTTCCCTTTCGTCTTCTTGTGTCTTAGAATAATTTTCTTTAAATCTTCTGACTCTTTTTCATAATCTTTATCTCTAGCTGAATAAATCAAATCATAATATTCTGCTAAATCTCTATAAAGTAATTGTTTTCTCATTTCTTTTAGTTGTTTAATTATTTACAAATTTTTCTTCTAACCACGAACGATGAATCAATTTTTATTAAGATTTTTTTGGTTCGAATTGCAGAGAATAAAGATCGAAGTACGCTCCTTTTTTCTTAATCAATTCTTCATGATTTCCTCTCTCAATAATCCTTCCCTTCTCTAAAACCAATATTTCATCAGCTTCTTTTATTGTACTTAAGCGATGCGCAACAATAAAAGTAGTCCTTCCTTTAATTAACCTATCTAAGGCTTCTTGAACTAATTTTTCAGACCTTGTATCCAGCGAAGATGTGGCTTCATCTAAAATTAATATTTTTGGATCACGAATAACCGCTCTAGCAATTGCAATCCTTTGCTTTTGACCAGTAGAAAGTTTAATTCCTCTTTCTCCTACCAAAGCATTATATTTATCGGGAAAAGTATTAATAAACTTATGAGCATTTGCTATCTTAGCTGCAGTAATTATTTCTTCCTCCGAGGCTTCTGGTTTTCCGTAACGAATATTGTTCTTTACCGTATCATTAAAGAGAGATATCTCTTGAGGAACATAAGCAATAATCTTTCTTAAAAAACGAAGATTTAATTTCTTAACATCGATATCATCAAATAATATCTTTCCACTTCTTGGTCTGAAATAAAGAGAAATCAAATCAACCAAAGTTGTTTTACCTTCTCCACTTCCGCCAACCAAAGCTATCTTTTGTCCGGGATCTGCAATAAAATTAATATCTTTTAAAACATTACTCTCTTTTTTATAACCAAAATTAATATTTTTAAACTCAACTTTTCCTTGAGGATCATCAATAATCTTTCCCTTCTCATTAAAATCTTCTTTATCAAGCTGCAATAACTCCTCTACCCTTTTGATTGTTGTAATTCCAGTTCTGAAAGATTGCCAATGAAAAGCAAATGCTTTCAAAGGCATTCTAGCTAATCCCAAATATCCTAAAAACATTACTAACTTACCAGGAGAAAGCATTTCTCTGCTTAACAATAAAATAGCAGAACCCAAGATAGCGATAAAAGACAATGCATAAAAAATATCTTGCCAAAGATGAAGAGAGTGCCAAAGCCCTATAAAATCTTTAAAAATTTCCCTAAAATTACCTTTAAAACTACTTTCCGTTCTTCTGGATTGAAATTCTTCAGCGGCACATGATTTTACGACTTGAACGTTTGAAAGAGAGTCGTAAAGATTTCCAAATACTCTTTCGTAAATTTTGTTAAACTCGGTATGTCTTTCAACAATTGGCCTCGTTTTATGGATAGTAATAACTAAATATCCAAGAAACATAACAGTCATTCCAAGCGCTAATCTCCATTCCACAAAAAATAAAATTACCACAGCAAACAAAAGAGAAAGTAAATGTGGAAGAAACCAAAAAACAACATTGTCCATTATTTGGAAAAAGTAACGATTTGCTCTTTGAACCTTAGAAAATACCTCTCCCGATTTTTTATTGTTATGAAAAGACAACGGTAGGTCAATAATATGACTAACGGCATTACAGGTAAAATCGTTAGAAACATCTACTCCAACAGATCCTCCTCGGAAACCAACTATCCTTGTTATAAAAGCCGAAGAAACACTCATAACAGTCCAAATACCTAAAAGAGCAATAATAAAGCCAACATCTCTTGCTCCGACAGAAAGATAATCAACTATCCTCCCGTAAACAAGAGGGATTAGAGCAGTTAAAGTCGAGGCAATAATAGCTAAAAAAGCCAGATATCTTACTTTCCGCTTATATTTCCTCAAATATTTCCAAAGAAGTTTTATTTCACCTAAAATTTCCACAACTAATCTATTTAAAGATTCTTGTTAACTATATCCAGCCACCATTGATCAGAATCTTTTTCAATAATCATTTTTCCTAATTCTTTTCCTTTTTCTGTTTCTAATCTCTTTAAAGAAAAATCCAACCATTTTGAAGCTTTTTCGTTTCCAAGATCCAAACATTCTTTTTCTAAAAACATTCCTGCTAAAATATCTGCATCTTGAGCAATTTTACTTTCAGGAGTTTCTCCTTCTGAAAATTCTTTAAATAAATCATCAAAAGAAAAATCTTCCACCTGATATTCGCCAGAAACCTTTTTAATAATTTCTAGTTCATTATCCTTTCCAGAATAAATTTTATTAATAAGATTTCTTTCTCCTCTTCTTGCTTCTGCTAAATCATGGACAAGGCACATTCTTATAACCTTATTCTCGTCTACTTTTTCCCTCTTAGCTAAGACCCAACCAATAATTGTTGTATAAAAACTATGTTCAGCTACATTTTCTTTTGCTGAACCTTTTAAAAATTGAAGGCTTGCCCTGGGAACATACTTCAAAGTCCTGTATTCCCATAATAATCTAATAATGTTTTTCATGTTTATTTTATAGTAGATTAATTCTATTTTAATCCCAATTCAAGACTAACCGCAGGATCAAGATTGGTTTTAATTAATTTTTTAATTTTTTGAGGCTTAACCCATCTAATCTCGGATACTTCATGGGATTGTTTAGGTTTAGCCACAGGTTTCGATGAAACCAATTTGCAAAGATGATAAACAACAAACACAGGAAACTGAGGATGGGACCTCATAGAAATTTCTCCAATAACTTTTACTTTATAACCAGTTTCTCCTAATACCTCTTTTGAAATATAGTCTTTACGAGATTCATTTAAATTTTGCTTACCACCAGGAAATGCCCAAGTCAAAACTGAACCACCTTTTCCTTTTTCCTTTTCTACTCTCTTTATTAATAAAACCTCCCCTTTTTTATTAACAACAACTCCCAGATTAAGTATCTCTTTAATCTCTATTCCTTTATAAGGGAGGTTGCTTAAAATATCCTGTAATTCTTCTACCTTAGAAAGCAACAAATCTAAATCAGATCTCCTGATAATAGTTAACTCTTTTTCCGTTTCTTCTCCTTTAGAACTTTCTTCCTCAGAAATAATATGCTCAATCACCTTAAAAAATGACGATTCCTTGTTTAAAGAATAATAAACAAGATTTCCTTTTTTTTCTTTTCTAAAAATTCCTAACTTTTCTAAAGAAATTAGCTCTCGACGAATATTTCCGACAGGAAGATCAAGAATCCTTTCCAGTTCTCTTAAATAATACTTCTTATTTCTATGAGAAAAATAAAACTTTAATATCTTCTCTCTAGTCTTTGATTTTATTAAATCATTGAGTTTCATAATTGTAATTTATCAAGAATCTTCTTTAAGAATATATCTTATTTCTCGAAATAGCAATTATTTCTTTTCAAAACTATATCTCTATAAGGCTCAGTTACAATATCTTCTTCCTTCAGTCCTAGTTTTTTAGCTAACTCCATGTTTTTATTAAGAGCAGATTTCACATTTTCATTTCTCGCTAAACTCTCTATTTCTAAAAAAGACCCCGCATCCTTAACCAAGTCTAAAGTAATTATTTGATTGCCAATACAATATTTATGTCTTTTCTTTTCAACAGAAACTAATTTTTTACAACCCAATGCAGTTAAAAAGTATTCTGCTTCTTTAAGAGTTATATTAAGAGGAATATTAGTTTCTTTTTTCCAAAACTGACCATTTTCTTTCATTTCTTTAGTAGATTTCCCCTTATAGGTTAGCTCTATATAATCATCGGCTTTTCTTATTCTCAAGCACTCTTTTGTTTTTAGAAAATCTTTGTGAAAAGCAGAGAAATAAGTATCTTTTTCTTTATTCTTCTGAATCAATTTTCCTCCCATTCTAAATATTTTTTCTTTGACAAGCTTAATATCAGAATTCAACTTAAATTTAACTTCAACTTCTTTTTCTTCTTGTTTTTCTCTCATGAAACAATAATAATTTCCTTTAATAGTTCTAATTAAACCAAACTCAGTTTTTGATCCAGAAATAAAGCTTTCATTCTCTTCTTGAAATTTTCCAAATCAGAAAAAAATGTCTCTGATCATTTAAAAAATAAACGTAATACCAATTGAGGCGTTATACCTATCTTTTATTTTATAAATAGTATTATCTTCTCCACAAGAAACACCTATAATACTTCTCGGAGCTCCTTTAATTAATCTTAATATATTACGCCTTATTTTAAAAGTAGCAAAGAATCCTATTGGTTTCACAAAAAGAGAATGAAATAATAATCTAAAGTTTTTAATACTTCTCTGTTCTCCTTTTAATTGAGACAAGTACTTCTTATCAAAGCTTCTTTCTATTTTTTCTATCATATATAATTAACTTTCTTTCTTTTAAGTTCTAAATTGACTTAAAATAAAATAAAATTTACGATCTAACAAAAACTAAGAATAAAAGTGTTCTTCTTTCGCCCATTCGGTTTTCTTTTCTTTCTTCATATTATTTTAGTTAAATTTGTTATTTAGATTTGTTTTTAAAGAAAATGAGAGCTCTCAGAAAGATCCAAGAACTCTCTTTGTTTATTGAGGTGGATAGTTGCTATCAGGCCAATTCCAGGGAGGCCAAAGATCATTTTTTCTCCAATTTGGTCTATATGGAAACATTATTTCCACCAAAAGTTTCCTTTTTCTTCTCTTTCTTTTTCCCAATCAACTATTGGATAATCCATTCTTTCACCTGCTTCTCTGTTCACTATCTTTTTAATGAACAGACTCAGAAGTTGAAAGAATGTGAGAGGATAAGGATAATTTCTTATCCTCTCATTTTTATTTTTTGTAATCCTGAGATTAAGCATTATGGCCATCTTTCGTTTTTTAAGCGTTTTGCTTTCTCTTCATTAAATTTTCTAGATTGTTCTTCTGTCCGATCATATTCCTCGTCCCAACCAAAACCCATACACATTCACCTCCTGCTCTATTTTGGAAAAGAGCTCTTCTTTCTGCTCTCTAAGTTTTAAAGAACAGAAGAAAAAGCTCTCAAATGATGAGAGCTATATCAAATACAATATTATTACTCCAACGGTACCCAAGAAACAAACTAAGACAACAGATAATTCTTTCCCTTCAATTATTCTGTCAAAGATACCATTATTAACTATTCCCATTATAAAGGCTAATATTCCCGCCATTAGAATAACATTCACAATCTGCATTGCATTTAACTGCTCAACTACTATTCCTAAAATTGCTCCTCCTATGAATAAAGTCCCAAGCATTACCTCAAATACTGATTCTATTGTGCCTATTATATGATCCTTAGCAGCATGAGAATCTCCAATTTTTATAGGATCTAGAATAGGAAGAATAGCCATAAAATACAATGTCAATCCAAAAAATAGAATTAATGATATATCTAACATAATATTATTTCTGCTGTATGATTATTACGCACGATCACATGGCGAGGTTTTTGTTTAGATAGCTTAGGTTTTATCAGAATAAAAATACTCCCCTTTGGCCCACTTAATATTCATTACTAGAATTTCTTTCTTTCTATACCCTTTTTCTTTAAGGTATTTCTCTGCTTCTCTCCATCCTGACCCTGGATTTTCTCCAGTTTCCCACAAATAATTAGCTTCTTTTTCCTCTTCTTTTGTAGGTTTCCTCAAAACTTTTGACATATTCTTATGTCTATGCTTTGTAGTCATTTATACTACAATTGTAGTCCAACCAAGAAATCTTGTCAAGTCTTTTAAAATAAAAAGAGAGCGAAACGCTCTCTAAAATAATTTTTGCTAATATTAAAATCTTAAATATCAAGCAATTCTAACACTTTCTTCTTGTTAGCCGCCCAAAGAAAGGTAGAAATACGAGGACCATTATTTCTACTGATTAAAAGATTGTAAAGATCTTTAAAAAATTTTCTTTGTTGAGAAATATTTTCTTTCTTAGAAAGATTTTTCCCTTTTGGTATCTCGTACATTGCTTTTTCTATCTCCTCTATTGAAAAAGGATTATTAATCAAAACTTCTCTCATCTTTCTTATTCTTTCAATAGATTCTTCAGACATTTCTGAAATATAATCTTTGTTTTTTTCTTTTCTTAAGGAAATTAAATCCTGTGGATTGTAGATCTCTAGCCATGTCTTTGCTTTTTCAATCCTGTCTTTAATTGAATTTTCATCATAACCTAATTTTAAACTTCTAACTAATTTAATAATTTTCTCTAAATTCCACTGAGTAATTTGACCTAAAGAAACCATTTCTCTAAAAGAAATTGGATTTTTATAACAATTATTTTTATTAATACCAGCTAGTTTTAAAGAATCCTTCCTAACTTGGCCTATATCACCACGGACATAATCATCTACCTCTTTATCAAATTCACTATATTGTCTATAAATCTCATCATCAAAAGCAAGATTAAAAACAGCTTTTGGTTTTTTTCTTAAGTACAACCACTTTAAGATGGTTGAGTTATAAATTTCTAACAATTGATTCGGAGAAACAGCATTTCCTTTTGATCCGGACATCTTTCCAGAAATTCCTTTAAGTCCAACAAATTGATAACCGGTAAAGACAGGGGGCTCTCCCCCGAAGATCTTTTTAGCAATATTAGTAGACGTATCGTAACTACTACCAGGAGCTGAATGATCTTGCCCTCCTGGTTCAAAGACTACATCTTCAGCGATCCAGCGCATTGCCCAATCTGTTTTCCAGGCTAACTTGCAAACCCTTTCCTTTCTAAGGTCTACTTTGTCCTTTTTGCCTGTTTCTAAACATTCATAGGTAATACAAGATTCTCCATCATAATCTATAATCTTAGTATTATCTTTATTATTAAAACGAGAATATAAATGGACCGGATAATACTCTTCTTTAAACTCTTTCGGATCAATGTTCTTTTTTTTCTTAGCCTTGCCAGACATAAAAGATAAAAGAATCTCGGCTATTTCTTTTCTTTTCTGTAGAGCTTTAATAATGAAATCATCGTAACGCCCTTTTTTATACTCGCCAGTTTGATAGCGATAATCAAGGTTTATTCCTAATTTTTTCATAGAGTTCTCGAACTCTTTTTCAAACCTCTCAGCATAAGAGGAGTATTCTCCTAGCGGATCGGGAACAGAGCTTAGTGGCAATCCAATATATTTCTTAAAATCTTCTGGAATATTTTTAGGAATTTTTCTCAACCTATCAAAATCGTCCCATGAAAAAATAAAACGAACATTTTTCCCTCTTTTTTCTAACTGCTTTAAAACAGCAAAAGAAGTCATTATATCTCTAAAATTCCCGAAATGAATAACACCAGAAGGGCTAATTCCTGCGGCACAAGTATAAATCTTTTTATCTGGAAAATCAGTTAAAACCTTATCAGCAATAACAGAACTCCAGTGCTTTTCTAAATTATTTAAATTTTTTTTATTCATGGTCTTTTCATCTTTTATTCTTTTGGCGTAAATAATATCAGAGAATTGATCTTTTTTTATTTTGTTCTCTTTCAATAATTTTTGCTTGCTATTAAAATCAATCGTTGGCAAAACTAGCTGCTCATAAATATCTCTCTGTGGAAGAGTCGGACAAGGAGTTACTTCTCCAAAGATACTATAACTAGAAGACCCTATGCCAAAACCTCCATATTGTTGAGTTCCTCTTTCTACGCCCGGAGCATGTAAATTTGTATTTCTAATAATGGTATATTGATTGTGAAGCACCCTTCCTCCAAACAGCTTTTTAGACAACAAAGAATCAACATATTTACTTCTCCCAAATAAAGTAACAAACATAGCATTCTTTGAGTATTCAGAAGTTTCGAAATAAAGTTTTAAATCACTGTCCTTATTATAGCATTGAATGAAAAATATCGGAGCAAATTGTTCAGTAAAATTTCCTCCTTTGGTCAATGGCTTTGAAATAATAACAGGCTCTATTATTTTAGAATTAATATGAACCTTACCTCCAAAATCCGAATCTAACCATTCGTTATTACTTACAAGAAAATCTATCACTCTTTTAAAGTCTTTACTACTTCTAATTGGCCCAACTCTTACACGACGATCTTTACATTCTCCAAATTTTACTTTCTTAAGAGATCTCTTGAGTTCATAAATAAATTCTTTATAATTCTTTTTATGAACCAGTATAGAATTAGGAGCTGCACAATCTTGCCCCTGATTGTATAATTGAATTTTTAACACACTTTTTATTGCTTTTTTAAGATCTGCATCACTTGAAACTACTACCGGGTTGTGGCCAGATCCATTAGCAATAAACAAAGTTTTTCTATCAAAAATATTTCTTAGTTTCTGAGCATTTTCAGTAGTACCAGTGAAGATTACTGCATCGGTTAAAGGCTCTCTGTTTTTCCCAAAAGTCCCTGCTCTTTTTTGAAGAAAATCTTCTCTAATTTCTTCTTTATGAATAATAACGTTAGAAAAAAAATATTCAATTCTTAGCAGTCTAAGAAGATCGAAGAAAAAATATTCCATTGCCACGGGAGGTTTAGTATGAACAGATTTACACATTAAAGAAGGTACTAGAACAAAGCAAGAAAATGCATAAAGGGGCTGATTCCTTGGCATAAAAACCGTTACTTCTCCTGCAGCTCTTTTGAAATATTCTTTATTTTCAGAAATATTATAAAAAAGATCAAGAGTTCTTTCAACTTCGTCTGAAGCAACTTCATAAGTTTCATAATTTAAAAGAAGATTAATTATACTCTCTTTGTTAAGGTTAATAAAATCAGCGAATTTTCTTGTTCTTTTAAACAATTTTTGCAAATCAATTTTATCGGGATACTTTCTTACCATCTTCTTTCTATATTTTTCGATCTTTTTTTCTTTTCTTAGATTTTCATAATTCAATATTTTCCCAAACAAAGAAGATAAGTCTCTAACCTCCCCTTTTTCAAAAACAAAACGAGGAATAGCTAAAATAAAATCTTCCTTTTTGGGAAGAAATATTTCTAAATCATTATTCCTTATTTCCTCTACTATTTTTTCTCTCTTTTTCAAGGATAATTTATAAAAATCTCTAATAAAAATATAATCGTTCTTTATAAACATCTTTTCCCTCAAATTTTCCTTTTCTTCCTTATTTTTAATTATTGTTTTTGTAGTCATTTATATTACAATTGTAGTCCAACTGACAAAACCTGTCAAGAACAAATAATAAAAAAGAGTTCTTTAACTAAGAACTCTAAATATTAAAATTAATTTGGCGGATAATCATCATTTGGCCAGTCCCAAGGAGGCCAGATTTCCCTCTCTCTCCAATTTGGCTTAAACGGCGGTAACATTATTTCCACCAAAAGATTCCCTGCTCAGAGAATTGCTCTTCCATGTCAACTATTGGATAATCCATTCTTTCACCTGCTTCTCTATTCACTAATTTTTAATGAACAGATTTAGAAACTGAAAGAAATTTTTAAAAACCTAATATAAGGAAGCAATATTAAGAAGTTCAACTATAATAATAACGGCAGAACCAACAATAATCAAACTAAGAATTAACATTTCTATTGGCGTATTCTCTTTATGTCCAACCTTAAAAGATTTGGGAGAAATAGCTCCTGCGGACAAAATACCCATTGCTAAGAATATTATAATAGTAAATGAAATAACCAACACATCAATTATTCCCTCAACGAAAAACTATTTCAACAAATTAACAAACCTGGGATATTTCCTCTTGATATCATCTTTCTTGTTAGCAGCAGCAAACAAAACCTGCATCTCTGATCCATTGTGATCGATAGTAACAACAATTACACTAGCATCTTTCTTTCTTGCTCCAATCGCACCACCAGCTACTAATCCTAAAGGACCAAGCAGAGCACCTCCGGCAATAGCACCTAAGGCACCTTTCCCTAAAGAACGACTATCAGCTCTTTCTAATTGAGTTGACTTAATAGATGAAACAGGAATACTAGCAAGAACTCTTCCTCCTCTAGAAATATTTAAATTGTCACCATCTCTGCCAACAGAGACAGGACAAGCTTTATTAATATCTGGATGGCCACCAACATAAGTTACTCTAACTTGAGCCATCCCTTCTTTAATTTTATCTAAGAATCCCATAATATATTTATTTAATTTATTTTTTTAACTAACTAATGTCATTATCCCTACGACAATCAAAAGAGCGCCGAACAATATCTTTCTTGTTTCAGGAGAGCCATGGACCGGAATCGCACAAACAACGATCACAGCAAAACCAAGTATGACCATTAAAATACTTTCAACCATAATAATTTATTTTATTCTTGCATAAACTAAAGCAAGGTATCCTCCTCCGATAACAACCCAGAGAAGAACTGCGGTTAAAATCCCGATATAGCCATTTACTGCTGCCAAAAAAACAGCAGCAGCAAAACTAAAACCAGGAATAACCATCGTAATTTTAATTAAAATAGGAAACCTATATTTCGCATCAGCAGAAATATATTTAAGAAAAGCTCGGGAAGCTATAACAATAAATATTAAAATGACTAAAAATAGAAACTCCATATAGATATTAACCAAAGAACTCAGTTCTTTTATTAAACCAAATTAAAAACATTAAACTTAAAAAACCAAGACTAATAAAGCCCCACATCAAGCTGACCTCAATAAAGAGAAAAACAGGAATTGAAATCATCATCAAAACTAAAAGTAAATCAAATTCTCTCATATTATATTATTCTAATACCTTTTATCTTTAAAAACAAATTACTCTTCTCTTTCTTCTTCCTCTGGTTCCTCCTCTCCAAAATACCAGTTAAGAGTATCTCTTGCTACTGGTATTGCAGCGAATTGCACTCCTTCTACATTTTCAATAACAACTGTAATAACTATTTCTGGATTATCATAAGGAGCAAAGACAGAAACCCAGTTATGATAAATACCTTCCCTCGAAGTTTGAGCAGTTCCTGTCTTTGAAGCAGCTTTTACTGGTAAACCAGAAAGGGCAACACTAGAACCATATTCTACTCCTTCCCTCATCCCTTCTCTTACTACTCTTAAATTCTCGGGATCAATAAAGCCTTTTCTAATAATTTTTGGTTCAAACTCTTTAACTATCTTCAAATCTTCAGAAGATCCTTTTACTATTTGCTTAACAACCTGTGGCTGATAAAGAGTCCCTTTATTGGCAATAGAAGACATTGCCGTAACAACCTGAAGAGGAGTCGTCAAGAGATTGTCCTGTCCAATAGATAGACCATAAGTATTTCCTACTCTCCAAATTTGTTCTTGAGGATTATCAAAATGATTCTCTCTCCACTCAGGGTCAGGAATTCTTCCTTTAATCTCACCGGGAATGTCTATTCCGGTCAATTCTCCCCAACCAAATAACTCTAGATATTTTTTAATCCTCTCTACTCCAAGACCTGACATTTCTTCATATCCTCCCCCAACAATATAGAAAAAGACATTACAAGATTCAGCAATAGCCTTTCGGACATCAGTCCAGCCGTGAGTATCCCAGTCCAAGTAAACAGATGGCTGATCAGGATAATAAGGGTTAGGAATAGATATTTCTCCTTCACATAAAATACTTTTATCAGGAGAAATAACTCCTTCCTGTAAGGCAGCAGACGACATTATCGGCTTAATTGTAGAACCAACTGGATACCCCCCAGAAACAATCCTATTAAACAGAGGTTCATTAGGATCATTATTTATCTTTAATAAATCTTCTGAAGATATTCCTTTAGAAAAGAGATTATTATCAAAACTAGGCAAGCTAACCATAGCTAAAACTCCCCCAGTTCTAGGATCCATTGCTATTGCTGCCCCTCTCTCAGACCCTACTTTATCCATACTCTCTTGAAGAGCTTTGGTGAGTTTTTCTTGGAGCCCAGCATCAAGCCAAAGAACCAGACTCTCTCCTGATTCTGGTTCAGATATAACTTCCTCTGATATTTTATTCCCAATTGCATCTCTTTCTACCAGGATTTTAGAAGGTTTTCCTCTTAATACTTCTTCGTAAGACTTTTCAACTCCCTGCTTTCCTAGATAATCCGTAACAGAATAATTATCTAAATCCTTAATTTCTCCTCCTATCTTTCCAGTAAAACCAACGAGGTGAGAAAATATCTCTCCATCTTTATAATTTCTTACTGTATTTTCTTTAATCTCAAAACCAGGAAAATTATCAATTCTTGTTTCTAAAAGAACTAAAACTTCGTGCTCTAGGTTTTCTTCAACTAAAACAACATCAAATTCTGTTTCCTCTATTTCTTTTTTAAGTCCAGACAAATCTTGAGATATAATCTTAGAAACATCATCAATCATTTTTTCAATTTCAGAATCTGATTCTGGCAAATCTTTAATATTAATTATCAAATCATGACTTGATTTATTAAAAACAAGTTGCTCACCAGAACTATCATAGATAACCCCTCTTACTGGCTGACCATAACGAAGTCCTTGTTTGTTCCTCTCTGCCATAGCAAGATATTCTTCTCCTTTTATAATCTGGAACTGAATAGTCTGAGTCAATAAAAAACCAACTAACAAGAGAAAGACGATATAGAAAACTTTTAATTTTCTCCGAGAAAGAGGAACCTCAAACTTCTTTTCTGAAAATCCAAAATCCTGCTCCTTTCTTTGAGCTAGTTTGTCGAGAAATGTTTCCTGGGGCTCTATCTCTCGCCCAATTCTTTTTATTTTCTTGATATTTTTCTTGAACATAAAACCAAAAGATAAAATGCTATTCCTAGCAATAGATTATAAAAAAGTTCAATAATTATTATTTCATTCCAAAGAAAGAAGCAAGGAAAAGAAAGATTCAAAAGAGAATTAGCTAAAACGGAAAAGAAATTATAAAAAAGGAAAGAGAAGAAAAGAATAAGAACAAAATGAACAATATTTTCCTCTATTAAAAACTTCAAGGCTCTTTTAATCAAAAGAGCAATTATAAAAAGCAAAACAATAGAAACTCCTAAAGGAAGAAAGGAAAATAGATCAAGAAAAAATCCTCCAATAGCGGCAATAGCTAAACCTGAATTCTTTTCTTTTTTCTCTAAAAAATTAACAAGAACAACAAGAACAAGAATAGTATTGGGAACTATCCCGTATAAATTAAAATGAAAAAAGAAGCTAGTCTGCATTAAAGACAAGAAAAAGAAAACCAAACTAAATACTAAAATCTTACGCATTTTTTATTAAAAGTTAATAATAACAAAAACTTTTTTAATCTCCCCTATTTCGAAGAAAGGTATAATCTCTCCGCTATGAAAATTTTCTACATCACTCTTTTTAACATTGCTAACCTCTCCAACTAATAAACCTTCTGGAAAATCTCTTCCCAAAGAAGTAGTAATCGCAATATCACCTTCTTCAATATCTCCTTCTCTAGGAACTTCCTGCAAAGAAAGAAGATAGCCTCCTTTCCCTCTTACAGTAGCAGAAACTTCTTTTTCTTTTATTCTAATAGGAAAAAAACTATCCTGATTTGAAATCAAGATTACTCTGGAAAAATTATCATGAACTTCTGATATCTTTCCAATAAGAACATTTTGTTCATTAATCACTGGCATTCCTTTGTCCAGCCCATCCTGAGAACCTTTATTAATCACAATATAATCTCTCAAAATATCAACATTAACAACTTCTGCTAAAGATAATCTAAACCTTTCCTGCAAACCAACATTTAGAGCTTTTCTTAATGTTTCGTTTTCTTCTCTTAATTGCTTTAAAGAATTATTTTCTGAAATCAATTCTTGGTTTTTATTCTTCAATTCTTCGTTCTCTTTTTTCAACTCTTCTGCTCTAGAAAATCCTTGCCAAACATCAGAGATACCATCTCCTTTATTCCAAAGACTTCCTTGAAAAGAGAAAGAATGAGAATAAAAGAAATCTTTTATTCCTCCCTGAAAAAGGTATAAGCCAGCGACAATCAAAACAAACAAAACAATAAATAAAAATTTAGGTCTTTTTCTAAAAAGAGTCATTATCTTATTATATATTAAAACTAGGATAAAAGAAAAAGAGGGTTGAATTCCCTCTTAATTTGTTTTGTTACTATTTGATCCATCAATCTCGCTTTCCGAACTATCAACAACGTATGCTCCTGTTAAAAAAAGTATTCCCCCTAGGGCAATAATTAACCCACCAATAATAAGATTGGGACTAAAAGCATTCACGAAAGATCCAGCTGCAACAGTTAAGAGTCCAACAACAGCAATAATTATCCCTTTATTAATTCTTTTCAATACAACACCTCCTATTGAAAAAGTACTTTTTTATTATAAGAGGATATCTTGAAAAAATCAAGATTTAAAATAAAAAAGAGGCAATCAAGGGGACTACCTACTTTCGCACCAAAGGTACTATCATCGGCCTCGGAAGATTTCACTTCTGTGTTCGGTATGGGAACAGGTGGAACACTTCCAGTATAGCCCCCTTGGCTACCTCTTTTTCAAAAACATAATGATTACTAATTTCTAGCCAAGATATAAAGATATGGTCATTAGTAGCACTCGGCTTAACTCATTACTGAGCTTACACCTGTGCCCTATCAAGGTCGTGGTCTTCAACCGACCTAAGAATCCTAATCTTGGGATGGGCTTCGAGCTTAGATGCTTTCAGCTCTTATCCCGACCCAACTTAGCTACCCAGCAATGCTCCTGGCGGAACAACTGGTAAACCAGA
This sequence comes from uncultured Candidatus Saccharibacteria bacterium, assembly GCA_964607015.1. Taxonomy (GTDB): domain Bacteria; phylum Patescibacteriota; class Minisyncoccia; order Minisyncoccales; family JAGGXC01; genus CAYUNN01. The sequence goes on from CAZSHN010000006.1 coordinate 35,771, forward strand.
GGTTGGTTCAATCCGGTCCTCTCGTCAAGTTACTCTTATATTTCTATAAGCTTAGACTATATCTTCTTCCTGGATAACCCAGGAAGCTAGCGTGTTATGATAGTTTACCTTTTAAAAGATAGCTATCATCCTAGCTGCTTAATAATAAACAGCTAAAGTCGTTACGGGGACAAAATATATTAATTTTTGTCTTCCCACGGTATTGCCTTAATATTTATTCAGTCCTCAAGTAAATTGTATTATGAAATTTAGGACCGTCAAAAGTTCATAATCGCTGCTTACCGAATAAACAATGAAGGTTTCACCGTTATTAGCTAGATTGTCATCACAGATCGCTCTGTGAAGTAGCAAATTTCTTACTAAGATCAAGTTCCCTCAAGATTCTGACGCCTGCGGTAGATAGGGACCGACCTGTCTCACGCATTTCATCCTTTTTAAGGATCAACCCATTGTTACCAATGGAATGGACTATACCATCACCCTTTATTGTTTAAAGGGGATCGGCGTATTATGGAAGATTTGATCCTTCCATCCCCACAAATTAATGTGGAAGTCTCTACGGGGCTATAATAATCCTTTTGTTTTTAAGTATTTCTCTACTTTGCAACTAGTAATAGTTCTCTTTTTAGAATAATTTAATGTTGCAAATCTATCAATCATTTTACTCATCTTTATGAAATCTTTAGCATTTTTTGTTTTCTTTCGAAGAGATAAAATCTCATCCATTAATTCTAACTGTTTTTTCTTCAATACTATATAAGGCTTTACAGTCTTAATCACTTTCTTTAATCCTTCAGTATCTCCTATCGTATACTCTACAATACCGTCTTTTCTTCTTCTCAAATATCCAACATTTAAAAGATTCTTGATATATTCTAACACTCTCTTCTCCTTCTCTTTCTGGAAAAATACAATATAAGGAGAAATCTGATAACCGAAACGATAATCCTCGTTTGGTTTTAGTCGAATATAGATACTTCCATCAGCATCTAAAAATCCTGCTATAAATGCTTTTTCTGTTGATTTCATAAATCAGTCAAGACAAAAGATTATTAAGCTTCCCTCGGAATTATCCTAACATGCGACAGGTTGCCATGCAAGGACTTCTCCGATATGAGCCGATTTTCCTAATTTCTGATTACTCAGAAGTGACCGCCGTTTAGTTGGTCAACGGTCTGAACCCAGCTCGCGTAACGCTTTAATTGGCGAACAGCCAAACCCTTGGGAGCTGCTCCACCCCCAGGATGCGTTGAGCCGACATCGCTGTCGAATTTTCTTCTGTTACCAGAAGGATCGGACTATACCTTCATCCTATCTTCTTCAAAGAAGAGAATAGGAGCTGGCGTATTATTCTGCTTTCTACAGAATATCACCTTACGTTAACTTTCTTCACAGAAAAGCTAATTTCAGGATCAGTCTCTACGGGGTTTAATTCTATGACTTACAATCATTAAATTAAACTTCCCACGGTATTGTCCACATTATTATTTACATCATAAAAGATGTAAGGCTAGAAATATGGATTTCACCGTTATGAGCCAGTATTTTTTTATCAATCTAATTGATATTTCCTAATTGCTTAGGATGGCGCCCCGATGTTGAGGTGCCGAACAGGGCCGTAGATACGGACTCGCGGGCCCTACTAGCCTGTTTTCCCCGGGGTAACTTTTAGCTGATGATCTCCTCCGGTTCTACTAACCAGAGTCGGTTCACTAAGTTCTGCTTTCGCAACTGCGCGAGATATCACTCTTGCAGTAAAGCCGGCTTATGGCTTTGCCCTATCGCTCCGATTTCCATCCGGAGCTAGCCGACCTTTAAGCGCCTCCGTTACTCTTGAGGAGGCAAGTGCCCCACTTAAACTACCCATTAGACACTGTCGCCTGAGTTAACAGGGTTAGAACAAAGACCTTAAAAGGGTGGTGTTTCATTGGCGACTCCAGTCCGACCGGAATCGGACTTTCAAAGTCTCCCACCTACACTACGCATCTAAGATCAAAGCTCAATATCTAACTATAGTAAAGCTCCCGGGGTCTTTCCGTCTAGCCGCAGGTAACCGGCATCTTTACCGGTATTGCATTTTCACCGAGCTGCTCCTGGAGACAGTCCCCCAGTCGTTAAGCCTTTCATGCGGGCCAGAACTTACCTGGCAAGGGGTTACGCTACTTTAACACGGTTCATTTATGTTATATCAACCTCATATGGTTGAGCTTATGATCGCTCATAAGATCGGACTATCTCATCTTCGAAATATTTATTCGAAGTTTAGCGTATAGTCTCTGAGGATTCTTCTTTAGGAAAGATTGACGTCTTTTAGGTTATATTTTCTCTTTCTCCCTTTTCCTTCGTTAAGCTTTTCTCTTATTTCTAAAACTTTCTTTATTCCTTCTTTATCAATATGTTCTTTCTTTTCCACTATCTTCATTATCCTTTTAAAGAGAGAAAAATTTGTCTTCATTCTGGTTGAGAGAAAATTAAATCTCTCAAAGAAAGGAATTACTCTTTCAATTAATGAGTTTTGGTTTTCCACCACAAAACTCCATAATCCATCTTTTCTTTGTTTCAATCTTCCGCAACCTAAGTGTTTCTTGATTAAGACTAATATTACTTTGTCTTTCTGAGAAACATTGAAAGAAAAACCAAATTGCCATCCATGTCTATATCCTTCTCCTTTTCTTACAGATACATTGAAACTTCCTTCTCCATCAACAAAGCCTGCAATATAGTATCCGATTCGTGGAGGAATTGATGTTAGCCATTTATCTTTCTTCATAATTTAAGGTTGTTTATTTATTTTCCCAAAGAAGCCTTTCCTGCGGATTGTCTGCACCAATACATTTTTACTGAACTTCGACGTTAGAAAGTTCGAGTAGCATTGGATACACCAGACTTTCCCGCATATAGCTAAATTTTACAACTACAATCCGTGTGCTTATAGTTACCGCGGACGTTTACTGGAGCTTCGAGGATGAGCCTTTCTAGAAAACTAGAAAGACACCTCCCGTTAACATTCCAGCACTGGTCAGGCCTCAGCCCCTATACATCCTCTTACGAGTTAGCAGGGACCTGTGTTTTTGGTAAACA
>CAZSHN010000007.1:0-22594 GCA_964607015.1 uncultured Candidatus Saccharibacteria bacterium
TTAACCCAAAAATCATTATCTTTTATAGTCAACGTAGTTTCTTCAGGAGAACCTATTTCAATATTAACAGGATTATAAAGTTCAAAAACAATTGTTTCAGAAAATTCGGTTATTTCGTCATCAATTATTTCAACAGAAAAAGATTCTTCTGTATCTCCTGGGGTAAAAATTAAAAAACCAGGACCTGTCAAACGAAAATCAGATCCTTCTGTAGCATCTCCTCCTATTATCCTATAACTAACTCTTATAACTCTACTAGAAGGTGAGGAAAGACTAACTGTTATTTCAGCAGTATTTTCTCCTTCAGTTACTTCAAAATTAGACATTGAAAAATAAACATTATTCCCAGGAGGAGGTGGAGGTGGAGGTGGAGGTGGAGGCGTTACATCTCCTGCGTACCATCCCCCAGAAACAATTTCGTATTCGTCTTTAGTTTCTAAGTCAGTATGAAGTTTATATCCCATTCCGCTAGAAGTAGACACATATCGATAAGACCAAGTTTTTCCAGAAGGAGCTTCTTGTTTAAACCTTGGATCTCCTACTTCTTCAATATAAGGATCAAGCACAAACTCTCCTTCAGAATAGAGTCCTTCACAATAATTATATCCGTCTGCTTCATCTTGAGGTTCTGCTTCTATATGACACCAATCTTCTTCATTTGCAGTAGAAGTAGGATAATGACCATGATCTGTATAATATAATTGAAGAGCGTCTCTTAAAGCATTAAGCTCGCCAGTCCTTTTTGAATCTCTTCCTTTTGCCTTGTTAGAGGTAACCCAAGAAAGAGCAAGCGCTACTATTAAAGAGAAAATTGCTATAGCAACTAATAACTCTAGCGCTCCAAAACCTTTCTTCTTTTTCTTTTTAAAATTTTTAAAAAAATTGATCATTTTATTGAATTATTATAATTAGCACATTAGTATATTATAACTCTTAAGATTGTTTTAGTTAAGGAATGTATTTATTAATTTTATCATTATAAATATTGACGAGCAATTAATTATTTCCCCAATTCTTTTATTAGCTCTTTTAAAGGTAAAGTGTTTAATATATCTTTCTTGCTTGTCCACCCTCTTCTTGCCTGCATAACTCCAAATTCCATATACCTCAAATGATCTTTATGATGAGAATCGGCGTTGATAACAAGTTTTAATCCATAATCAATTGCCTTTTTAATATTAACATCATTTAAGTCTAGCCTCTTGGGAAAAGAATTAATTTCCAAAAAGATATTATATTTTTTTGCTGCCTCAAAAATTTTATCAATATCAACATCATACTGATCTCTTTCCTTTAAAATTCTCCCTGTAGGATGAGAAATAATATTAACGAAGGGATTCTCCATTGCTTTTATAATCCTTTCTGTCATTTCTTCTCTGGAAAGCTTAAAAGAAGAATGAATTCCAGCAATAACATAATCTAATTTTTCGAGAGCGTCATTGTTAATATCCAAAGAACCATCTTTTAAAATATTAACTTCTGCTCCTTGTAATAATTTAAAGTTTTTAAATTCTTTATTAAGACTATCTGTTTCCTTTCTTTGATTTTCTAAATCTTTTTCATCTAACCCATTTTCAATTCTCAAGAATTTAGTGTGATCGCTAATTCCTAAATACTGGTATCCTCTTTCAATAGCAGCTTCTGCTATTTCTTTAATAGAATGATTTCCTCCGTTCCAATTTGAATGACAATGAAGGTCCCCTTTTATATCTTCCAACTTAATTAAGTTTGGTAATTTGCCTTCTTCGGCCAACTCAACTTCTCCCCTGTCTTCTCTTAATTCGGGCTCCATCCAATCAAGTCCAATTTTTTTATAAACTCCTTTTTCGTTCCAACCAGCAATCATCTTCTTTCCTTTAAAAAGACCGTATTCATTAAGTTTCAACCCTTTCTTAATAGCAATTCTCCTCGTAGAAATATTATGATCTTTTGCTCCGGTAAAATATTGAAGAGCTGAACCATAACTTTTTTTGTTAACCACCCTTAAGTCTACATCGAATCCTTCTTCCATTCTTACCGAGGATTTTGTTCTCCCCTTTCCCCATACCTTCGCTACGCCAGGAAGGTTAACAAAGTAATCCATTACTTTCTCTGGCTCTTTAGCAACAATCAGAAAATCTACATCCCCTATCGTTTCCTTCTTTCTTCTTACAGAACCTGCAACAGAAATCTTTTCTACCTCTTTCATTTTTTTTAAATTATCTTCTATTCTTTTAACTTCAGGCAATATTTCTGAAAGAAGAAATCTCCCCTTACTTCTTTTAAAAAACTTAATTCCAGTTAAAATGTTTTTCTCTGTTTTTTCTCCAAAACCAGGAAGAGGAGCAATTTTATGCTCCCGAATAGCTTTTTCTAAGTCATCAACACTTTTAATGCCAAGCTTCTTGTAAAAAGTTTTAATTGTCTTTGGCCCCACTCCTTCAATTGCCATTAATTCGTCTACGTCAACAGGAATCTTTTTTTTAAGCCGATCGTAATAATCTATTTTCCCTGTTTTAAGATATTCTTCTATTTTTTCAGCCATGCTCTCTCCTATTCCAGAGAGATCAACTAAAGCTTTCTTCCCTCCTTTATTATAGATATCACTTACATCGTCTTCTAGGTTGTCTAAAATAATAGCAGCCTTCCTATAAGCTTGAGGCTTAAATTCTACGTCTTCCATTTCTAAGAATTCAGCTATCTCGGAAAACATTTGAGCAATTTTTTTATTATTCATCTTTTTGAACTTTTTCTTTTTCAAAAATACATTTAAAGTTAATTCTTGCTCCATTATCAAAAACACCCTTAATTTCGTTTTTTAATCCAAAAAGAATAAAGGTTGCAATCAGACCCATAATCCCTGCTCCGATAAAAACAAAATCAAAACCAAAAGAGCTAACCGCCCAACCGCCGATTACTCCGGAGACTCCTATTCCTAACCCATAAGCAGCATCATCTATACTCCATTCTGTTGCTTCTTTTCCTTCATCTATATGGCGAGTGAAAATAGCTCTCCAGCCAGAAACAGAAATAGCAATGCTAAGCCCATAAATTGCTTGAAGTAAATATATATGCCAAGGAACTTTAACAAATAAATATCCAAGAGGAACTATGCTCGCAATAAAAAGACCCAAGACCATAAAGAAATAATCATCTTTTTCGCTAAGAAGACTATCGAGCAACATGCCAATTGGAATTACTAAAAGGGATTTAAGAATCCAATATATTGAAACAGCAACTCCGACTACAAAAACAGATCCTCCTTGAATATTGTCAACAATGAAAATAGCAAAAATTGGATTAACCAACCCCCAAGCAGACCAAAAAGATATATCGCTTAAGATTAAATACTTAACAACCTTGTTGGCGTTAATATTAATTTTCATCCTTCTAATATTTTTACTTTAATTTCTCTTTCTCTTTTCCTGTTATCAAAATCAAGAAAAACAATTTGCTGCCAGGTGCCCAGCATTAATTTTCCGTTTTCAATAGAAACATTTAAAAAAGGATTAATTAGTGCAGATCTGATATGGGCATAGCCATTACAATCTCCCCATTTCTTGCAATGCTCATAATCTTTAGACATAGGTACAAGATTATCCATGATTCTTTTTAAGTCGCTTACTGCCCCGCTTTCATATTCAATAGTAGTAATTCCTGAAGTTGACCCGGGACAAGAAATAAAACAAACTCCATCTTTTACCTTAGAGTCTCTAACCATCTGAGAAACCTGGTCTGTAATATTAATGACATCATTGAACCCTTCTGTTTTTAAAGTAAAAGTTTTAATCATATCTTTTTTCGTTTAAATCATCTACCTCATGAATGTTATTATCTTGCTCATTGTTTTGATAATCACTTTTTTCTTGAGGAGCTTCTAATGCCTTTATTCTATCTTTCAAGGTTTCCATAGCCTTGGAAAGATTTTGAACAATTAAATTTATCTGATTATCTTTATTTCTATAATCCTCTTCCAGTTTTTTCTTTGCCTTATATTCTTCTTTTAGCATATCGAAATAGTCTTTACTGACCTGAACATAGTCATGACCATGGTCAGCAAAGCCATTTTTCCTTTGACTATAGTCAGATTTAAAACTTTGACCCCTGTTCAGACCACCGTCAAATCTTCCTTGACTATGGTCAGGTTCTTTTTGACTATAGTCAGAACTTTCTTGACTATGGTCAGAAGAACTACTAAAACCTTCTTTTTTTATTTTTTTGTCTCTTTCTGAATCGAGAACACCCTCCTGACTATGCTCATGACCATGGTCAGAACTTTCTTGACTATGGTCAGAGGCCTTTTGACTATAGTCAGATTTAGTTTGACTATGGTCAAACCTTCTTTGAGTATAGTCAAAATTACTATTAGTACCTTCTTTGACCATGTTCAGGAAGGGAATTGAGTATTCCCAATGATATAATTCTTGGCCATGATCGTCTATCCCTTCAGAAACCTTAACAATATTCGAAGTTCTCTCTCTAATAAGACTAGGAGGGTCGTCCCATCTAAGACCACTTCTTTTCAGCTCATCAGAAAGCCTCCTTCTAAGAGTGCTCTTAGAAATCCCGGCATATTTGACTGCTTGTTTTGCCTTTAAGTATTCTTCTTGCATCGTTATTATTATAGAACTAATTATGAAATAAAAAAACCGCTTTTGTGGATTAAAGCGGGGGGAGGATAGGAGAAGATTACTAGTTATTCTTCAAAAAAAGAGGATTTCTTATCAGAAACAATACTACCAACAAAACCTGTAATCTTCATTCCTGCTAATTTCATCCCTATTTTTATTAAGAAGAAAATACCAGCCAAAACCATTAAAATATCAAATGATCTTATCAATAACGCGAAAGCAACTCCTACGTTCGCTCCTAACCCTAAAGATTCAAACACTATACTTTCTATAGCTTCTAAACTACCAAGCATAGCAGGGACAGGAATTAAAGAAGATAAATTAAAAAATCCATAGACAGAAAGTGCGTTTAAAATACCCGTTCCTCCCTGAAAGAAGAATATTAAAGCCCAAATTCTAGCCAGTATTAACAAATATTTTAAAAAGGCTAAAGTTAACCCAGTCCACATACTTCTTTTCCTAAGCCCAAAGAACTCAAGAACTTCTTTTTCTGCGTTCATGATTATCCTTCCGCCTCTTTTCTCTTCAACTTTTTTCTTGCTAGATCCGAAAATCTTTAAAACAACCTCTAAAATACTCTCTTTTTTAAAGCTCTTAATATAGAAAACTCCAAGTAAAACAACAAAAAGAATTGTAACCCCAGAACCGAAGAAGATCATTTTTCCTGAAGGAAAGTAGCCTGACAAAGCAGGAAAAATAATTAAACCTAGAATAAGAAAAGGAAAGAAAGCACTAGCATCCATTACCTTGTTTACAAAAGCTGCTGCGATACTCTTTTTCCACGACAATCGGTAAACTTTTTTCAAAACATAAATTATCAAAAATTCCCCACCTAGAATAGCAACTGGGGTTAGAAAAGAAACGGCAAATCCTGCCGTCCAAAGCTCTACTGTTTTTGGAAGAGAAATATCTCTTCCATATTTTTTAACAACATATTTCAATCTTAAAATACTAACCAAAGCAATAAGAGCAGTTAAAAATAAAACCAAAAAAAGCCCTTGCCAAGAAAACAAGGAAAGAGCCTTGATAATCTCTTCTGTTCCTACTTCCGTTGTAACAAAACTGAATATCGCTAGTCCTATTATTAGAGAGATAGCAAAGAAAATTATCTTTCGCATACAATTAGATATTATACATAACTTTCAAAAAAATCAAAATTGTCACTCATTTAAAAAATTAGAAAGTGTTTCTGCGTTTTTAACAGCATTCCCTTTAGCATCATTATTAAAGTAACAATAAACTTCTAAGCCATCTTCCAGATACTTTTTAATTTTATTCGCTAACTCTTTTAATTCTTTTTTAGAATAACTAGAGCTATATAATTTATCTCTTCCATGCATCCTAATATAAACAAAGTCTCCTTTTGGATCTTTAATGCTTGGCCAAGCAGGGGAGTCAATTACAGAGAAAGATAAATTTTTATTTTTCTCAAAAACATTATAAATTTCGGAGGAAAGCCAGCTTTGATGACGAAACTCAAAAGCAAATTTTAAACTATTGCCACTAATAATATCTATAAAATTCTCTAACCTTTCTTTGTTTTTCTTCCAATTGGGAGGAAATTGAAACAAAAAAGGTCCAAGTTTCGGACCAAGTTTTTTTGCTCTTTCTAGTAAATTATTCCAAGGCTCTTTACAATCTTTAAGCTTTTTAATATGAGTAATATACCTGCTAGCTTTTACGGAAAAAATAAAATCGTCTGATACTTCATTTTTCCAATTAGAAAAAGTCTTTCCTTTTGGTAAGTGATAAAAAGGACTATTCAATTCAACTGAATTAAAACGAGCAGAAAAATACTCAAGTTTCTTTTTTTTCTCCAGATCTTCAGGGTAAAAAACTCCTTTCTCCCAATGAGAATAACTAAATCCTGAAGTACCAATAAACAAACCTTTCATCTCTTTTTATTATAAGGGTTGTTTTAAAAAATCAAAATTTATAATAAAATAATATAAAGAGATTATGTTGGAAATAGATGGTTCTTTTGGTGAATCTAGTAAGCAGATTATAAAAACTTCTTCCGTGCTTTCAGCAATCACCGGAAAACCATGCCACATTTTTAATATAAGAAAATCTTCCTCTAATCCAGAACCGGAAAACCAAAGTTTGATAAATTTACAAACTCTAGCATATCTTTGTAACGGGAGAATTGAAGAAAAAGAAAAAGAAATAACTTTCTGGCCTGGAAAAATTGAAGAAGGAAAAAATTCTATTTGTGTGAATCTTCCAGCAGCAAGTAGTATTCCTTTTTTTCTAAAAAACTTAATTGTGCTTGGTTGTTCTACTGAAAAAGATATTAATATTAATATCGAGGGAGGAGCAACCGATACCTTCTTTTCTCAAACAATGGATTACTTCAGCCATTGTTTTTTAAATTTAATAAAAAGAATAGGAATTAAAGTAGAGATAAATGTTTTAAAAAGAGGATACTACCCTCAAGGAGGAGCAAAATTAAAAACAATAATCCATTCTTCTAAAATAGAAAAAATTAATTTAACAGAAAGAGGAGAGCTAAGAAAGATCTTAATAATATCGGGGGCATCAAAATCGCTAGAAGAAAAAAACGTAGCCCAAAGACAAATTGCTGGAACAAAAGAAATCCTTGGAAAACTAAATCTTCCCATTGAAGAAAAAATAGAATATCACCAATCAGACTCTCCTGGGAGTCATGTTTGCTTAATAGGAAATTTTAAAAATACAACAATCGGATCTTACAGCTTAGGAAAACTAGGAAAAAGAGCAGAGGATGTAGGAAAAGAATCAGCCCTTGATCTTTTAAAAAAAGAAAGAACAAAAGCATGTATTGATGAACATTCTTTAGATCAAATTTTAATCTATATGGCACTTTCAAGAAAGAAAGCAACAATAACAGCGCCAACAATAAATGATTACTGTAGAACGAACATCTGGGTAATTGAAAAATTTATATCAGGAAATTTTAAAATAAAAGAGTCCAAGATAACTTGGACTCCTAAATAAATCTCTTTTCTTATCTCTTAAATAAGAAATCTTTCTTTTGCTCTAGAAACCTTTTTCGTGTTTCTATTTTTTTTCTTTCTTGCGTACTTTTCGCTTTAATCTTTGCTCGATTTAAATCTTTTATAGCATCCTTGTATTCAGACTTAGTAATATGACTACCGTATTTCTTTCCAAAAATATCTTTCTCTAATTTAACCCTCTCTTTTTCATTAAACCTTCTGTTGCTAGTAGTCCAGCTACTACCACTAGAAACATGTGAAGGGGCCTTTCTCAATCTGCTTTTCAACTCCCTTCGAGATAGCAAACTTCGAGATTTTGGTGCTTCTTTTTTAGGATTACTCATAAATTATTTTATTTTATTTAAGTAATTTCTTGTTGATGCTCCGATAAAACCAGTCGGCCTTGTTAGTCCTAAAGGTTCAAGTATTTCTGAAGCATGCTTTTCTTGAAACCTTTCTGTTGCTCTTTGAGTTATAGGACCAAAATAACCTGTCGCTCCAACGCCTGCTTCCCAAACACCTTCTTTTATTAATAATTCCTGAAATTTTTTAACGTCTTCTCCTTGAATTCCCAGATAAAGATTTCTTGAAAAACTAACATCTTCCGTAGATTCTTTGTTGAGAGAAAGAGAAAGGGTGTTTCGGAGAATAACTCTAGTTTTAGACCCAAAATAACCTGTTCCTTTTTCTAGTCCGTAAGGTTTTAATATCTTAGGAGCATTTATCTCTTGAAGCTTAGCCACAGCATTCGCAGTTACCGGACCATAATAACCTGTTGCTCCAACGTCAGAACTCCAAAACCCTTCGTTAATCAGAATTTTCTGAAGAGCTTTAACATCTTCTCCTTGACTTCCTATTCTTAAATCTCTCTGCCAAAGATCAGAATAAAATATTAGATCCTTATCAAAGTCTTTAAGAGGACCATAATAATCAAAATTAGTTACTATTGCCCCTTCTTCGAAAAGACTGGCAACATCCTCACTTACTTCTTCTAATTCTTCCTGGTCAAATTCCACTGAGTAACTAAAATTCCCACGCCAATAAGGATGCCAATAAGTTGTATCTTTTATTTCTTCTTCCGTAACAAAGAAAACTTTTATCTGAGCCCTACTTTCAGCAATTCCTGAGATTCCTGAAACTAAAACAGGGTAATACAAATAGTCTGATTCAAACCTATAGACTAAAGGATTAATACTTTCTTCTCCTTCGTTAGTATTAATTACATCAAAGACAAAATAGTTAATACCTCTTTTTAAATAATTCTCGACTCCCTTTCTGAAGTTATTAGATATTCTATGAATGTTAATCTCTCCTCCAACACAACGACGATTACAGTTACCAGAGCCACACTCAGTTATCTTATTACACTCAGAAGGACAATTGTTGTAACTATAATCGCTACAAATTATCCTTTCCTTTATTGAAAGATCTTTTTCTTCTGCAAAATCTTCAATCCATTCAATAAAATCATCTAAATCATTAACTTTGACTATGGTCAAATCGTGAGCACCCACCTGCTCATGGAAGGTAATTTCCACTCCAGGCACACCTTCATCTGCTGAATCTCCTTCGTTGAACCCTAAATGATGCTTACTTCGTTCTTCTCTTATCTTTTCATTAAATATTTCAGTAATTTTCTCAAAAGAATCAAACGATCCTTCTTTAACTTCTGATGGATTTGAAGGAAGGGGAACTATTCTCAAAGCAGTTCCTTCAAAATCACTTTCAATGTCATTTGAAAGAATAATGATTTCTTCTTCTCCGTCCCAGGCAACAATAGCATTTTGTGCTAACTGGTTAAGACTAATTTCTCTTGGCCAAACAACCATCCCTCCGTCAGCAAAAACTAAACAGGGAACGATAAATGACAAGAAAATTATACTTATTAATAAATTAATTTTATTTTTCATGTTTTTAATTTTTAGAATAAAGGACCTTTAATAAAATTTTAGCATTTAAAACAATGTAAACCAATATAACACCCCTCTTTATAATAAATATTTAAAACAAAGTCTCTTGCTTTAATAGGTTTTTATTTTCTTCTTTTGAAAATATTTTAACTTTTCCGAAAACGCCATCGTAGCCGGGAACTATATTAACCTTTCCTTCTCTTGCTCTAATAATTCCTTCAGCTATCTCAGAAGAAACAATTCCTTCTAAATCTTTTTTCTCGGCATTTAATAATATTTCAAACTCACTTCCGACACTTTTTATTAATTTAAAATATTCATTTTCAACTCTTTTTGTTTTAACTCCTACACTCAAAGCTTCTGAAATTATTTCCTCTAAAGGAATTAACTTCTTGAAAGGAATTGCATTAGAAGGAACATTTCCTTCTTTTCTATCAGCTAATTTTTCAACCCTGTTGAGAACTCCTACCGTTAAAGGTTTTCCGCAAACAGGGCAAAGATTATTATATTTTTCAGACTCTTTAGGAGAAAGAGAAATACCGCATTTCCGATGACCATCATAATGATACTTACCTTCTTGAGGATAAAATTCTACAGTATAGAGAAATTTATTTGGATCTTTTGATTCTATCGCATTCCTTATACTTGAATAACTTAACTCTGTATCAAAAACATTTACTTCTCTTCCTATTTTAGAAGGACTATGAGCATCGCTATTAGAAATTAGAGTAATTCTATCTAAAGAAGAGATTCTCCAATTCATAGGAGGATCAGAAGAAAGACCTGTTTCGATTGAAAAAATATATTTTGAATAATCTCCAAAACACTCTTCTAAAGAATCGAATCCGGACTTAGAACCAAAAACTCCAAACCAAGGGGTCCAAGCATGACAACAAGTTAAAAAACACTTAGGAGAAATATCTAAAATAATTTTTAATAAATCCTTAGAACTTAATTTTAACATTGGCCTCCCGTCAACTTTCAAATCTCCTATCTTCTTTAATTGATTATTTATTTTCTCTGCTATCTCAAGAGTAGGGGAGAATATTAAATTATGTACTTTTCTTACTTTTCCTTTTTCAATATAAATATTCGCAATCTCTGCTGTTAAGATAAACCTTGTTTCAGAATTAGAATTTCTTAATCTGAAAAGACCTTCTTCTTCTGGTTTCAATTTTTCTTTCAACTCGTTGAACCATTTTGGATGAGTAAAATCTCCTGTTCCAAGAACATCAACCCCTTTAACCTCTGCCCATTTATTAAGATTTTCTAAGTTTGATTTCGGAGAAGTAGCTCTGGAATATTTTGAATGAATGTGAAAGTCAGCAATAAACTTCATAATATTTTAACTTAATAAAAAAGGCAGAGAGCTGCCCTTTTTAAAAAACAATTTAAACAATATTTTTTAAATCTCTTCTTTCCTTTTTTTCTTGTAGTGGTCAAACACCTTTCTTTCTAAAATTGCAAACCCAGACAAAACAACTATTGCCAACAAGGTAGTAGCGACAGCTAAAAAATAAAGTTTAATTCCAATCGCCATGCCGGTTGCAGCCACAATCCATAACCCAGCTGCTGTAGTTAGCCCTTCAACATTGGCAGATTTTTTAAATATAACTCCACCTCCAATAAAACCAATTGCCACTGTTACCGCTTGTACGATTCTTACAGGATCAAAACTAAGATTAGGATTAGAAATAAAGTAATTTATAAATTCAAGGCCAACTAAAGTAAAAACACAAGAACCCAAGCAAACTAAGCTATAAGTTTGAAGACCTGCTTTTTTACCCTTCCATTCTCTGTCCATTCCAATAAAAGCTCCTAGAAAAAGAGATAATAATAGTTGTAAAACAATCTGAAATTGTAAAATCATTTTATTTGTTAAACTTTATAAACCTTGTATCCTTCTCTGACTTTTTTATTTAATTTCAACCCTACTTCTTTTCTTGCTTTTGCTTTTTTAATCTTTTCATGATCAACTTCCATTGATTTTACCTTCTGTTTAAAATCAGTATCTTCTCCGCCAACCACTCTAATAGCATCTCCCACACTAAGTGGTTTTTTAAGTTTAATAACAGCCACTTTAATATCTCCAAAATAATGAGTAATCTCTCCGATTAATATTTCTTTCTTGGAAGATTTTTTAGGCATAAAATATTTAAATTAAATAGATTAACGACCTTTATCTTTTTTTTAATTAATCTTTTGTTTCGTCCGCTGTTTTTCTCCTAGTTTTTCAATATTTTTGCAATAATAACTTGTTATGAAAACACCGGAAACAGTAATTTTATAACTTATATAAATATTATATCTCAATTAATTAATACTTTAAAGAATTGTGCCCTTAAGAGGATTTGAACCTCTATCTTAAGCTCCGGAGGCTCATGTTCTATCCGTTAAACTATAAGGGCAATTTTAGATCTTTTCTGCGACCAGATAGATGTTAGCCTTTCTTGTTTTGCCTCTAGCCAAAAATCCTGAATCTTTAATTCTAAACCCTACCTCTTTAAATAACTCTTCTAGTTCCGGTTTAGAAAAACAATGAACATATCTTCTGGCTAACACTTTTCCTTCTGGGTTTTTCCAAGGACAAAAAACATCTCCTGGTCCAAGTTCGGACTTCCCAAAAAGTCTTAAGATAGTATACTTTATTAAAGACCACCTATTTATTTGGGCCAAATTCCATACAGTTAAGATTACTTTTCCTTTTGGTTTTAAAACTCTTTTGATTTCCTTTACAAAATCAGAACGAAAATCAGAAGAAGGAATGTGGTGTAAAACAGCAATACTATAAACTTTATCGAAGGTATTTTCAGAAAAAGGAAGGTCTAAAGCTTCTACTACTTCGAACCTAGGATCTCCTTCTTGATTTTTCTCCCTTGCGATCTCTATCATTTTTTCAGAGCTGTCTACTCCAAAATATTTAATATTTCTTTTTCTTAGAAAAGAATAGAGGCGCCCGTTTCCACAACCCAGATCTAAAACTTTATCTCCTGGTTTAACATATTCTGTTAAGGGAACTAATTCTTTCCATAAAAAAGACCTTGTACTTGAAAAGTACTCAGCAATTCGGTTATAATCCTGACGTGTCTTAACTAATAAATATTCAGCGTATTTTTTATCCATGAATATTAACGAAACAATTGTTAAAAAAATAATAAAAGAGGAAATTGAAGACAAGGAAGGTCTAGCAAAACTTAAGAGAAAAATGGCAAAAAAGTTTGACGTTTCTTGTCCAAGCAATATTGAGCTTCTTCAAGTTTATCATAATCTATTGAAAGATAAAAGAATCGAAGAGAACGAAAAACTAGAAAGATTATTGAGAAAAAGACCGGTTAGAAGTCTTTCTGGGGTTGCTGTTGTTTCTGTTTTTACAAACCCTTATCCCTGTCCAGGAAACTGTATTTTCTGTCCTTCAGAAGAAGGACTGCCAAAAAGTTATCTTAGGGGAGAGCCTGCTGCCGAGAGAGCGCTAAAATTAGATTTTGACCCTTTTCTTCAAGTTAAAAAGAGAATAGAGAGTCTTAAAAAACAAGGCCACCCAACAGATAAAATAGAAATAAGAATTATTGGTGCCACTTTTTCTTATTACCCAGAAGACTATAAGGTAAACTTTTTTACCAATCTTTTTGCAGCAGCTAACAAAAGAAAGTCAAAAAAGATGGCAGAAAATAATGATTTAGAATTAGAACAAAAACTCAACGAAAAAGCAGAAAATAGAATTGTTGGAATATCGGTAGAAACAAGACCAGACTTTATAAACGAAAAGGAAATAGTATTAATGAGAGAGCTCGGAGTTACCATGGTAGAACTAGGAGTTCAAACTGTTTTTGATGAAGTTCTTGAAAAATGCAAAAGAGGTCATTCAAAAAAAGCTTCTATCAGGGCTACTAAATTATTAAAAGATGCCGGATTAAAAGTTCTTTACCAGATGATGCCTAATCTTCCAGGGTCTGATCCTAAAAAAGACTTAAAAGTATTTCAGGAAATATTTAATAACCAAGATTACAAACCAGACTGGCTTAAAATATATCCCTGTCTTGTTTGCAAAGGATCAGAATTGTACAAGATATGGAAAAGAGGTGAATTTACTCCTTATACAGATAAAGAATTAACGAAACTGTTAATTGAAATTAAAAAAATAATTCCTTACTGGGTAAGACTAGCAAGACTGTTCCGTGATATACCTTCTCAAAAAATTGAAGCCGGTTCAACAGTTTCAAATATAAGGGAATTAGCTCAAAAGATAATGAACGAAAAAGGATTGTCTTGTAAATGCATAAGATGCAGAGAAGTAAAAGAAAGCTACGATCCAAAAGAAAAAATCCATCTTTTCAAAAAAGAATATCAAGCTTCAAACGGGAAAGAGATATTTCTTAGCTTTGAAAACAAAGAAAGAAACAAGCTTTTTGCTTTCTTGAGACTAAGAATTCCTTCTCAAGTCGAAAGTAAAAAGAAGCACTTTATTACCGTTCTTGAAAACTCAACTATAATAAGAGAACTACATACCTATGGTCAGCAAGTTCCTTTAAAAGAAAAGGGGTCCGCCCCTCAACACAAAGGATTAGGAAAAAAGCTAATAAAGGAAGCGGAAAAAATTACCAAAGAATTAGAAGTACCAAAGATCTCAATAATATCAGGGATAGGAGTTAGAGAGTATTATAGAAAACTCGGATACAAATTGAAGAAAGATTACATGGTAAAGAGAATATAAAAAGTCGTCTTTTTTTAAAGACGACTCTCTTTTTGAAGGTATCGGTTGTCAGAGCAAATATTTAAAAATGGGGGAGGATCATAATATCTCATATAAATAAAAGGAGGCAGATTTATACAAGACTTCAAGGAGGAAAGTCTCAAGATCAAGGAAGGCAACAAACCTACGGAATAAACGTAACAGTTAAAGGAGGAAAAATTAAAAACACTCTGACAAATCCCGCCTTTTCAAAGAACTTTATAACTATTTTATCACCCTCAAAAACCCTGTCAATTAAAAAAGAAAAGTAATTAGATATCCTAAGACAGAAAAAACAGCAATCGGAGGAAGAGCAGGAATTGGTTTCTGCTCTTTTTGTTTTAAAAATATAAAATAACTAAAGAAGAGTCCAATCACCGAGAACAGAAGAACTAAAAGAGAAAAGTAAATACTTTCTGGAATTAAAGAAACACAAAAGATTAAAGGAAAGGCAATATCTCCACCTCCTAAGACAAGGAAATTTCCTCCTGTTTTTACATCTTTAAGTTCTCCATTAAAGCTTGCTCCTTTTTTAGGAACTATTAAGCCTAGAATAGCTTTATGAGCTATCATCTCTTTTGCCATCTTCACCATATGTTTTGTTTTATAAACAGCAATAAAATCATAAACAGCGAAAACAAGCAAAAGCACTGCAACGGTTTCTGGATTCATTCGCAACCCTAACATTGCTCCCATTCCAGCTATTCCAATAATTATACAAAGATTATGAACAAAAACAGATTGCTTTTTAAGCCAAAGCAATATTAAAAAAGAAATTAAAAACAGTGCTAGCGCATCACCAACCAAAAGAAAATAAGAACCAAGCCAAACATCAAGAGTTGTTAACCCTCCCCAAAAGATAGCAAAGATAAAAAGCCCTTTAAAAATCTTTCCTTTCCTTGGAGTTGACTTCATAAAAAAAGAAACAAGAAGAATCAGAACAGTTCCAACAACAAAATAAAGAATAAAATGCCAAAGATTGACAGGAGCAACCTGAATCTTTTCCGCTTTTAAAACATTGCTCAATTTAAAAGCTGTGCCAATTCCTAAAATAATCGTAATAAAAAATAAAAGAGATTCTCGGAAGAAAAGTTCTAGCTGTATTTTTGATTTTTTTTCTTTTTTACTTCTTTGCATTTTTTATAAATAAAACGACTAGGAGTGCGATAAGCGACTTTTCCTTTTTTAGATTTCTTTGAAGAATAATTTTTCATAAAAGCTATTCATCAAATTTACTCAAAAGTCTTTTTCTCGCTAAGTCTTTTTCTTTATTAGAAACTTTACTTTTATTAATTCCTCTTTCTATAATTTCTAAACTTTTATCATAGGTGCTTCTGTCAACGGGGTAGGGGGTGCCATCCTTTCCTCCGTAAGCAAAAGTATATCTTGCTGGATCTTCATAAGAAGGTTTCGCTCCATAAATTAATTCAGAAACAAGAGATAGCGCTCTAATTGTTCTTGGCCCAACCCCTTTAGTAGTCAAAAGAGCTTCAAAATTTTCAGGTTTAGCATTGTTTGCAATAGAAATATTTTTCTCTAATCTTTTTAAATCAAACTTTTCATTAACAACAGGGTGCCAATCAAACTCAATGTCATCTAAGCTCATTTGAGTAAAACCCTTGCTTTTAGGAGAAGACCTTTTAACGATAATCTTTAAATCTTTCATAAACTGCTTGGGTTCTTCAATAACTAATTCTCTGCTTACTTTTTTATTATCACTACTTTCTTTTGCAGTTAGATTAAGAGGTTTTTTCTTGTCTTGAGAAATAATTCCAGAATGAGGCTCTTCAATAAAGCTATTAACATTAGAGGATAACCAATGATACCTTCTTGCTTTTTGATTTTCTGTGTCTAATCCCTGTTGAACTACCGCCCAAGTTCCTTTTTTAGAAAATATTAAATTGTGATGATATATCTGGAAACCATCTTGAACAAGAGAAGAGTCTACTTTTGCCGATGTTTTTGATGCATAAATTAAATTATCAATATTCTCAAGGGGAAGTTTTAGAAATTCTCCCCATTCCTGAATTTGATTAGGTGTTTTTCTTGAAGTTTTTCCTTTTCCGCCACAAATAAAAACTCCTATCTCGCTTTCTAATCCTCTTAATCCTTCCTTTAAAGCTCCGAGAGTAGTGGTTGTTAAGCCAGAAGAATTCCAGTCAAACCCTATAACACAACCAAGAGATTGAAACCAAACAGGATCAGATAATCTTCTAAGTAGTTCTTCTTCTCCGAATTCTTCAACGATAGCAAGGACTATCCCTCTGGATAGCCTTTTCATTCTCTTAAACAGCCATGGTGGACACTTGCCCCAATCTAAAGGAACTGTTGCGATTCCTGTTCTCATTAATTTTATCCTATCAAAAATCTGGCCTTCTAGCCAGATTTTAAAAACTAATATTTAGTTTGTTTTTTTTAATTTCTAGAAACTCTTATCAAGCCAGAACAAGGTATTATTTCTATCTCTTTTTCTTCGAGCTTGTCTAAAAATAAATTCATTCCAAGAGAATCAGAAGACATATGACCGGCTATTACCAAGTTAATATTTGCTTTTTCAGCTTCTTTCCTGTGCTCTTCTGAAACATGCATACCAACAATTGTTCCTATTCCAGCTTGAGCCATTTTTTCATAAAGCTTAGGAGATCCTTCTGCTCCTCCTGTTATCTCGGTTAAAGCAATTTTTCCACACCTTCTTTCAGAGTTGCCTGCAAAAATCCTTGGCCCTGCTCCAATTTTAATCGATTCTCTGTATTCAGGAATATCTTTTAAAATTCTCATTACATCTCCAACTCTCTCAGGATCAGCTTCTTCTATCTTCTTCTTCAAGAAAGAGGCAGCCAAGTTATCGGTAGGAGTGTGAGAATTCATTAAATTAACACCAAGAATCTTAGCAGAGTCAACGGTTCTTTGATGATTCTTACAATTAAGATTTCTAGAAACTTCTTCAATTTTTTCTTTCATTAATCCTTCAGCAATGTTTATTGGAACGCCGTATTGGTTAAGAACATCGCATTGTAAGCTCATTACATCAGACAAATTAGCCAATCCTTTTCCGACCGGATGATGACCAATTACCAGATCTATATTTCCAAGATCTTTTGCTATTAATATTTCGGCTGGATCAATGTCAATCCCTGCTAAAACTTTTTTAACTTCAACATCCTCGCCAATATTATATATCCTTGAGTCAAGATAAGGATTTTTTAGCGCCTCTTCGTCGAAAAAATCATTATCATTCTTTTTCTCATATTTCTTCTTCTTTTCTTCAAGAAGTTTTTCTATCTGCTCCTTGCTCCTAAAGTCAGCTTCTACTCCCATCTTAATTGCTAAATCAAAAATATCTTTTGTCTTCATTTTTTGCCGCGCTTGCTTAAAAAATTTTTATAGAGATCTTCTATCTTCTTTTTCTTTTTTTCAGAATCAATAATCTCTCGCCTGATACGAGATTTCTTTTTTCTTAAATGTTTCCTTATGCTCTTAGGTAATTCTTTTCTAGTCATAATAATTTTAGTTTATTAGATTAATAAGCTTACGCTATTTTTTCTTTTAATTCAAGCTAATTTAAAAACCTCTATACAATTTTTAATTGTTCTTTTTAATTTCTTCTTTAACTATCTTTCTGTCGTCCCAGCTGATTTTCTTACCTCCTTTTACGCACATCCAAGGCTCGGATCCTTTTCCGGTAATGATCACGACATCTCCTTTTTTTGCAAATTGCAATGCTTTTTTAATAGCATCTCTTCTGTCTACTATTTTAATTGCTTGTTTACCTTTATTTTTAACTCCTTTCTCAACTTGGTTAATTATTTCTTCTGGATCTTCATCGTAAGGATCTTCGTTAGTTAAAATAATCTGTTCACAAAAATCAGCTGCAATTTCTCCTAATTGCGGCCTCTTCCATTTGTCCCGTCCTCCGCCACAAGAACCAAGAACGCAAATCTTCTTTCCAGAAGAAATACTTGAATAAACCTTTCTAAGAGCATCCGGAGTATGGGCATAATCAACTATCACCCGAAAAGGATCTTTTATAACTTCTTCCATTCTTCCAGAAACCATATTTATTTCTTCTAAAGCTTTTTTAGAAGTTTCGAGGTCAACTCCTTGGGACATTCCAACTGCAATTGCTGCTAAAGAATTATAGACATTAAACTTTCCTTTTAATTTAAGACCGAAGGTTTTTCCCTTTAAATCAAATTGAACTCCTTCTTCTGATAAGTTAATATTTTTAGCTTGCAAAGAAAACTGGCTAGATTTTTCTATTCCATAATCAATTCTTTTCTCGGCTTCAAAAGAACGAAAGAAATCAGAATTGTCGTCGTCTAAATTAACAATTGAAGTTTTTTCCTTTTTGTTGCTTTTTTCTAAAGCTTTAAAAAGCTTTCCTTTTGCTTTTTTATACCCCTCAAAGGAACCATGACTTTCTATGTGTTCTGGGGTTAAATTGGTAAAAACAGCTACGTCAAAATCTATAAACCTATGCCTGTGCTGTTTTATTCCTTCTGAAGTTACTTCTACAACAGCACAATCACATTTTTCTCTTACCGACTCTCTTAAAAATTTCTGCAACATTATTCTTCCAGGCATCGTCATTTTTAAAAAATTAGGCTTTTCTTTTTCTCCAATTTTAAATTTAATTGAAGAAATAGAAGAAACCTTATGTCCGCCTTGTTCAAGAATGTTAGTTGCAATACTCACTACAGTAGATTTCCCATTTGTGCCGGTAATCCCAATAACTTTTATTTTCTTAGAAGGAAATCTGTAAATCAAAGCTCCCAGTAAAGCCCAAGAAAGATGATATTGATCAATTAAAAAATCAGGAGTTATTCTTCTTATTATTTCTTTTACTTTAATTAAGCTCATAAAAAACTTGAATAATTTTATTTCTTGTGTTATCTTTATTAAGTCAAAGGATTGTATAATTATATAATATCAAACTTTTGATATTTTTATTAGTTAGAAATTAAAGATATATGCCAATTACTAAAGCAGCTAAAAAATCTCTAAAACAAAGAGAAATAAGAACAACGAGAAACGCTAAAACAAAAAGAGCGTTTAGAGAACTTGTTAAAAAAATTGAAACTTTGGTTTCAGAAAATAAGACCGCAGAAGCAAAAAAGATTCTTCCTCAAGCTTATAAAGCAATAGACAAGGCAGCAAAGAGAGGAATTATTAAAAAGAACACTGCAGCAAGAAAGAAATCAAGATTATCCTCTTTAACAGGCAAGAAAGAAAAGAAATAATTATATTTCAACAATTAAGAGATCTAACGCCATACTGGGATCAATTTTCCCAGTTTTTATTTTTATTTCAAGCTCAAATATGTCCCAATATATTTTTTTCAAACTTTTCAAGCTAAATCTTTGAGACAGATTATAACTTTTCTTAGCAACAAAAGGATGTAATCCAGAATCAGAAACAACTAGAGAGTAGGGCATGCCTTTTTCAGCTAAATCTTTAACCACCAAGAGATTCTTAATTTGAAACCTTATCATAGAAAAAAGATAAATAGGAGAATCTCCTTGTTCTAAATGAGAATGCAACAACCCCAATGCTTTTTTCTTGTTTTGAGAAGCAATAGCGTCTATTGTTTCAAAAATATCTGTTTCAAGTTCAGGCTTTACTAAATTTTTAACATCTTCTTCTTTAATTTCAGATTTAGAGTCAGCATTATATAAAGAGAGCTTCTCAATCTCAGAAGAAAGTCGCCATAAATCATTGCCAACAAATCTTATCAACAAATCAATCGCTACATTAGAGATGTCAGCCTTTCTTTTAATAAATTCTTTTTGGACCCATTCTTCAAGTTTTTTTCCTGTTAACAGCTTAAACTCTTGGGCTTTAGCTTTCTTTTTTAATAAATTAAACAAAGAACTTCTCTTGTCTACCTTTTCCTTCTCGTAGAAGACAACAGCATCTTCAATATTCTTTTCTTTAAAGAATTCAAAAGCCTCTTTTCTAAAACCAGCATTAGAAAAAGAATTATTTAAAACTAATACCTTCTTTTCTTTAAATATTGAATTAGAATGAAGCTCGTTTTTAACTTTCTGAAAATCATCTTTCTCTCCATCAAAAAAACCAAGAGCTATTTTGTCTTTGCTCTTTTTTTTAATTTCAGAAATAATTTCTTTCATTTTTTCACGAGACCGATATGCGTCTTCTCCGTAAAGAAAAAAAATCATAGCTTTTGACATTTTGGACAAAAATAAGTTGACCTATTGTTAATCTTTTTCCTTTTTATTATTCCTCCACAACGAGGGCATTTTTCTCCCTCTCTTTGGTAAACCTTTCTTTCTTTGTCAAAAAAACCTTTTTCTCCGTCTGCATCTCTCCAATCAGCAAAACTCTCTCCTCTTAATTCGATTGCCCGAGATAATACCTCTTTAATAAAATTATAAATTTTTTTAAGTTCCTTCTCTGAAAGTTTATTGGTTTTTTTAAATGGATGAACTTTTGCTCTGAAAAGTATCTCGCTTGCATATATATTTCCGATACCTGCAACAACTTCCTGATTCATTAAAACCTGCTTTATCTTTGCCTTTCTTCCTTTTAAAACATCTTTAAACTTTTCAAAAGTAAAATCTTCTTTAAGAGGTTCGGGTCCTAGTTTTTTAATCTTTTTTAAACTCTCTATCTCTTCGGTGTCCCACAATTCTATTTTAGTAAACTTTCTTAAGTCAGATAAGGCGATCATCGAACCATCGTCTAGCTGAAATATTAAATGAATATATGAATTCACCTTCTCTGATAGGGGAGAGCGGTCGCTCTTCCATTCTCCTTCTTTTTTCTCCCATTCCCCAGCCAGAAGATGCCCAGTCATTCTTTGGTGAATCAAAAGAGATTTTTTTTGAGAAAGGTCGATAATAATAAACTTTGCCCTTCTTCTAACATTTTCTATCTTTTTCCCAACAATCTCTTCTTTGAAAGCTTTAAAGTTTTTTGGTTTTTTAACTATTCTCTTAAAATCACTCCAGACATCAACAAAGGTCCTTCCCAGGACCTTTTTTCTTAAGTCTCTAATTGTAGTTTCTACCTCCGGTAGTTCGGGCATCTTTATTTCAAATTCTTTTTAACCTTCTCTATAATTTCACTAGGAGTAAAATGAGCTTTTATCAAGTAGTCAGTTGCTCCTAAATTAAGACCTTTCTCTATGTCATCTTTTTGTCCTAAGTTAGACAAAACAATAACAGGAACTTCGGCAAGAACAGGGTCTTCTTTAATTTTGGTCAAAACTTCAAAACCGTCTATTCCAGGTAAGATTAAATCAAGCAGGATTAAGTCGGGGTCAACATCTTTAACCTTCTTAACAGCTTGTTCTCCGTCAACTGCTTCTGCTATATCAAAACCTTCTTTGACAAGTTTTTGGCTAATCAGCTCTCTTAAAAACTTATCATCTTCTACTATTAATATTTTTTTGTTTTGTTCTTCAGCCATATTATTTAACCGATTTGTTTTTTGACCTTTGTGATAACTTCTTTAGGATCAAACTCTGTCTTGACTAACCAGTCTACAGCTCCAAGATCTTTAGCTCTATCAAGCTCTACTGGTTGACCAGAGTTAGAAATAACAATTACAGGAATTTTTTTAAGTTCTTCGTCTTTATTCCTTTCTTCAATAACCTCAAAACCTCCCTTTCTTGGCATAACAATATCAAGCAAAATAAGATCTGGTTTTTCCTGTTTCATTTTTTCTATTCCTTCTACACCGTCTCTTCCTACTATAACATGATATCCTTCTCTTTCTAGCTTGCTTTTAAGAAGATCTACAATAATCTTCTCGTCTTCTATCATTAATATTTTTTTGTTTTTTTCTTCAGTCATGTTATTAATATTTTATTATTTTTAAGAAATATTTGCAAACTTCAAATTTTTAGTCTTCCTTCTTTATTGGAAGGCTGAAATAGAATTTAGATCCTTTTCCTTCTTCAGATTCAAACCAAACTTCTCCGTCATGAGCCTCTATAATATTTTTACAAATGAAGAGTCCGAGCCCTGAACCTTCTGTCTCTGTTCTTACTGCATTAGAAGCTCTAAAAAACTTGGTGAATATTCTTTCCTTTTGGTCTTCTGGAATTCCGATCCCAGAATCTTCAACAGATACTTCTATGTTGTTGTCATTTTTTTCTAAAGAAACAACAACTTTTCCTTTTTCTGAAGTATACCTAACTGCATTATCTATTAAATTAGTAATAACTAATTTAACTTTATCTGGATCCATTTTAATCTTAGGAAGTTTTTCTTTTGTTTTGTTAAATTTAAAGTTAATCCCTCTTCTTTTTGCTTCTTCTTTATAATTCTTAACTATTTCCTCTACTAAGTTTACTAAGCTTACAAGTTTTTTCTTGTAAACATATCTTCCTTCTTCAATCCTGGT
>CAZSHN010000007.1:22694-30864 GCA_964607015.1 uncultured Candidatus Saccharibacteria bacterium
GTAACCAAAGTTCCTATTTTTTTCTCTCCTCTTTCAACCTTAACAGTAGAGATTTCTACAATTAGGTTTTCTCTAAGTTTAATTTCTTTTCTAAATACTTTCTTTTCACTTTCTCCTCTTAAAATGTCTAATACTTTTTCAAGCTTAGAAAAGGAAGTCTTCTTTAAAAGGCTATTACCAATCACTTCCATTGCTTCTACGTCAAGAAAATCTTCAGCAGTAGGATTAATTAAAGTAAGATTATTTCTTTCGTTAAAAAACAAAAGTCCGTCAGCAAAATTAGTAATAATAGCTAACGTTTTATTTTTTTCTTCAACAGCTCTCGATCTTGCCTCTTCTACGTCTTCTAATATATTCAAGAGAGCCCGATGAGTATCCTCAGGCTCCACGTCTTCCTTAAAACGCTCAAATTCTTCTTCTAGCTTAGTTTTTGCTTTTAATTCTTCTGATTCTTCATTCATGTTTAATTGATTTTATCATTTTTTAGCTAAGAATAACAGAACGTTAAATTATATTTTAACAAAAATTAATCCTTGTTTGAGTGCCAGCTTCTGGTATTTTTTTAATCAAGCTATTAAATTCAAACTCTTTAAATGTTTCTTCAACTTTTTTTCTGTCGTAATTGCCAAAAGAACATTTCTCTAAATTGAAAACAAGAGGGACGTCACACTTAATTTTGACTAATTTTTTACTAAGAAAAGCTTCCTTTTTATTTTCTAAAATATTTTTCCTGATTCTTTTGCTAACACCTTCCACTTCTTCTTTTTCTTCTAATTCTTCATACATATCCTCTAGGCTTCCAAATTTTTTAATTAGCTTAATTCCTGTCTTTTCTCCAATCCCAGGTACGCCAGCAATATTGTCAGAAGGATCTCCCCTTAACCCTTTAAAATCAACAAGCTGTTGAGGGGTTAATCCTTCGTATTTTGATTTAATTTCTTCTACGCCATAAAGAACTGTATCTTTTACTCCCTTTCTTAACCCATAAACTTTTGTATTAGAGCCAATAAGCTGAAAAAGGTCCTTGTCTCCGCTCATTATAATTGTCTCAATCTCTTTATCGTTATTTTCTTCAGATATTTTTTGGGCAATAGTTCCAATAATGTCGTCTGCTTCAAACCCCTTCTTTTCAAAAACAGGAACGCCAAAAGCTTTTAAAGCTTTTTTAACTTTTGGTATTTGCGGAACAAGACCAGAATCCATTTTAGGTCTTTGTGCTTTGTAAAGGTCAAATTCTTTGTGTCTAAAAGTAGGACCCTTAACGTCAAATGCCGCAGCGATATAGCAGGGCCTTATATCTTTAAGAGCTTTAAAAAAAACTAATAAAAAACCATAAACGGCTCCAAGCTGTTCTCCTTTTTTATTAGCCAAAGGAGGTAAGGCGTGAAAAGCTCTGTGAATCAAAGAATTGCTATCAATTAAAAGTATTTTCTTTTTATTGTTCATCTTCTATTATTATTTTTCTTGTTTCGTTGTCTATAAATATGAATTTTAACCGAATTACGTCTTTAGGTAAAATATTCTTAATCCGATCTCCCCACTCAACAGCAATAATATTTTCTGGATTAGAAATGTAGTCTTTGAATCCTAAGCTAAGGACTTCTTCTTCCTCTTTTATTCTATAACAATCAAAATGAAAGAAATAATTAAACTGCCTGTTTTTCTGTTCAGGAATTTTAAACTTACGAACAATGATAAAAGTAGGGCTAAGAACTTTTTCTTTTATCCCTAGGCCTTTAGCAAAACCTTGCAAGAAAGTTGTCTTTCCTCCGCCCAGATCTCCCTCTAAAGAAAGAACCAACGCCCCTTCTTTCCTTTTTTTGACAAGGCGTTTAGCCAGCTCTCTTCCTATTTTTTTTGTCTCCTGAGTTCCTTTAGTTGAGTATTCCACGTTGACTTAGTTTAAAAAATAATATAAGTTATAATAATTCTGATTTATTCATTTTACAATGAATGAAGAAATTACCAAACAAGTAAAAATATCTCCTGAAATAAGTTCTTCAATAAAAGAGATAAATAATATCTCCGACTTCAAGGAGGCGATAGAAGGAAATAAAGAGAAAAGCCTTACCGAAGTTATGGAAACTATTTTAGGAGGAGCAATAGAGCTTAATTCCTCTGACATTCACTTTGAACCTCGTAAAGAAGACGTTAAATTAAGAACGAGGGTAGACGGCATCCTTCACGATGTTTTTATTCTTTCCAGAAAAGATTATCGAAAAATACTTAACAGAATAAAACTTCTTTCTGGAGCCAAGCTTAACATATCAGACCGACCTCAAGATGGTCGTTTTTCTATTTTAACAGAAGACAACGCAATAGAAGTTAGAGCTTCTACCTTGCCGTCTGAGCACGGAGAAACAACTGTTTTAAGATTGTTAAATCCTAAGAACTTAATTAGCGTTAGTGAATTAGGGTTAAGAAAAGATCTTCTCGAAATCTTCAACAAGCAAATTAAAAAACCAAATGGAATGATAATAGTTACCGGACCAACCGGTTCTGGTAAAACTACCACCCTTTACGCTTTTCTTAAAAAGATAAGAGACCCTAAGATAAAGATCATCACCATTGAAGATCCTATTGAGTATCATTTGAAAGGAATTTCTCAAACACAAGTTAATCCTAAAAAAGGATATGACTTTGCTTCAGGGTTAAGATCAATAGTAAGACAAGACCCAGATGCTATCCTAGTAGGAGAGATAAGAGATCTAGAAACAACAGAAATTTCACTCCAAGCAGCAATGACTGGACATCTGGTTTTATCAACTCTTCATACAAATGATGCCGCAGGAACGGTTACAAGACTACTTTCTCTTGGAGCAAAACCAGTAAACATTGCCCCTGCTTTAAATATCGCTATTGCTCAAAGATTGGTCAGAAAAGTATGTAGCAAGTGTAGCAAAAAAGAAAAAGCGTCTCCTGAAGAAATTAAAAAAATAAAAAGTAAGTTAAAAAACTTACCTAAATCAATTGAGACCCCTAAAATAGATAAAGATCTAAAGATCTCAAGAACTAAAGGTTGTCCGGCTTGTAATAATACTGGTTATAAAGGAAGGATAGCAATCTTTGAAGCATTTTTAATAGACGAAAAAATGGAAAACTTTATCCTTACTTCTCCTTCTGTTTCTGCATTAAGAGAAAAAGCAATTAAGCAAGGAATGGTTACCATGGAACAAGATGGACTGCTTAAGGTTTTGGAAGGAACAACTACTATCGAAGAAATAGAAAGAGTGGCAGGTTCTTAAAAAAAATGACCCCCAAGCTGGGGGAGACAATTTAGAGCGCGTAAGGCCTAAAGACAGGATTTTTTCGAGTAATAGTTTCGACGAATCCAAACTACCCATCTGAGAAAAATCCCTGCCCCCAGCTTGGGAGCCACTTCAATCACAATTATAGATGATTTTTAAATATTTGTCAAGAGTAATACCCTGTTTAAGCTGGGTTTTTGTTTTTCTAAACTAATTTACAAAATGACTTATAAAAAAACCACCACATTAATCTTAATTCTTCTAACTCTCCCTCTTATATCTTCGGCTAAAGTCGTGATCAATGAAGTTGCTTGGATGGGAACAGAAGAATCTTATTCTGACGAATGGATTGAATTATACAATAATTCTACCAACACTGTAAACCTAGAAGGATGGAAACTTTTTACAGCAGACAAAAAGATAGAAATTATTCTTGCTGGAGAAATAAAACCAAAAGGTTTTTTTCTCTTAGAAAGAACTAATGACGAGACCGTTCCCGCAATAAAAGCAGATTTAATTTATAAAGGAAGTCTTAACAATAAAGGAGAGTCTTTATTCTTAGAAAACAAGAAAGGATTGATAGATTTTGTTGATTGCTCTTCCGGGTGGTTCAAAGGAGATAATGATACAAAAGCAACAATGGAAAGAATTGACCCAGGAAAAGAAGCTCTTCCTGGTAATTGGCAGACAAGTAGCAAAAGGGGAGGAACGCCAAAAGAGAAGAACAGCCAAAAGATTATAACAAAAAAGAAAGAAGAGAATCAAAACAAACAACTAGCACAGATAGCAAAACCATCTCAAAATCAATCTTTCTTACGCATCTTATCAATAGGATTATTTATTAGCTTCTTCTCGGGAATTTTAATCTTATTGCTAAGAAAAAAAATAGACAACAACGCTTAAAGGTTTGATTTAATGAAAAAACTGAAGTAAAATCATTTATATGAGCGGACATTCTCATTGGAGTTCAATAAAAAGACAGAAAGAAGCTGCCGACAAGAAGCGGGGTAAAGTTTTTTCTAAAATATCCCGTCAGATTTCTATGGCAGCAAAAGAAGGAGGAGGAGATCCAGAGACTAACTCTACTCTAAGACTTGCTATTGATAAGGCAAAAGACTTTAATATGCCGAAGGATAACATTGAAAGAGCGATAAAGAAAGGAACAGGAGAATTAGAAGGAGGAAAGCTAGATTCTTTTATTTTCGAGGCTTACGGCCCAGAAAGAGTAGCAATAATAATTGAAGGAATTACAGATAACAGAAACAGAAGTATTGCTGAAATCAAAAAGATATTAAGCCAGAATAATGGCAAGCTAGCTGACGAGGGATCAGTAAAGTGGATGTTTGAAAGAAAGGGTTCTATTTTTATAAGTTTAGAAGAGCAAGAAGAAAATTTTAAAGACAAAGAAAAGATAGAATTAGAAGTTATAGAAGCAGGAGCAGAAGATCTTTCTTGGCACGAAGAGGATAATGTCTTAGAAATTCATACTAAACCAGAAAATATAGAAAAAGCTAAAAGCAGCCTAAAAGAAACAGGAATAAAAATAAACTCTTCTTCTGTTGGCTGGATCCCGAAAGAAGAATTAGAGCTTAACGAAAAAACAGTTGAAAAATGTCAAAAGATTTTTGACGCTTTAGAAGAAAACGACGACGTTCAAGAAGTTTATTCAAATTTAAAATTATAATTATGATAGTTCTTGGAATAGATCCTGGCACGGCAACTACAGGATACGGGATAGTAAAATTTTCACGCAAAAGAAGGGTCCTAGAAAGCTCTTCTTTAAAAGTAAAAATTAAAAAAACTAACCTTCAAATTGTTGAATATGGCTGCATTAAAACCACACCGGATTTTAGTGACGCAGAAAGACTGAAAATGATCAACAACGATCTTAAAAAAATAATCAAAAAACATAATCCAAAAATGCTTGCTATAGAGAATGTTTTCTTTTTCCGAAATATGAAAACAGCTCTTCCTGTAAGCCAGGCGAAAGGAGTAGTAATGCTTACTGCTGCCAGAAAAAAGATGCCGATATATGAATTTACTCCCTTGCAAGTAAAAATGATTGTCGGAGGGCATGGTTGGACGAAAAAAGCGAGAATTCAAGAAATCATAAAAGACGTCTTTAAACTAGAAGAGATCCCAAGGCCCAACGACGCCTCCGACGCTATCGGGATAGCAATCTGCGGAGCACTAAAACAGTGTTATTACAAAAGACCTCCGAAGGATAAAATTAAGAAAGAAAAGAAAGTAAAAAAAGCATAAAAAAACCTCCTTTCTAAAGGAGGTTTTTAAACAAGAGCTATTTTTTTTATTTAACCTTAACGAACTTCCTTTTTCCTGCTTGAATTATCATTCCTTTTTTAATATCAACTTCTTTCTTCCAATCTTCTTGAACCTTCTCGTCAATTTTTACTCCACCTTGTTCTATAAGCCTTTTCGCCTCAGACTTAGAAGAAGTCACTTTTGTTTCAGTTAACAGCTCTAAGATATTCATCTTTTTAGCATTAACAGAAACTTCTTTTATGTCCGAAGGAAGGTTTCCTTTTTTAAAAACTTTATTAAATTCTTTCTCAGCTCTAACTGCTTCTTTTTCTCCATGATAAAGAGAAACAATTTCACGAGCAAGCCTAGCTTTAATATCTCTGGGGTTTGTTTTTTTACTTTCAAGTTTCTTTTCTATCTCTTTTACTTCTGACAATGGAATCCTTGTTGCTAGTTCAAAATAATTAAGAAGCAGATCGTCTTTCATTGACATGATCTTACCATACTGATCTTCAGGGGAGTCAGTAATATTTACTACGTTTCCCCAGCTAGTACTCATTTTTCTTCCGTCTAATCCGTACAACAAATTAAAAGTAATAATGTCTTGTGGTTCCTGTCCATAGAACTCTTGAACCTCTCTTCCTATTAAAAGATTAAAAAGTTGATCGAATCCTCCAACTTCTATGTCTGCCTTAACTGCCTTTGAGTCATACCCTTGATAGACCGGATAAAAAACTTCGTGAAGGCCAATTGGTTTTCTTGCTTCAAATCTTTCTTTAAAATTCCTTCTATTAATCATTTGATAAACAGTAAATTTTGTAGCAAGCTCAGTTAACTCTTTAGCTCCAAGCTTTCCTAGCCATTCACTATTGTAACGAATTTCTGTTTTTTTAAGATCTAGTATTCTCCCTATCTGTTCAGAATAGTGCTTCATATTCTCTTTTACTTCTTCCTCTGTTAAAGGAGGCCTCATAGATTGTTTATCTGAAGCATCTCCTATTTGAGCAGTAAAATCTCCTATAATCAAAATTACCTTATGTCCAAGCTCTTGAAGTTCTTTAAGTTTCCAAAAAGAAATAGCCCGACCAATATGAATTTTAGGCCCGGTTGGGTCTATCCCATGTTTTATTCTAAGAGGTTTTCCGCTGTTAAGCTTCTTTAGCAAGCTTTCTTTTTTTATAACGGCGTCTGTTCCTCTTTCTAAGATATTTTTAATTTTTTGTTTTTTCTCTTCTTCTTTCATGTTTTTCTATCATACTAAAAAAAAGAATAATTGCCAATTTATAATATTTTACTTAAAATAGGAAGAACATCTTTAAAAGAATTATGGCAAAGAGAAAAAAATATTCAAAAGTATATACTAAGAAAAGGAAAAAGCTTTCTTTTGTTTTTAAGCTTTTGTTCGGATTTCTTCTTCTCACTCTCCTTTCTGGAGCAGGAGTTTTTCTTTACTACGCAAAAGACTTACCTAGACCAGAAAGCTTTATGGAACAAAATATTTTCCAGTCTACTAAAATATATGACAGAACGGGAGAAGTCCTTCTTTATACAATACACGGGGAAGAGAAAAGAGAAATAATTCCTTTAGAAGAAATGTCTGACTATATTAAAAAAGCGGTAGTAGCAGCTGAGGACGAAGAATTTTATCAACACCACGGGATAGACGTTGAAGGAATAGCACGTTCTGTGCTTGTCAATATAGAAAGGGGAGAGTTGTCCCAAGGAGGATCTACCATAACACAACAATTAATCCGTTCTTCTTTCTTGACTAGAACAAAAACAATCGAAAGAAAAGTAAGAGAAATAATCTTAAGCCTAGAACTAGAAAGAAGATATTCTAAAGACGAAATACTAGGATGGTATTTAAATCAAGTTCCTTTTGGCTCAAATGCTTACGGAGTTGAAGCAGCAAGTCAAACCTTCTTTAAAAAAGAATGTAAAGATTTAACCTTGGCAGAGGCAGCAACGCTAGCATCTTTAATTCAAGCCCCTACCGCACTTTCTCCTTACGGAGAGAACAAGGACTTATTAATGAATAGAAAAGATCATATTCTAGAAAGAATGGCTTATTTAAATTTTATTAGCGAGGAAGAGTTTCAAAAAGCAAAAGAAGAAAATATAGAATTTGCTAAATTTGGTAGCCAAATAAAAGCTCCCCATTTCTCTCTTTATGTTAAAGATTATTTAGTAAGAAAATACGGTGAAGAGTTTCTTAGTCAAAAAGGATTAAAAGTGTACACCTCTCTTGATTGGGAGTTACAAGAAAAAGCAGAAGAAGCGGTAATGTCTGGAGTAGAAAGAAATAAAAACCATAATGCCCATAACGCTTCTCTTGTTTCGATAGATCCTAATACCGGAGAAATATTGGCCATGGTAGGTTCTGCTGACTGGTTTGCCGATCCTTATCCAGAAAATTGTGTCTCAGGAAAAACTTGTTTGTTTGATCCTATGTTTAATATTGCGGTAGGAACAAAAAACAATCCAGGTCGTCAGCCAGGGTCGGCATTTAAACCGTTTGCCTATTTAACATCTTTCACAAAAGGATTTACTTCAGAAACAGTTCTTTGGGACGTAGAAACTGAATTTAATTTAAACTGTAATCCTAATGCTAACCAAGAAAAAGATAAGTACGGACTGGACTGTTACAATCCAGGAAATTA
>CAZSHN010000007.1:30964-34178 GCA_964607015.1 uncultured Candidatus Saccharibacteria bacterium
AATAATGTTCCATCAACGCAACAACCCGGACTAGTCTTAGCTGCTCCAATTTGGCACGATTTTATGGAATTTGCTCTCACTAAAGTCCCTGAAAAAGAATTCAACAAACCAGGCGAAATCGAAACAGAAAAGCCAGTGTTAAACGGAGAAATGCCTCAAAACCATTCAATCCTTTATTATCTTAGAAAAGACAACCCGCAAGGACCAGCCCCTGTAAACCCAAAAGAAGACCCTCATTATGAACATTGGGAAACAGGAGTACAAAATTGGCTTAGATAAAAAAAGAGCTTAGTCAAAAACCAAGCTCTTTTGATTTGTACTAAGAAAGCTCTAATTGCTCTTGATTGGCATTACAACGTATAAGAAATTTTCGTCTTGAAGAGGCTTTAACACCCCTGGGCCTTCTTCTCCGTTCATTTCTAAAATTACTTTTTTTCCTTCTATATTAGAAATACCGTCAATAATAAACCTGTAATTAAAAGAGGTTTTTACCTCTTCTCCTTCTATTTCCGCTTTCATCTGAGCTTTGCTTTCTCCTAAGTCTGGGTTTTGAGAGAATATTTCAACAAAACCCTTATCTGGCTTAACGTTAAGATTTACCTCGTTAATCTTGTTACTAAAAAGACTAGCTGCTTTAATCCTGTTTAAAAATTCTTGTTTTTCTAAAATCATTTTTGTTTCAAAGCCAGAAGGAATAACTTCTTTGTAGTTTGGATATTCTCCTTCTATCAAACGAGAAGTCATCCTAATCTTAGGATGAGAAACTTCTTTCATTGAAGATTCAAACATTATTTGATTAGGAGAAAAATATATTTTCACAGCACCCTGGTCTTCTCCAAAAATACCAACAAATTCTCTTATAGCTTTTTGAAGCACAATAAGAGAAATGTTTTTATCAAAAGAGCTTTTTATTGGTACTCTCTTTTCCGCTAACCTAAAACTATCTGTGGCAGCCATTTCAAGAATCTTTTTATCTAAAGACATGTACACTCCAGAAATTTCTGGCCTTGTTTGAGAAGTAGAAGCGGTGTTAACAATTTGAGAAAAACCACCTGCTAATTTTGAACTATTAACCTCTAAAACCTGTCCATCTTTTACCTCGGGAATAATAGGAAAATCATCAGAGCTCAATCCTTTGACTTCGTTCTTGTAGTTTTTTCCTTCAATAAACAAAGTGTCTCCTTTTGTTTTAAGGTTTATCTTTTCGTCTGGAATAAGATTAATTAAGTTAGTTAAAAACTTAGCAGGAATTGTAATAGATCCTTCTTTTTCTGTTTTAGATAAAACCCAGTACTGAACACCTAGTTCTAGATCAGTAGCAGATATTTTTAAAAAGTTCTTTTCTGTAGAAAGAAGTACGTTGTTCAAAATAGGCAAGGTAATAGATTTGGAAGTAGCTCTACTTACCACGTTCAACCCTTTTAAAAGATTTTCTTTTAAAATTGAAAGTTTCATGTTCTTTTAATATTTTATAATTTATATATATTTTATATTACTATTATTATTACCTGTTAATAAGTGCTCTTATTTTTTAGAAAATCTGTTTTATTGTTGTTCTTTATTACTTCTTTGGTTTTTAGAGACAATGGATAACTTGTTTAAAAAATAAGATTAATTGTTAACAAAAATAATCGCTAAAATAGTTTAAAAAATTATACCCATTCTATCCACTACGAATTCTTTGTTTTATCAACCTGATTTCCTCAGCTAAACTTTCGTCTTTTTTCATCTTTTTTTCTATTTTTTCACATCCATAAATAACTGTTGTGTGATCTTTTCCTCCTAATTTTCTACCAATAGCAGGGTAAGAATTTTTTAACTCTTTTCTTAAAAGATACATTGCTACCTGTCTTGGTTTTACTACCTCTTTTTTTCTAGAAGAGTCAGCTAGATCTTTCTCTTTTAGATCATAAAAACTAGCTACTAGTTTTATTAGTTGGCCCGCTGTTACTATTTTTCTCGGTGTTTGAATTATTTTTTCTAATAACTTTTTAACATCGTCTAACCTTGGGTCTTTGTTGTTTATTTGCCTATAAGCAACAAGTCTATTTAAAGATCCTTCTAACTCTCTGATGTTGTTTTTAATATTAGAAGCAATAAAAGATAAAACTTCGTCAGGCAACTTTATATTTCTTTGTTTTGTCTTTGTTTTAAGAATGGCTAGTCTGGTTTCATAGTCTGGACTTCCTATGTCTGCGATCATTCCTCCTTCGAATCTAGACCTTAACCTTTCTTCTAAACAAGGGATAGCCTTAGGAACTCTGTCAGAAGATAATACTATTTGTTTATCTTTTCCGTACAAGCTATTAAAAAGATGAAAAAACTCTTCTTGAGTTTTTTCTTTTCCTGCTAAAAATTGAATATCATCTATAATTAAAACGTCTGTTTTCTGGTGCTCTGCCTTAAATTGGTCTACGCTATGATTTCTTATTGAATTAACAATTCCAGAGATAAATCTTTCTGCTGGGATGTATTTTATTTCTTTGTTTGAAAAATTTTCAATCACCTGATTTCCGATAGCCTGAATCAGGTGTGTTTTTCCAAGACCTACTCCTCCATATATAAATAGGGGATTATATATTTTCCCAGGCTCTTTCGCGATAGCGGTAGCAGCCGCATGAGCCATTTCATTAAAAGGGCCTACTACAAAGTTATCAAACTTGTATCTTGGGTTTAAATTAGTTTTCTGGTTAACTTTAAATTCTTCAAATCCTAACTGATCAGAAACTTCTTCTTCGGGCTCAGGAGACTTTTCTTTTGATTCCTTTTTCTTTTTTAAAGCGTTTCTGTCTATTATGTATTTGACCTCTCTGGTTTTTTCGTCTAGTTCGTGAATAGTCTTTAAAATGATCTTATTATACTTTTGCTCCAGCCATTCTTTGGAAAATGTATTAGGAACAGAAACCGTAATAGTCCCCCCGTTCCTTTTAACAATCTCTGTGTTTTTAAACCAAGTAGCAAAGTTAGCTTTAGATATCTTGAACTGAATTTGAGCTAATACTGCTTGCCAGAGTTCTTCTTTAGTCATAATAAGGTATAAATTTAATACTAGTGTATTATAGCATATATGGGGAAAAGTCAAATAGTTGTGTAAAACAAGGAAAAACCCAAGAATTTGTTAAAAAACTGGGGACAATCTGTTGAAACTTTTGGTTGACTTAAGCGCCGAAAAGTATTATTTTAAACATAGGTTTCTGATATGAAAGTAAAGAAT